>DATFPD010000581.1:0-17570 GCA_035265005.1 Gemmatimonadaceae bacterium | reverse complement strand
TCACGGGCGGCGTGATCGCCCACGAGGTGGGCGTGGCGACGGCGATCTTCGCCACCGCGCTCCTGATGGCAGGCTACGGCGTGTGGGCGTTCTTCCAGCGCCCGGAACTCCGCGGACTGGGCGCTCGTACGATCTGACATGTACCGGACCTGCCTGTTCTGCAGCAGCGATCTCGGCCACAACGAGGCGGTCGAGCACTTTCCCGTGGGTCGACGGCTCGCGTTCGATGCGGCGAAAGGCCGGCTCTGGGTGGTGTGCCGCAAGTGCGAGCGGTGGAACCTCACTCCCGTCGAGGAGCGCTGGGAGGCGATCGAGGAGTGCGAGCGCCTCTTCCGCGACACCCGGGCGCGTGTGTGCACGGACCAGATCGGATTGGCGCGCGCCGCGGGGCAGCTTGACCTGCTGCGCATCGGGCGACCGCCACGCGCGGAATTCGCGGCCTGGCGCTACGGCGACCAGCTCGGTGAGCGCCGGAAGCGGCTCATCGCGCGCGGCGCATCCGGGGCGCTCGTCATTGGCGCCGTCGCCCTCGGGGTGCCGGCGCTCATCGGAACGACCGTGGGGGCGTTCGTCGGGGTGCAGATCGGGCTCGAGGCCGTGTGGCCCATGATCTTCCGGAAGCGGCCACTCTACCTTCCCCATCCCGAGGGCGGGAGTATGGAGGTCGCGCTCGACGACCGGGCGCGCCTGGTGGTGCTCGAGCGCGGCGGCTGGGGGCTTCGCGTGGCGTACGCGAAGCGCGTCCCGACGTCCGACGCCCTCGTCCGCCGGGACATGACGTCGGACGTCGGCGGCGTGATCACCGTCGAGGGCGCGGCCGCCTTGCACGCGCTCGGCTTGCTGCTCGCGCGGATCAACGTCGCCGGCGCCGGCGCGGCCCGAGTGCGCGACGCCGTGAACCAGATCGAGAGTCTCGGCGGCCCGGAGCGATACGTGCCGGAGGTCACCGCCCGCGCTCGGGCCTGGGCGGAATTCCAGCGCTCCGAGGACGCCGCCGATCTCGGGATGCTCCCGCCGTACACGCGCCTCGCGCTGGAGATCGCCGCCCACGAGGAGAGCGAGCGCGCGGCGATGGAGGGCGAGCTGGCCGCCCTCGAGGCGGCGTGGAAGCAGGCCGAGGAGATCGCCGCGATCGCCGACGAGCTGCTCCTGCCGCGCCGTGTGACCGACGCGCTCGACCGGATGCGGGCGACCGGGCGCGAACGTTAGGCGCTCACCAGTCCGATCGCCACGTCCATCACGTTCGTCCCCGTCGGGCCCGTGCGCAGCAGCGCCCCCGCGGCGTCGAGCGCGCGGTAGGAGTCGTGGGCGGCCAGGTCGCGCGCCGGGTCGCGGCCGGCGGCGCGGATCGCGTCCCACGTGCCGGCGTCCACGATCGCGCCCGCGGCGTCCGTCGGCCCGTCGCGCCCGTCGGTGCCGGCGGCGAGGAGCGTGACGCGCGCCGGCTCCGGGCCCGCGTCATGGAGCACCCGAGCGGCGGCGAGCGCTAGCTCCTGACAGCGGCCGCCGAGCGCGCCGGGCGCCGCGCCGGCGTCGCCGAGCGTCACCGTCGTCTCGCCGCCCCAGAGCCGGCACGTGGGGAACGGACCGGGGCCGGCCGCGTCGCCCGCCAGCCTTCGCGCGATCTCCACGCCGCACGCGGAGGCCTCGCCGCGCATCGGCCGGTCCTCGATCGGCACCGCGCGCACGCCGAGCTCGCGCGCCCGCGCCGCGGCCGCGCGCAGGGCGTGACGGTTGCTCACGATGATCCGCGTCGACACGCGCGCGAACGCCCGGTCGCCGGGCTTCGGCGTCTCCGGGAGCTGGCCGCGCGCCACCGCCAGCAGATGCAGCCGGAACGACTCGGGCACGCCCCGCCACAGCCGGAGCCCCTCCAGCAGCGCGATCAGGTCGTCGGCGAGGAGCGGGTCGGGGACGCACGGCCCCGAGGCGATCGTCGTCAGGTCGTCGCCCAGCACGTCCGACACGACCAGGCAGTGCACGTTGGCGCGGCGTTCGGCGAGCGCGCGGGCCAGCCGACCGGCGCCCCAGCGGAGGAAGCGCTTGCGCACCGCGTTCATGGTGGCGATGTCCGCGCCCGAGGCGAGCAGCATCTCGAACAGCGTGCGCAGGTCGGGCGGCGGCGCGACGAACGCCGCTCCGGCAACGAGGCTCGTCGCGCCCCCCGAGAGCAGCACGAGCACGAGCTCCCTCGGCCGCACGCGCGCGACGGCGCGCTGCAGATCGGCCGCCGCCGCGAGCGACCGCGCGCCCGGAATCGGGTGGTCGCCGACGACGAGCGGCAGCGCGGGATGCGGCGCCCCTCCCGCCTCCGCCGCGACGACGATTCCTCCGGCCGGCTCGACGCCACGCTCGGCGAGCGCGCGCACCGCCGCCACCGCCATGGCCCGGGCCGCTTTCCCGGCCGCGAGCACGCGCACCCCGCCCGCCGTGGCGCCTGGCGAGAGCTCACGCACGGCGTCGGCGGTCGCCGCGTCAGGCATCGCGCCGGCGACCGCGGCGGAGAACAGCTCTCGGAGGAGATCGGCGGCTGCTCTGCTCACGGCCACTCTCAGGGGAGAGATGGGGATGAAGGGATGGAGGGATGTCGAGTGGGTACGACCTCGACATCCCTCCATCCCTTCATCCCCATCTCGGCCGACCGCTTGGCTACCCGGGGTGACAGCGGCAGCGCCCCCCGGTTCTCACTTCGTACTGTCCTCCGGCGCCAGCCGATCGATCACCGCCGCCAGCTCGGTGTAGGCGTTCGGCGAGGTCTGGCGGAACGGACGCATGTCGTGCGCGATCCGGCCGTCGGGGCCGACGACGATCAGCGAGCGGTTGTCGAGCTTGTTCTGCGCGTCGTACGCGCCGTAGAGCCGGCCGACGGCGCCG
This sequence comes from Gemmatimonadaceae bacterium, assembly GCA_035265005.1. Lineage (GTDB taxonomy): Bacteria > Gemmatimonadota > Gemmatimonadetes > Gemmatimonadales > Gemmatimonadaceae > DATFPD01. The sequence continues at coordinate 14,696 of DATFPD010000581.1, read as the reverse complement.
GCGCGGTCGCTGGCGAAGAGCATCGGGAATGCGGCGTCGCGCGCCCACGACTGCTGCGCGCTGTCCGGGTCCGTGCTGATGCCGATGACGACGACCTTCTTGCCGCCGTTGAAGAGCGTGGCGTACTGATCACGGTACGCCTCCATTTGGACCGTTCAGCCCTTCGTCCGCGCCTTGTAGAAGAAGGCGAGCACGACGGTCTGCCCGCGGAAGCTCGACAGCCTGACGGGCTCGCGCAGGAGGCCGTAGCGCGTGGCGCCGGGGAGCGAGAAGTCGGGCGCCATGTCCCCGACCGCGACCGGCGGCGGGGGTGTGGCGGGCTGAGCCGACGCGCCGGAGCTCGGCGGCGACTGCTGCGCCCGCGCGGTGGCGGCGGCGGGCGCCACCATCAGCGCGAGCGCCACGGCCGCCGCGAGCGGGCGCGTGCGAGGATGCGAGCGCATGCACTCTCCGGAAGAGGATGTCTGCCGCGCCGGCGCGTCGCGCGCCGGCGTGAGCCGAAGTCTGCTCGGACGGCCGCGCGCGCGCAACGGCGGAACGTGGCTTGCGCGATAGGGGCGCCCCGCCGCACGCTGGCGCGGCGGGCACCTCGGCGTCTCACACGGAGAGTGACGGATATGGCCAACAACACCATGGGGACGGAGTCGGAGCTCATCGCCGAGCTCAACGACCTCCTTCAGCTCGACTACGACGCCGTGCAGGCGTACACGGTCGCGATCAAGAACCTGAAGAACGAGAGCTACTGCCAGCAGCTGCGCGAGTTCCGGCTCGACCACGAGCGCCACATCGACGAGCTCGTCGCGCTGATCCAGAAGCTTGGCGGCACCGCGGTCGAGCTGCCGCACCTGCCGACGGGGCTGTTCAAGCTGGCAGTGCAGGGGCTGACGGCGGCCAGCGGCGACCGCGCGATCCTCACCGCGTTCAAGGCGAACGAGCGCCAGGTGCGCGACAAGTACCGGCGGGCGGCGCAGGCGCGCCACCAGCCCGACGTGCAGCAGGTGATCCAGCGCGCCGCGGCGGACGAGGCACGGCACTACGCCTGGGTGCTGGAGACGCTCGAGGACCTGGGCTACGACGCCGACAGCGTGTCGGGGCGCGTGGAGAACGCGTTCGAGGTCGCCCACAAGGGACTCGCGGACGTCGTCGAGGGCGCCGAGCGGCAGGCGATGCGCGCCGGCGAGGACGTCCGCCGCGCGCTCACCAGCACCAACCCGAAGAACGCCCTCGGCGCGGTCCTGCTCACGCTCGGCGCGGGCTTCGTGATCGGCCAGCTCACGCGGCGCGACTGACGGCGCGCCGCGTCACCCACAACGATTCAGCCGCACAGCGGAGGCTCCACCCATGCGTCGCATTCCCACCCGTGTCCACGGGATCCTCGACTACTCGACCGGCGCGCTGCTGATGGCGCTCCCGGGGCTGCTGAAGGGTGCGCGCCGCGGGCGCGCCGAGGCGGCCGTGCCGGTGGCGTTAGGCGTCGGGGCGCTGCTCTACAGCCTGTTCACGGACTACGAGCTCGGCGCCGTGCGCAAGCTGCCGATGAAGGTGCACCTGGCGCTGGACGTGGCGAGCGGGATCTTCTTCGCCGCGTCGCCGTGGGTGCTCGACCTGGACGAGGACGTCCGCGCGCCCTACCTCGCGCTCGGCCTCTGGGAGATCGCGGCCGGGCTCATGACGGAACCCGAGCCGATCAGGAGTCGCCCGGCGGTGCCCCGGGCGAAGAGCCAGCTCCGCAAGCTCGCCCGAAAGACGCGTCGGGCGGCGTAGGGGCGGTTCGCGGTGCGCGAAGGGCCCCGGGGATCCAGTATGCGCTCCCCCGGGGCCCTTCGCGCACCGCGCACCGCGAACCGCGTATCGCCCTACCGGTCTCCCACGTCCGTGCTCGGGTGGTCGAGGTCCGTGCGGCTGGTGGACCTGTACTGCCCCGGCCCCGACGCCGCCTCGTTCGCCGGGTTGGCGCGCGCCGACGAGCCGGAGTTGCCGCGCTCGCCGCCCGCCGCGCCGCCCGAGGCCGCCAGGCCGCCGTCGCCGATGCCGGCGTCCGGAGTGAGCGGCGGGTTGCGGCGCTGGCCGCCCCCTTCGGGGATGCGAAGGTGGCCGCCCTCGTCGCCCGAGAGATCGGCCGAGCCGGCGTGCGAGATGTCTCCCACGCCCTCCAGCGCGCCCGGGCGCTCGCTCGCCGTCTGCCCGAAGTCGCGTGTCGTCTCCTCGTACGGCCCTTCGGGGCCCGCCCCGGTGCGGCTCGAGCGCGTCTCGCGCGAGCCCTTCTCGCTCCTGCTCCGATCAGCCACGGCCTACCTCGCTGCAATGGTTGCCCGCCCGCGATCCCTCACCGCGCGCGGGGAGGTCCGATGGGCGCAACGCCCGTGCCGGTCGCTGACGGCATCGAACCGCCGCGGTTCAATCCTGTCATCGAGCGAAATGGAATGGTCCGTCTGGCAACAGATCGATGACGCTCCCGAGCGGGACTCACGTAGCTTGGCTGCCGTCCTCGACGTTCGTTTCTGGCGCTGCCGCCCAGATTTCTTATATTGGAGTTACCCGAAGAAAAGCCGAAAACCGGACGCCGCGGAGGCGTAGACGGCCGGCCGCTCCTCGGGCAACGTGGGCGCCGAAAGCCCGCGCGGTCAGCGGCGGCCGTGGCGAATGGGAGCCGTGTGTATGCGACAAGGAATGAGGGTTGGATCGATGCCGTTCATTGACCAGGTACAGGACAGCTCGGAGATCGTCATGGGCGTCAAGGCACAGGTCTGGGGCGCGTCGGGGACGGGGAAGTCCCACGACGCCTACGAGAACCTTCCGCGCCCGCTGATCGTCGTCGACTCCGACGTCTCGTCGGGACTCTTCGCCGACGACCGCTTCGAGGGCTTCAAGCGGCTCGGGCCGGACAAGATCCCGCACATCGATGCGCTGATCGAGTTCCTCGAGGAGTTCACCAGCGACAAGCGCTGGTACGAGCAGTACAAGTCGCTGCTCATCGACAGCCTCACGAACCTCGTGGACGAGAAGGTCGCGCAGCTCGGGATCGACCAGTCGTCCGAGGGGCGCGACAAGGGGAAGGGGCAGGTGGACTTCGCGCGCGCCGCGAAGAAGCTCACGCGCCTCATCCGCCGCGTCTCCGCGCTCGGCGTGCACGTGTACGTGACCGCCGAGGAGCGCACGCGCTACGTGGGCGGCAAGCCGGCGGAGGGGGACGATCGCGGCAAGTCCTCGCTGAGCCCCACCAAGTTCACGCACGCCTTCGACCTCATCCTCCAGAAGACGGGCGAGTCGCAGGCGGTCGTGCGCAAGTCGCGCTACCGCAAGTGGAAGCGCGACCAGAAGCTGGACGGCTACGTCGCCTCTCGCGACCTGCTGCCGATCCTCCTCGGCAAGGAGCAGAAGGCTCCGGGGCTCGAGAACTTCGACCCGGCCACGGCGGCCCACGAGGAGCTGCTCGAGCTGCTCCGCAATATCGGCTCGACGGCCAAGCCGGGCGGCCGCATCCCGGTCCCCGAGATGCGCGGCTACATCGGCATCGCGACCAACAACGACCTCACCGAGCCGCAGGTCCGCGCCGTGATCAACGAGGTCAAGAAGAAGTACGGAAATCGGCAGGCCGCGTAATTCGCGTCCCGACCGCGAACGGCAGGGGCGACGCACGCGTCGCCCCTGCCGTATCGGTCTGCCGTTCCCCGCCCCTGGTGTCCCGCCGGTCCCTGTGCGCAACATCACGTTCGTGGTGTCCGCCCGTATGGACACCCCTCTCGTAAACAGGGACACCCCATCGAGTTAAACCCTCATACGCCGCCGTAACTCGGGGTACGAAGGGTGCCTTCTCTTCCGGCCGGAACGAACCCTTGGTCCGTGAGCGCCCGGTGCCTGGGCGGCGGGCGCCGCGGTTCAGAATCGCCGGAGGAACGATGCGCATTTCCGTCAAGCTGCTTGCTGCCCCCATGCTCCTCGCGCTGGCCGCGTGCGGGCGCGACGATCGAAAGTCGGAATCGGCGCTCGACGAGTCGCTGCGCAACGATCTGGCGCTCGCGACCGTCGCCCAGCCCTACCCGGCGCAGCAGTTCGTCTCGCCCATGGAGCAGGGCTACGCCCCGCAGGGTGCGGTTCGGCAGACGAACGCCGGCTACAGCACCGGCGCCACCACCGTGCGTCGTGCGCCGACGACCACGCGTCGCACGTCGACGTCCACGTCCAGCGGCCGCAGCTATCCCGCGCCCGCGCCTCAGCCCGCCGAGCCGATTCGTCACACGAAGCGTGACGCGGTGATCGGCGCGACGGCCGGCGCCGTGATCGGTGCCGCGACGAGCCGCGACAAGCTCAAGGGCGGCGTGATCGGCGCCGCGGTCGGCGGCATCGCCGGCGCGGTCATCGGCCATACTGTGGACGTGCAGCGGCCGTAGTTCTGTCGGAACGTCCGAGGCAGCGGTGGGCCCTTGATGACTCAAGGGCCCACTTGCATTCCGGCCGGGCAGACTGGGGCCCTCTATGACTCAAGAGCCCATCATCTTCAGGCAGAGTTCTTGCCCCCCGATGTCGCAGGTCCCGGTGGGATGCGCACTTAGTGCATCGGGACGCGAGTGGATCCGTGTGAGGGGGCTCATGGGAATGGCGTTCGACGCGCACGACAAGAGGACCTCGAATCGGGTCGGCCCGGGGCTTCCCACGCCGGCGCCGCCGTCCGTGCTTCCGTCGTCCGCTTCCTCCGAGCCGATTCCCGACAGCCGCCTCTGCGTCGACATCCCCGCGGCCGACAACGGGGACGTTGGTGAGCGGACCGATCGACGCTTGCGGCGCACCAACACCAATCGCGCCTTCCGCGCGATCAAGGCCGAGCACGCCGCGGACCTGACCTCGATCGAGCGAACCGCCGAGCGACTGACCCTGTGGGCCAGCTCGACGCCGATGCTCGTCATGCACGTCGTCTGGTTCGCGCTCTGGATCAGCTGGAACACCGGCCTCCTCGGCCTGCATCCGTTCGATCCGTATCCGTTCGGCCTGCTGACGATGGTCGTGTCGCTCGAGGCGATCTTCCTGTCGATCTTCGTGCTGATGTCGCAGGGCCGCGAGGCGGCGATCGCCGAGCTGCGCGAGGAGCTCGCCCTCCAGGTCAACCTCCGCATGGAGGAGGAGGTGACGAAGACGCTCCAGCTCGTCGCCGGCCTGTACACCCGACTCGGGCAGAAGATCGGTGACGACGCCGAGTTGCGCGAGATGCTGCAGCCGCTCGACGCCAAGCGCATCGAGCAGGAGCTGCTCGAGCAGATCAAGCAGTCGGGCATGAGTCGGCGGGCGAAGCAGAAGGAGGGAACGAGCCGCTGACCAGGGGCTCGATCCAGCAGTGGTGCGCGGAGCACCGGACCGGCGACCACCGGTTCCGGTGCTCGTTCGTTTCGGTCGACTTGTAACGCAGCGTTACAGCGGTGCATCGTATCGACGCGGCCCGTGGGCGGGTCGGATCGGATCGGCGTGTCGTAAACTACTGCGTGATATAGATTTACTCGGCTGGTTCGGCGGCGAGCAGGTGGTGCGGCACGTGCGTTGGGGAGCGGCATGAACGGCACATCGTGCCCCCACATGGAGTAACACATGCTCGCACACATGACTCGCTTCCGCTCCTTCGCGCCGGCCGCCGTGCCGGCCCTCCTCCTCGGCTCGCTGGCGCTCACCGCGTGCAGCGACTCCCTGACCCCCGGCTCCGCCGAGCGCGTGAGCCTGTCGTTCGCGGCTGCCGGTCCGGCGGCCACGGCGGCCGGGACCGTCGCGGCGGTCGGCGGCGCCGGCTCGACCGCGCGCGTGACCGTCGGCAGCGACGAGATCGTGCTCACGCGCGTGCAGCTCGTCATGAAGGAAGTGGAGCTGAAGCTTCCCGACGGCGTCTCGACTTGCGGCTCCAGCAGCAGCAGCAGCAGCGGCCTCGACGACAGCGGCCACCACAGCAGCGGCTCGGACGATTCCTCGGACGACTGCGACGAGATCGAGCAGGGGCCGGTGCTGGTGGAGCTGCCGCTCGGCGGCGAGGCGGTGACGAGCTTCGACGTCTCGGTCCCCGCGGGGAGCTACCGTGAGCTGGAGCTGAAGCTGGACAAGCCGGACGACGACACGCAGCGCGACCGCGCCTTCGCCGCCTCGCACCCCGAGCTGTCGCGCGCCAGCGTCCGCGTCGAGGGCACGTACAACGGCCGGGCGTTCGTGTACACGTCGCGGGTGCGCTCCGAGATGGAGCTGGAGTTCTCGCCGCCGATCGTCGTCGACGCCGCGGGGACCAACGTCACCGTGCGGATCGACGTGACCGGCTGGTTCAAGTCGAGCTCGGGCGCGCTGATCGACCCGCAGAGCGCGAACGCGGGCGGCGCGAACGAGGCCACGGTCGCGGCGAACATCCGCGCCTCGTTCATGGCCTTCGGCGACGACGACCGCGACGGTCGCAGCGACGACGGCTCGGATGATCACGGCCGCAACGGCGGCCACGGCTCGGACGACAACTAGTCGTCCGGGCTGGAGCACCACCTCCACTCCTCACGCGAGCGCCGGTGACCGCCCCATCGAGACCGACCGGGACCAGCCCCGGCGCGTCGCCTTCGGGCTCGGCACCGGCCGAGCAGCGGCAGCCGGCGCTCGCCCTCCTCGCCGTGAGCGACTCGTTCGCCGACCTCTGGACGCCGCTGGCCGCCGAGTGCGGGCTGGCGCTGCTGGCGGTGGATGACGTGGCCGCGCTGGCCGCGGCGCGGGCGACGGTCGGGCTGGTGGCGGGCGGGGGCGTGGAGGAGGAGCTGGAGAACGTCATCCGCCGCGCCAGCGTGACGCCGCCACTGGAGATCGCCGCGGTCGGCGCGCTGCCGAGTCACCGCGTGGCGGCGCGGGTGGTGGCGGCGGGGGCGGCGGAGTACTTCGCGCTGCCGGGCGACCTGGAGCTGATGCGCTCGTGGCTCCGCGAGCGGGCGGACCGGACGCGCGACGGCGCGCGGCGGACCGCGTTCGCGGCGAGGGAGTCGGCGAAGTACCGCTTCGACGGGATCCTCGGCAGCAGCCCGGCGCTGCTCACGGCGCTGGAGCGGGCCGCGCGGGTGATCCCGCACGCGAACGTCACGGTGCTGATCACCGGCGAGACCGGAACGGGGAAGGAGCTGCTGGCGCGGGCGATCCACTACAACGGTCCGCGGCGCGAGGCGCCTTTCGTGGACGTGAACTGCGCGGCGATCCCGGAGAACCTGCTGGAGAGCGAGCTGTTCGGGCACGAGAAGGGGTCCTTCACCGGCGCGACGTCGGCGAAGCCCGGATTGTTCGAGGTCGCGAACGGCGGCACGATCTTCCTCGACGAGATCGGCCACCTGCCGCTCACGCTCCAGGGCAAGCTCCTTCGGGCGCTCCAGGAGCGGCACATGCGCCGGGTCGGCGGGACGCGCGCGATCGCGGTGGACGTGCGGGTGATGGCGGCGACGCACGTGGACCTGGCGGCGGCGGTGCGGCGCGGGGCGTTCCGAGAGGACCTCTACTTCCGGCTGAACGTGGTGCCGGTGGAGCTGCCGCCGCTGCGGGCGCGGCGCGACGACATCGTCCCGCTCGCGCGGCACTTCGTCGAGCGCTTCGCGACCGAGTACGGGCTGCCAATGCCGGCGCTGACGCCCGCGGCCGAGGCGGCGCTCAGGGGGCGCGAGTGGTCGGGGAACGTGCGCGAGCTCCGGAACGCGATCGAGCGCGCGCTGCTGCTCGCCGGCCCGGTGGTGGACGCGGCCGACGTCGCGGCCGACCAGCCGCGGGACGCCGCCGAGGGCGGCATGTCGTCAGGCAGCGCGGTGCCGTTCCCGGCGCCGCTCACCGAGGTGATCCGCGGCGCGGTCACGGCGACGCTGGAGATGGTGGGGGGGAACAAGAGCGAGGCGGCGCGGCGGCTCAAGATCTCGCGGCCGCGCTTGCAGAGAATTCTCGAAGGGAAAGAAGGGAGCGACGAGGATGCTTCCGAGTAGGGAGAGGACGGGACGGCATCCCGCTGCCTAACTACATAGTGGCCATTCAAGGAATCAGGACAATGACGCTTCGACGTTTTTCCATGCTCGGCTCCGCCGTCGCCCTCCTCGCGGCCTGCGGCGGCGACCCGACCCCGCCGGAGAACGGGGGCATCGTGACGGCGGACCTGCAATTCATCCGCCCGGCCCCCGACGCGCGCCCGCTCGTCTCCAGCGAGGTGAGCTTCTGGGCGAAGAAGGGGGAGGACAGCGAGGGGCGGCTCTACCGCGCGCCCGGCACCTCGGAGACCGACGACTTCGTGCGCCTGCGCGTGCGCAAGGAGTCGCTGCTCGCGCGCCCCGACGGGACGCTCTTCGCCACCGGCGACTCGGTGCTGATCACGCTGAAGGTGATCGACCCGGAGAACCTGATGGTCGAGATGTCGCCGTCCGGGCTCACCTTCAATCCGACGCGTCCCGCGGAGCTCAAGTTCGAGTTCAACGAGGCCGACGACGACCTGAATCGCGACGGCACGGTGAACGGCGACGACAACACGCTCAAGACCTCGCTCCAGATCTGGAAGCGGGAGTCGGCGAGCGAGCCGTGGACGCCGATCGTCGGGACGCTGAAGATCGAGCTCGAGGAGATCGAGGCGAACCTCCTGAGCTTCACGACGTACGCGATCGCCTACCGCAGCCGCCGGTAGCGCCCGGAGCGACGATGCAGGCGACCGGCGGCAACGCCCACCCCGAGCTGCTCGACGCGACGCGCGCCCTCGCGGCCGCGGGCGCGTGGGCCGACGTGCGACGCGCGCTCGCCGAGCCGAGCGCGGCCGAGCACGTGGCGGGGTCCCCGGCGCTGGTGAACCTGCTCGCCGAGGCGCACATGCGCACCGGCAACTTCCGCGACGCGCAGACGTGGCTCGCCGCCGCGCTGCCGCAGCTCACCCGCGCCGGCGACCGGCCGGCGCTCCGCCGGGCGCTCAACCTGGCCGGCGCGGCGCACCTCGCGCTGGGCGAGCTGGACGACGCCGAGCGCATCTTCGGCCGCACGCTCGAGATCGGGCAGGCGGACGGCGACGACCTGCTCGTCGCGCGCGCGACCAACAACCTCGGCACGATCGCCAACATCCGCGGGCAGCGGAGCGAGGCGCTGGCGATGTACCAGCTCGCGATCCCGGCCTACCAGCGGCTCGGCAACGCCAGCGGGATCGCCGAGAGCTACCACAACATGGCGATTACCCTCCGCGACCAGGGGCGGCTCGCCGCGGCCGACGAGTGCGAGGTGCGGGCGATCGAGTTCGCGCGCGAGGCGTCGAACGCGCGCATGGTGGCGGTGGCGCGGCTGGGGCGCGCCGAGCTGTCGATGTACCGCGGCGACGCCGCGCTGGCCGGCGCCTCGGCGCGCCGGGTGGCGCTCGACTTCGCCGCCCTCCCCGACCCGGCGGGGGAGGCCGACGCCCGCCGCCTGACGGCGCTCGCCTCGCTCGCCGCCGGGGACGTGGCCGACGCGCGCACGGAGCTGGAGCGCGCGGTGGGACTGGCCCGGGAGTCCGGGGCCGCGCTGGCGGAGGCGGAGGCGCTGCGGGCGCGCGCGCTGCTCTTCGCGTCGATCGGCGCCTCGGGCGACGCGCGCTCCGACGCGCTGGCGGCCGCCACGATCTACGACCGGATCGGCGCCGCCGAGGAGCTGGCCGCGGTCCGCGAGTGGCTGGCGCGCGTCGACGCGGCGAGTGACCGTGACCGCGGCGGCCGGTGATGAAGTAGCACTGTAGAGACGCGTCAGGCAGACGCAGACGCACCGGCGACCCTCCCACCGCGCGGCCGCCGCGACAACCGCACTCACAACTTTCCGATCCCCCGTCGGCCTCATTCCGAGGCCGGGAGCCACGCTCATGTCGTACTCCGCCCTCGGCGCCGCGCGCCGGCCCCAGACGAACTTCGCCCTTGCCGCGGCGCTCGCCACGGCGCTGCTCGGCGCCGCCTGCGGCGAGCGCGCCGCCACCGCGCCGGACGTGGTGGCCAAGGGCAGCCCCGCCGCGCCGGCCACGCCCGCGGCTCCGGCCGCACCGGCCACCGCGGCCGCGCTCGAGCGCGTGGCGGCGGACACCCAGGCGCTCGCGGCCGGCCGCTCCGCCAACATCGCCGTGCGCGTGCGTTCGGCCGACGGCGCGCCGCTGCCTGACGCGGAGGTGCGCTGGGCGGTGGGCGAAGGCGGGGGCAGCGTGACGCCGGCCAGCTCGCGCACCGACGCGGAGGGGATCGCGCGCACCGAGTGGAGCGCGCCGACCGTCGCCGGCAGCTACCAGGTGCGCGCGACGGTGGCCGGCGTCGAGACTGCGGTGAGCGTGCCGGCGGCGGTGCGGGCCGCGGGCGTCCGCACCGTGATGCTCGCCGACCTGGCGGTGGACGGCGTCTTCACCGTGGCGCGCGGCGGCACGCTCCAGCCCGACGCGCACGCGTTCGACCGCCACGGCAACCAGGTCGCCGGCACCTACGTCACGCACCGCTCGCCGCGGGTGCGCTTCGTCTGGGAGTCGCTCGACCCGTCGGTGGCGACGGTGGACGACACGGGACTCGTGCGCCCGGTCGCGACCGGCACGGCACGTCTGGTCGTGCGCATCGCGCCCCCGGCGCCGGGCGACACGCTCGCCTGGCCGCTCGACCCCGAGGTCGCCGCGTCAGGCGTCGCCGACACGACGCGGGTGCGCGTCGTCGAGCGCATCGTGCTGGTGAACATCGTTGACGCGAACGGCAACGCGGGGAGCCGGTTCGACGTGCCCGCGGTCGGGCGGACGGTGCAGCTCGGCGCGAAGGTCTACGACGCGGCGACGAAGAGCTGGCGCGCCCCGGAGGGGGCGGTGACGTGGACCAGCAGCGCGCCCCTCGTCGCCACGGTCGACGCGCGCGGCGTGGTGACCGGGCGCGGACTGGGGAGCGCGACGATCGCGGTCGAGGCCGACGGCGGCAGCGCCAGCGCGACGGTGCAGGTGCTCGGCGAGGTGGAGTACCTCGGCCTCTCGGAGCGTAACGTCGTCCTGGCGCCGGGCCAGGAGGTGCAGCTCGACTTCTCGGCCACCGGCCCGGGCGGCACCCCGGTCTCCGGCTTCCAGTGGGTCAGCTCCAACCCGTACGTGGCGACTGTCGACGCGGGCGGCCGCGTCCGCGCGATCAAGGAAGGCTTCGCCCGCGTGACCGTGTACGGGCAGGGCGCCGAGCGGAGCGCGTTCGTCGCCGTGCGCAACGCCGCCACCGTCGCGCGCGGGGTCGTGCTCCGCACGGTGAGCGCGGCGGCGGGGAGCGCGTGCGGCCTGACGACGGCCGGCGACGCGCTCTGCTGGGGGAGCGGCGATGCCGGGCAGCTCGGCACGGGCACGCGCGTCTCGTCGCCGATGCCGGTGCGGGTGCAGGGCGGCCCGTGGGCGAAGGTGAGCGCGGGCGCGCGCACGACCTGCGGCATCGCCACCGACGGCGCGGCCTTCTGCTGGGGCGAGCTCCCGGACGGGGCGCGCGACGTCGGCACGGTGCCGGGGTGCGCCAACTACGCCGGCCAGTGCGCCGACGCGCCGACGGCCGTGGCTGGCGGCCTCCGCCTCAGCGACGTGAGCGTGGGCGGCGTGGGCTTCGACAGCTGGTCGATCGGCGAGCGCCGCTACTTCGCGCGCGTCATCCACGCCTGCGGCATTGAGGCCGGCACGGGCGCGGCGTACTGCTGGGGCTCGAACAACTACGGCCAGCTCGGCACCGGCACCGAGGGCGGGAGCGCGACACCGGTGGCGGTGGCTGGCGGGATCGCGTTCAAGCAGTTGAGCGCGGGCTACCGGCACACGTGCGGCGTCGCGGTGGACGGGCGCGCGTACTGCTGGGGGCAGGACCGCCAGGGCGAGCTGGGCACGGGCGCGGCGTACGTCTACGACACACCCCGCATCGTCAGGCAGCCGGCCGCGGTGGCCGGGAACCTGACGTTCGTCTCGGTCAGCGCCGGCGAGGCACACAGCTGCGGCGTGACGACGTCCGGCGCCGTCTACTGCTGGGGCGAGGGCACGTCAGGCCAGCTCGGCGCGACCACGCTCGGGACGTGCGCGTACTGGAAGTGCGCGACGTCGCCGGTGCGCGTGCAGAGCACCGAGCAGTTCATCGAGGTCGCCGCCGGACGGGAGCACAGCTGCGCGCTGTCGACGAGCGGCGCCGCCTGGTGCTGGGGCTCCGACTCGAACGGCAAGCTCGGCGACGGCGAGTCCGACCTCGGTCAGTGCCCTTCGGCGGGACAGTGCGCGTACACGCCGGTGAGGGTCTTCAGCGACGTCCCGTTCGCGACGCTGGACGTGTCGACCCAGCGGAGCTGCGCGATCGCCCGTACGACGGGTGTGCTCTACTGCTGGGGCTACTACAGCTACGCCGACGAGACCGGCAGCGCGATCCCGACGGCGCCGATGGTGTTCCGGAAGGACTGAAGGGTGCTGCGCGCGGGTAGGGCTGTCATCCTGAGCGGAGCGAAGGATCTACTCGGCTGGCCCGGAGCTCAGGCGGGGCGCAGCGGATCCTTCGCTCCGCTCAGGATGACAGCCCTACCCGCGCGCAGCACCCTTCGCTGCGCTCAGGGCAGGCTCCGCACGCAGCACTCTACTGCCCTCTCCCCTCGCTCCCCGCCGGCCACTCCCCCCTCAGGAACCGGTCCGCCGCCGGGAAGAACGCGTCGGGCGCCTCGGCGTAGGGGGCGTGGCGGGCGTGGGGGATGAGCAGGAGGCGGGCGTTGCCTAACGTCTCCGCCCACTCCCGGGCGCTCGACGGCGGGACCGCGTCGTCGGCGCCGTGGATCACGAGGGCGGGGGCGGTGACGCGGTCGAGCCCCTGGCGCCGGTCGCGGCCGGCGAGGGAGCGCATCGTCGCCGCCGCCACCCGCGGGCCGTTCCGCAGCGCCTCGGGCGAGGCGTCGCAGAAGCTGCCGCGCGCATGCGGGGTCGTGGAGTCGGCCACCAGAGCCACCCGCTCGCGGCAGGCTCCGACGGGGTCGAGGGTATCGCGCCCGGAGGCGGCGAGCGCCCGCAGTTGACGCACGCGCGCGGTGTCGAGCGGTCTCGCCCGCTGGCGCTCCGCCTGCTCGGCGGCGTACGCCTCCATGCGCAGCGGCATCGCGCTCACGAGCAGGATCCGCCGCACGCGCTCCGGGTGCTCGGCCGCGTACAGCCCGACGAGCGCGCCCCCCCACGAGTGGCCGACCAGCGTCAGGCGGTCGAGGCCGAAGTGCCGCCGGACCGCCTCGAGGTCCCGCACGTGATCGGCCGCCGTCAGCCGCGCCGAGTCGCCGACGAGGGTGGATCGCCCGCCGCCGCGCTGGTCGTAGAAGATGAGCGTCCGCCCGCGCGAGAGCGGCTGCAGGTCCGGCAGGAAGTAGCCGGAGTGCGACCCCGGCCCGCCGTGCACCACGATCACTGTGTCGCCACCGGTGCCGACCGCCTGGTACCAGAGGCTCACCCCCGGCTCCACCTCCAGCCGGCTCGCGACGGGCTGTGCGGCGAAGGAGGGCGGGTTGGGGGCGGCGGACGTGCAGGCGAGGAGGGCGACCGCGGCAAACGAGAGGCGCGTGGCCATGGCTGGGATCTCGGGGTGATGGGACGGAGGGATCAGAATGAACATGCCTCGGAAAGCTCACGCCTCCCGAGGCAGTTCATCCCGCCGTCCCGCCATCCCGTCATCCCGTCACCGCTTTCCGACCAGCTGCCTGAGCACGTACGGCAGGATCCCGCCGTGCTTGTAGTAGCTCATCTCCTCCGGCGTGTCGATCCGCGACCGGGCGGTGAAGCGCTTCTCCTTCCCGTCGGCGCCGCGGGCGACCACGGTCAGCTCGGCGCGGGGGCGCATGGAGTCGGACATGCCCTGGATCTCGAACGTCTCGAACCCCGTGAGGCCGAGCGACTGGCGCGTCTCGCCGTTCACGAACTCCAGCGGCAGCACGCCCATCCCCACCAGGTTCGAGCGGTGGATGCGCTCGAACGACTCGGCGATCACCGCGCGCACGCCGAGCAGCGTCGTCCCCTTCGCCGCCCAGTCGCGCGACGAGCCGGTGCCGTACTCCTTGCCGGCGAGGATGACGAGCGGCGTCCCGTGCCTCGCGTACTCCATCGCCGCGTCGTAGATGAACATCTTGTCGCCGCCCTGGTCGACCGGCTTCATCGCCGTCCAGCCGCCCTCGGTGCCCGGAGCGAGCTCGTTGCGGAGGCGGATGTTGGCGAAGGTGCCGCGCATCATCACCTCGTGGTTGCCGCGGCGGGCGCCGTAGGAGTTGAAGTCCTTCGGCTTCACCCCCTGCTCGATCAGCCACTTCCCGGCCGGACTCGCCGCCGGGATGTTGCCGGCCGGCGAGATGTGGTCGGTGGTGATCGAGTCGCCGAGCATCGCCAGCGCGCGGGCGCCGGCGATCGCCTTCACCCCCGGCACCTCGAGCGTCATCCCCTCGAAGTACGGCGGGTTCTTCACGTAGGTCGAGGCCTGGTCCCAGGCGTAGGTCTCGCCGGTCGGCTTGTGCAGCGCCTGCCACCGCTCGTCGCCTTCGAACACGTGGGCGTACTCGCCGCGGAACATGTCGGCCGTCACGCTCGAGAGGATCGTGTCCTGCACCTCCTGCGGCGACGGCCAGATGTCACGCAAGAACACCGGACCTTCCTTGCCCACGCCGATCGGTTCGCGCGTGAGGTCGAGGTCCATGCGGCCGGCGAGCGCGTACGCGACCACGAGCGGCGGCGACGCGAGATAATTGAATCG
>DATFPD010000580.1:0-11637 GCA_035265005.1 Gemmatimonadaceae bacterium | reverse complement strand
GTCCCCGGCGACGAACAGGTCGGACGCCAGCGGCTCCGAGACCCAGCTCAGCACGTCCGGGCGGCCGTGGACGAAGCGCTGGTCCTCGGTCTCCCAAGTGCGCCAGCGCGAGCCGCGCGAGTCGTAGGTCCGCTCGATCGGGCGGGCGCGGTAGGGGACCGGGTGCGCGGGGTCGGACACGTACTGGTCAAAGGCCGAGTCGCCCGCCGCCGGCGGGTCGAACGACAGCCGGCCGCCGGCGCGCAGGTAGAGGCTCCGCCGCGCGCCGCCGCCCCCGCCCCCGCCTCGCGCGGGCGGCCAAGCGTCGAACGACCGCCAGCGCTTCGCCCCCGCGTCGTACAGGTACGCCTCGCGCGCCGCGCCCTGCCCGGGCCGGTCCTTGAGCCAGTGCGCGAACCACGGCGCCTCGACGTCGCGCAGGTACTCCTCGGACGTCCCGGGGTCGACGACCGGCATCCGGCGGTCGGGGCGCCGCCAGCCGCCGTGATTCCAGGGGCCCATCACCAGCGCGCTGCGGCGCGCCGCCGAGTCGCCGCGCTCCAGCGCCGCGTAGGTGGCGAGCGGGCCGAAGCGGTCCTCCTGGTCCCACCACCCGCCGACGGTGAGGGTCGGCACCGCCGGCGCCGTCAGGCGGCGCTGCACCGCGCGGGCCCGCCAGTAGGCGTCGTACGCCGGGTGCTCGACGAACGCCCGCCAGGTCGGCACGCGCCCGCGGAAGTACGCCGAGTCCACCCCGCCTAACGCGCCGAGCCGCAGGTACCAGTCGTAGGTGTCCCAGGCGCCGATCGGGAGCGGCGCCGAGCCGTCGCGGCTCAGCTCCATGTCGCCCGCGTACTCGAAGCCGTAGGAGAGCCGGAACGCGCCCTGGTGGAAGAAGTCGTCGCCCATCCAGACGTCGGTCATCGGCGCCTGCGGGGAGACGGCGCGCACGGCCGGGTGCGGATTCAGCCCGGCCATCGTCGCCAGGAAGCCCGGGTACGACACGCCCAGCACGCCGACGCGGCCGCTGTTGTTCGGCACGTTGCGGAGCAACCACTCCACCGTGTCGTAGGCGTCGGTGCTCTCGTCCACGCCCCGCGGCTCGGAGGCCGGGTCGTGGAGTGGTCGGGTCATCCGGAACTCGCCCTCGCTGCCGTAGCGGCCTCGGATGTCCTGCGACACGAAGATGTAGCCGTCGGCGGCGAGGAAGCGGTAGTCGTTCCTGACCGTGGTGTCGCCGGCGATGCCGTACGGCGTGCGGGTGAGCAGGAACGGCAGCGCGCCGCGCGGCGCGGCGGGCTCGCAGACGCTCGTGTTGAGGCGCACGCCGTCGCGCATCGGGACCATCACGAAGCGGCAGCGGTGCGCCGGCGGCGGCGCGTCCTGCGCCAGCGCCGGCCGGGACGCGGGCGCGAGTGCGAGCGCGAGTGCGAGCGTGAGCGCTGCCATCGCGGCGAGCGCCGGTGCGCGGAGGGGGAGCACGCGGGCGGTCTCCTCGGGTGTGAGGTGGGGCTACGGCGAGTGCGGCGTGGCGCAGAGGCTGTCGGCCGGCGTGCCGACGCCGCGCCAGACCTCGATCGAGAAGATGCGGGCGCTGTCGGCGACCGGGCGCGCGTCGAGCGGCCACTGGCCCACCATCGCGGGCGTTCGCTCGCCGTAGTCGAGCACGAAGCCGAGGTGCGGGTAGCGGCACAGGTACGCGCGCACGCCCTCGGAGTCGTCGCGCTGGTCCGCCGTCACGAAGCCTCGGCCGTAGCGCTCGCGCAGGTCGCCGACCGTGCGCGGCAGCAGCCCGCCGTCCGGAAGCCGGACGCTGTCGCCCGACGCCTCCCACGCGTCCGCCGACTCGGCCATGCGCAGGGAGTCGCCGTAGTCGTAGTCCGTCTGGCCGGCGACCAGCGTGGCGCCGCCGAAGCGGAAGACGCGCGCCGGGGATTGGCTCCCGCCGTGGGCGAACAGGTCGACCGTGCTGCCGGGGCAGCGCGCGACGAGCGCCGAGATCGGCGCATCTGCCGGCAGGCCGGCGAGCGTGTCCGGCGTGACCACCACGCCGCGCGGCGGCGTCAGGCAGAGTGAGTCGGCCGGCGTGGGCGGCGCCGCCGCCGCGGCAACGGTCTCGGCGGGGCGCGTCGCGAGGGAGTCGGGGCGTGCGTCGCGCCCGGAGCAGGCCGCCGCGACCGCGAGCGCGCCCGAGAGTGCGTACCGGTTCATGCGCCCGTCTCCGCGAGTGCGACCGCCCAGCCGGAGTCGAAGAGCCCGGGGCCCTGCGGCTCGAACCCGGCCAGGCGGAAGCCGCCGGCCGCCAGCTCCGCCTCGACCTCGGCGCGCGTGAAGCGGTGGACGAAGTTTGGCGCCAGGTCGTCGCCCAGCTCCACCGGCTCGTCGCCGCGCAGCCGCCGCACGGCGCCGGCGACCATCCGGACGACGCGGAAGCGACCGGCGTCGAACGGGCGGGTGAAGAAGGAGATGAGGAGCGGCGCGCCGTCGCGCAGCCGCGGGCGGATGCCGCGGAGGAACGCGACCCGCCGCTCCCGCCCGGCGATCAGCATGTAGACGCTCCACCCCGCGAGCGCGGCGTCGTACGGCCCGCCCTCCGGCGGCGCCTGGTCGCGCGGGAGGAAGCGCACCGGCGCCGGGCGGCACCCTTCGCGCGGGAGGAAGTCGAGCGCGAACGCCACCAGCTCCGGGTTGCACTCGAAGCCCTCCACCGCGTAGCCCCGCCCCGAGAGCGCGAGCATCTCGCGCCCGCCGCCGGCCCCCACCACGAGCAGCGAGCCGCGCGGCGGGAAGTGTGCGGCGATGGCGCGCTCCTCCCAGTCGAAGAGGCCGCGCCGGTTGTGGGCGTCGCTCCGGAACATGCCCGACCCGTCGTAGAATGAGGCGTCCACGGCGTTCAGGTCCTCGCGCGACATCGCGCCGAGCCAGAGCCCGGTCCACACGGCGTCGACCGCCGAGACCGCGCGCCGGAACCCGACCCGCGCCGGCAGGTAGAGGCGCGCCCGCGCGCGCGGCGGTGCCACGACCCGACTCAGGGCACCGGGGCCCACTCGGGGTGGAGCGCCCACTGGCCGGTCGGGACGTGCGTGAGCCGCGTCAGCTCGCCGCCGGCGGTCGACATCACCACGATCTCCGACCCGCCGTCGTCGATCCCGAGCGCCGTCCGCCGGGGCGCGAACGCGATGCGCCCGCCGTCCGGCGACCAGGAGATCTGCGTGTTCGCGTCGATCGGCGTGATCTGCCGCTGCCCCGAGCCGTCGGCGTTCGCCAGGTAGACGCCCGAGCGGGTCCGGGCGCCGTAGAACGCGATCTGCCGTCCGTTGGGCGACCAGCGGCCGTAGAACGCGTCCGCGATCAGCTCCCGCTTCCCGGTGCCGTCGGCGTTCACGACCCAGAGCGCCTCGCTGAGCAGGTACAGCAGCCGGGTTCCGTCCGGCGACCACGAGGGCGTGAAGGGGGAGCCCGGACCGACGAACGGGGTGAGGCCCGTGCCGTCCAGGCGAATGGACGCGTAGCCGCCCGTCGAGCCGTCGTACACCGTGAGCGCGGTGTCGCGCGGCGCCCACGTGGGGGCCTGCAGGTCGCCAATGGTGTGCAGGCGCGTGACGTTGGACCCGTCGGCGTTCATGACGTAGATGCCGAACGCCCTCGCCGCCGCGTCGAAGCCCCCGAACACCAGACGCCTGCCGTCCCGCGACCGTCGCGGCGGGCTGCACATGAGCACGGACGAGGGCACCATCTGGTGGCTTTCTCCACCGTCGGCCGTCATCCCCCAGATCTCGGAGCAGCCGTTGCGGCTGAGCTGGGGATTGATGCCGAACACGATGGCGTTCCGGCCGTCGGGTCGGGTCGGCCCGTCGTGGCAGGCGGCCGCGACGGCCGCCGAGGCGGCGGCGAGGACGAGGCGGGCGAGGCGCAGGTACGGCATGGGGGCGGGGGGCAGGGGGAGGTCGCGGTGGCGGCGCGCGCCTAACGTTACAGGCCGCCTACCGCCACCGAAAGATCCGGAGCGCCAGCACGAAGCTCCCGACCATCCACGCGGCGACGATGGCCAGCTCGCCGGCGACCGCGCCCAGTCCCGCGCCCTGGAGCATGTTGGCCCGCAGCGCGTCGTTCACCGCGGTGAGCGGGAGCGCCTGGATGAACGGCTGGAGGACGCGCGGGAAGTTCGCGGCCGAGAAGAAGACGCCGGAGAAGACCCACATCGGCATCATCACCAGGTTCATGAGCCCCGACGCGCCCTCGACCGTCTTCGCCCGCGACGCCACCAGGAGCCCGAGCCCGCTGAAGCCCAGCGCGCCGACGAGCGAGACCAGCACCAGCACCGCCAGCGGCCCGCGCGCCGGGACGCCGAACGCCAGCACGCCGAAGCCGAGCAGCGCCCCCACCTCCAGCACCAGGAACGCGAGGCGCGAGATGAGGAACGACATGAGGTACTCCACCCGCGACATCGGCGTGGCGACGAGCCGCTTCAGCAGCTTCTTGTTGCGCGCCGAGACGATCGCGTAGCCGACGCCCCAGATCCCGCTCCCCATCAGGTTCATCCCCAGCAGCCCGGGGATGAAGAAGTCGATGTAGCGCGAGCCCGGCTCGCTCACCTTGCGCTCGGCGACGGCGACGGGGTCCGCGCGGCCGGCGGCGCGCTGGAGCGCCTCGTCGGCGAGGAGGCGCGCGGTACGGGCGTCGGGGCGCGTGGGGTCGTAGTGGTACTCCACGCGCTTCGCATCGCGCGGCACGACGACGAGCGCCACCCGGCCGGTGCGGAGCGCGAGCTCGCCCGCCGCGCTGTCGAGCACCTCGGCGACCAGCCCGCTTCCCGAGTCGCCGAGCGCGGCCGCCAGCTCGCGCGACGGTGGCGCCTCGTGCCCCGCGTCCGCGGCCCCCGCCACCACGGCGACGTGCATGACATCGGGCGGACGGTGCCGGAACGCGATCCCGAGCCCCGCCGCGAGCAGGATCGGAAAGACGAACGTCCAGAACACCGCCTCCGGCTCCCGCAGGAACTCGCGGAATCGGACCAGGGTGAGCTGGTAGAGGGACGACTCGGAGAGGCGGGACATGGGCGAAAGAACGCATCGCGGCTGGCAGGGATGGAAGGGACGACGGGGATGAAGCGCCAGAGCGCTTCATCCCCGTCGTCCCTTCCATCCCTGCCAGCCCGACTACTTCGCGACCGCCACCCCTGCCAGATGCTTGAACCTCGTCTCGCCGAGCTCCTGGAGCCGGGCGATCATGACGCGCACGAGCGGGAGGTCGAGGTCGGTGTGGACCAGGCCGCGGGTGGCCTTGAAGAGCTCGACGGCCTCGGTCGCCGAGCGGGCGGCGGTGATGCCGCGGCGGCCCATCTCCTCCTCCAGCACCCGCGTGCGGTTCCAGATCTGCCAGCAGTGCAGGAAGCCGTCGGTGGTGTCGGTGGCGATGAGCGTCTGCGCCAGCTCCAGCAGGCCGAGGTCGGCGCCCAGCTCCTCACGCCGCGAGTGCGCCGCCCAGGTGAAGTCCACCTCGGGGGTGCAGTGCTGGGCGACGAACTCCCAGTAGTTGCGGGAGGGGAAGATCTCCTCGAAGACGATCCGGTGCCCGGCCACGAACTCGCACCACCCCTTGTGGCCGTCGATCCAGACGGGGTTGAGGAGGTAGTTGAGCGCGTTCCCCTCGATCGGCGGCTGGTCCGCGGGCCAGTCGCGGTGGAGGAAGTCGTCCACGCGCTCCCCGCTGGCCAGCGCCGCGCGCCCGCAGTGGTCGCGGCAGGCCCGGCGCGCGCTGACCCACTGCCCGGGACTCTCTCGCGAGAGGTCGCGCGGCCGCGGGTCGCAGACGAAGCACGACTTGGAGTTAGGGGCGTCGGGGCTCATACTCTGGGAGAGTAACTAGCGGCGCAAGGGGAGTACCAGGGGGGTAGTGGGTCAGTTTGAGGCAACGACAACTGCAACGGCAACGGCAACTGCATTTTGACAGGATGCACAGGATGGTGGACAGGATGAGGGCCGCTCGGGATGCATTCCGGTGCCCGTCATCCTGTTCACCATCCTGTGCATCCTGTCAAAATGCCGTTGCCGTTGCCGTTGCCGTTGCCGTTGCCGTTGCCGTTGCCGTTGCCGTTGCAGTTGTCGTTGCCGTCGCCGTCGCGGCGGCTGCCCTCGAACTGACCCACTACCACCGGGGGTGAGACCAGACGGGCGGGCCGTACGGCGTTGCCAGTGGTCAGTTGCCGCAGTTGCCGGTTGTCAGTCGAGAGTTCCCAGTTCCCAGTAGCGCTGAGCATCCCGGATGCCTGGTGCTACTGACGACCGAGCACTGAGCACTGACGACTGACGACTCCACTACTGACCACTGACAACTCGCCGTTCCCCCGGTACACGGAGCTCTACTCCTCACGGAGCCCCCGCCCCGTCAGCGACACGAACACATCCTCCAGCGTCGGCGAGTGCGTCCGCAGCTCGGTGAGGGTGGCGCCGCGGCGGGCGACCTCGGCCAGGAGGGCGGGGACCGCCAGGTGGACCGCCTCGGCCTGGAGCTCGTAGCCGCCGTTCACCGCGCGCGCCGAGCGGACGCCGGGGAGCGCGGCCTGGAGCGCGGCCGGGTCGAGGGCGGTGCCGTCGGCGAGCGCGAACCGCACCACGTGCTCGGCGCCCAGCGACGCGATCAGGGCGCGCGGCGTGTCGAGCGCGATCACGCGGCCGTGGTCCACGATCGCCACGCGGTCGCACAGCCGCTCGGCCTCGTCCATGTAGTGCGTGGTGAGGACCACCGTGCGCCCCGTGCTCTTGAAGCGCTCCACCAGCTCCCAGAGCTGGCGGCGCGACTGCGGGTCGAGCCCGGTCGTCGGCTCGTCGAGGAAGAGGAGCTCGGGGTCGCCCACGAGCGCGCAGGCCACCGCGAGCCGCTGCTTCTGCCCGCCCGAGAGCGTGCCGACGCGGGCGCGCCGCTTCTCCTCGAGCTGCACCGTGCCGATGACCTCGTCCACCGTCAGCCCGCGCCGGCCGTAGAAGCTGCGAAAGAGGGTGAGCGTCTCCTCGACCGTGAGCTTCTCCGAGAGCTGCGTCTCCTGGAGCGAGATCCCGAGCCGCGCGCGCAGCGCTGCCGCGTCGTCCGACCATCGCATGCCGAGCAGCTGCACCTCGCCCGCGTCCGGCGCGGTGAGCCCCTCGCACACCTCGATCGTGGTCGTCTTCCCGGCCCCATTCGGCCCCAGCAGCCCGAAGCACTCCCCGGCCCGCACGTCCAGGTCCACCCCGGCCACGGCGACGACGTCTCCATAGGTCTTCCGCAGCCCGCGAACGAGCAGCGCGGGCGCGGCGGTGGGTT
This sequence comes from Gemmatimonadaceae bacterium, assembly GCA_035265005.1. Taxonomy (GTDB): domain Bacteria; phylum Gemmatimonadota; class Gemmatimonadetes; order Gemmatimonadales; family Gemmatimonadaceae; genus DATFPD01. Next base: position 4,356 of record DATFPD010000580.1, on the reverse strand, counting down.
GCGCGGGCATGGGGGAATCTTAGCATGGTGCGAACCGCTGCGATGCAGCACGCAGCACGCAGCACGCAGCACGCAGCACGCAGCACTCGTTACCCCCCCGTGCCGTCGATCGTCGTCATCTGTTCTGCCCTCTCCCCTCCGGCCTGCCCGCGTTTCTCTCCATGCATCATTCGGGATCGTCGATCGTTCGCCGCGCGCTGGCGCTGGCGCTGCTGTCAGTGGGCGCGGCGCGGGGCGGGGCGCAGACCCCCGCCGAGCCACAGCCGTCGGGCGGCACGGTCTCCGGCTACTTCCAGGTGATCTGGGGGGACCCGCGCTCGCAGCGGGGGGAGGAGGGGCGGCGGGTCTACGCGCTGTTCGGCGACGACGGACGCTTCACGATGCTCGAGATGAGCGACGCCCAGGCCGCGGGCTTCGGCGGCGTCGCGGCGATGAATGGGCGGCGCGTCTCGCTGCTCCTGGGCGACGCGGTCGCGGGCGAGCCGTCGTCCGCGGGCTCCGCGCCGCGGCTCCGCGTGCGCGCCGTGCAGCGCGTCGAGGCGCCGGCCGGCCTGACGCGGCGGACGCTGCGCGTCGAGGCGATGTCGGCCGCGTCGTCAGGCGGCGTGTCGCGGCTGGACGCGGGGGCGGCGGTGTCGTCGCGCCCGTACGTGACGGTGCTGTGCAAGTTCCCCGACTTCCCGGACTCGACGCCGGCGCCGAAGAGTCACTTCGAGTCGCTGGTCTCGGGCGCGTACCCGAGCGTCGACCACTTCTGGCGCGAGGGCTCGGAGCAGCGCGTGAACCTGGCCGGCAGCGTCGTCCTCGGCTGGTACACGCTGCCGCAGCCGCGCTCCTACTACGTCGCCAACAACAACGCCAACCTCGCGCGCCTGGCCGACGACTGCACCGGCGCCGCCGACGCGGACGTCAACTTCCCGAGCTACGCGGGGATCAACCTCCAGTTCAACACGGTGCTCGACTGCTGCTCGTGGGGCGGCGGCTTCCCCGTGAACCGCGACGGCGTGAGCAAGGTCTACCCGATGACCTGGGAAGCGTCGTGGGCGGCGTACCAGATGGGCACCTGGGCGCACGAGGTCGGGCACTCGTTCGGCCTCCCGCACTCCAGCGGGCCGTACGGGCGGACCTACGACTCGCGGTGGGACGTCATGAGCAGCAGCTCGTGGTACAAGCCCAGCGGCTCCGCGGTGAGCTTCGGCACGCACACCGTCTCCTACCACAAGGACCTGCTGGGGTGGGTGCCGGCGCAGCGGAAGTTCGTCGCCACCGGGAGCCAGTCGGAGGTCGCCATCGAGCGCTCGGCGCTCCCGGGGGCCAACGCCAACTACCAGCTCGCGGTGATCCCGATCCCCTCGGCGCCGGAGCAGTTCTACACGGTGGAAGTGCGCCGCCGGGTGGGGTACGACTCGCCGCTCCCCGGCGACGCGGTGGTGATCAGCCGGGTGGACCCGGACCGCGCGGAGCCGTCGCAGGTGGTGGACCCGGACGGCAACGGCAACACGAACGACGGCGGCGCCATGTGGACGGTCGGGGAGACGTTCCTCGACCGCGAGAACGACATCCGGGTGACGGTGGACTCGGCGAAGGCGGACGCGTTCTACGTCACGATCGCGATGGGGCGCTCGCTCGCCCTCGGCGCGACGGGGCGGCGCGTGTCGATGGCGGCCGCGAGCGGCGCGACCCTCGCCGACTCGGTCGACGTCAGGCTTGGCGGGGCCGCGGGCTGGCGGGCGGCCGGGCGCGCCGGGTGGAGCGCGATCAAGACGGGCGCCGGCACCGGCGGCGGGTGGCTGCGGTGGGAGCGCCGCGCGGCCGCGCTGGGCCCCGGCCTCTACGTGGACACGATCGAGGTGACGTCGGCCGGCGCGGCGGGGAGCCCGGCGCGGCTGCTCGACACGCTGGAGGTGCTCGCGCCGACCGCGCTCGCCGCCGGACTCTCGGCCCCCGGCCACGCCGACTCGGCGGTCGCGCCGGCCGCGCGCGCGGACAGCGTGCTGGTGCGGCCGGGCGGGCCCGGCGCGGCGACCGCCGCGTGGTCGGCGGCGGCGTCGGCGTCGTGGATCACGCTGACCGCCTCGTCAGGCGCCGGGCCCGGCGTGCTGCGCTGGTCGTGGTCCACGGCGGGGCTCGCGCCCGGGCTCTACGTCGACACGATCCGCGTCACCGTCGCCGGCGCGGCGGGCGGGCCGGCGCCGTTCGTCGCCAGCCTGCGCGTGCTCCCGGCTCCGGTCGCGAGCGCCGGGTCGCCGTCGCACCGCGTGGCCGAGGCCGAGGGCGGGATGGCCGTGGCCGACTCGACCACGCTGCGCTTCAACGACCGCTGGGCGGCCGGCGCGGGGTGGCTGGCGTCGGCGAAGCCCGGGCTGTCGCGCCGCTTCATTCGCGTGCTGACGCCGACCGGCGTCGGCGACGGCGTGGTGCGCTACACGCGCGACGCGGGCACGCTGGCCGTGGGCACGTACGTGGACACGGTGTTCGTGCAGGGGGCGCTCGTCCCCCGGCAGGTGCTGGTCGTCGACACGCTCGACGTGGTCACCGCCTCGGCGACGCTCTCGCTCTCGGTGGGGTCGCGCCGCGACACGGTGGTGGCGGGCGGGCTCTCGCAGAGCATGGACTCCGTGGAGGTCTACCTCACCGGCACCGGCGCGCGCACGCTCTCGTGGACGACGAGCACGCGCCGCGGCTACGTGACGCTCATGAGCAAGGACGCGTTCTCGCCGATCGGCGGCGGGACGGGGAGCGGCCGCCTGCGCTGGATGCACAAGCCGGCGGGGCTCGCTCCGGGCACGTACGTCGACACGCTCACCATCACCGCCGGCTCGCTCACGGGGCGCGTGCTGGACACGATGGTCGTGGTGCCTGTGCTGACTGTGGCGCTCGACGAGTCGCGGACGGTCGTCGGCCGGCGCACGGAGGTCCTGGTGGGCGTCGGCGGGGCGCGCGCCGCCGACTCGGCGTCGCTGCGGGTGGAGCTGGCGGTGTCTGCGGGGGGCGCGCCCACGTGGTCGGCGACGAAGGTGCGCGCGTGGACCACCCTCGAGGCGGCGGCCGGGACGGGGAGCGGGCGCCTCCGCTGGACCCGCGACCCGGCGGCGCTCGCCGTCGGGACGTACGTGGACACGATCACGGTGACCGCCAGCGGACCGGGGGGCGCGGTGGCGCAGGCGCGGGTGGTCGACACGCTGCGCGTGCTGCCGCCGCTCGCGCTGGCGGTGGACGGGCCGGCGACGCGCCACGTCGCGGCGCTGATGGGGTTCGCAGTCGGGCTGCGCGACTCGGCGGCGCTGTCGTTCTCCGGGTTCGGGGCCGAGGGCGCCGCGTGGACGGCGTCCGCGCAGCGGCCGTGGCTCCGCCTCACCACCGCGTCGGGCACGGGGGCGGGCCTCGTGCGCTGGGAGCGCACCGCCGGCTCGATCCCCGAGGGCACGCACGTCGACACGATCCTCGTCGAGGCCACGCCGGCCGCCGGCGGGGAGAAGCTCGCCGTGCGGATCGTGGACAGCTTCACCGTCGCCGCCGCGCCGTCGGCGACCGAGGCCGCCGAGGAGCTGCTGGGGACGCCGCGCCTGAGCGCCCTCGTCAGGCAGCTCGTCGACCAGATGGGGAACGGCGACGGCGTCTACAACCTCGGGGACTTCCTCGCCTTCCTCGACCGCACCGGCGCGCAGGTGAGCGCCGAGCTGATGTCGAAGGTGATGCGCGGCGGGGACCCCGCACCCGGCCGGGCGCGCTCGGCCACGGAACAGCCATGAGACATCCGGGATCGCTCGCTCCGCTCGCCGCCGCGCTGCTGCTGTTGCTGCCCGTCGCGGCCTGCTCCAAGGATGCGCCGACCGGGCCCACGCGCGGCGCGCTCTCGCTCGGCCTGACGACGCCGAACGCCGACGACGGCGCCGTGCTGCTCGCCATCGATGGCGGCCCGGTGGACTCGGTCACCGCGGTCGGCGCGTACCGCGTCTACGGCGGCGCCGCGGGCGCGCCCGCCGGCACGCCGCTGCGCGTGATCGTGCGCGGGACGCTGGCCGCCGGCCCGGTCGCGCGCGTCTGGGTCCCGGACGTCTCGGCCGTCGGCGCGTACCGGGTGACGGTCGAGCAGGCCGCCGCGCGCACGACGTACGGCCAGCGGTCGGTCTCGGGGTACGCGGGGACGGTGACGCGGTAAGGTCGCGCCCCCGGCGGCTGTCCCGCTCCGGTGACAGGCGCGTGTCGCCCGGCGGTGACGGGCGCGGGGCAGACTGGAGGGAGGGGGGCGTGGTCCGGTCGCTGCGTTAGGCGCCGATCGGGATGAAGGTGCCCTAGGAGCGCCCTGCTCCTCGTTGCATCTTTCCCGGCGCCGGGGGCGACGAAGCTCGCCGG
>DATFPD010000579.1:0-1956 GCA_035265005.1 Gemmatimonadaceae bacterium | reverse complement strand
CGGGCGCTGGACCAGCCGCATCGCGCAGCTGTCCACGAGCTGGTGCTCGAGCGTCAGCTCCGGGAACTCCTCGGCCACCACGCGCGTCGCCACGCGCCGCCAGAGCCGCGACGTCTCGAGCACGTTCGCCTTGTCCACCGACGTCAGCCGGCCGCGGCGCGCCCGGGCGAGCCCCGCCGCCAGCCTGACGACGCGCTCGATCTCCCCGGTGGAGTAGCTGCAGACGTCGGTCGCCGTCTCCCCGCCGCCGGCCGCCGCCTCCGTGCGCTTCTCGCCGAAGTAGATCCCGCCCGTCAGCTCGCGCACGACGACGAAGTCCACGCCCGAGAGGTGATCCGGGCGGAAGGGCGAGACCGCGGCGAGGGCCGGGTGCGGCGCGACCGGGCGCAGGTTGGCGAACAGCCCCAGCGCCTTGCGGATCCCCAGCAGCCCCTGCTCGGGGCGCACGCGCGCGCCGGGCGAGTCCCACTTCGGCCCGCCCACCGCGCCGAGCAGCACGGCGTCGACGCCCCGGCAGGCGTCCACCGTCTCGTCAGGCAGCGGCTCCCCGGCGGCGTCGATCGCCGCGCCGCCGATGAGATGCGCCGTGAACCGGAAGCGGTGCCCGAAGCGCTGGGCCACCGCCTCCAGCACCGCGCGCCCCGCCGCGACGACCTCGGGGCCGATCCCGTCGCCGGGGAGAAGAACGATCGAGGCTCGTAAGGGCATGGCGCTGGTCGACGTAGTTCATCCGTGGTAGGCGGTTGGACTGAGCGTAGAGATGAGCGCCGGGTTGCGCGCCTCGTACGCATCGATCTCGGGCGCGGCACCCAGGAGGAAGTCGAGCTCGTCGATGCCGTGCTGCAGGCAGTGCCTGGCGAAGGGCGCGAGCGGGAAGGGGGCCGCCACCGCGCCGCCGGGGAGCACCAGCCGCTGCGCGTCCAGCTCCACGCGCACGCACGGCCGCGTGCCCGACGCGGCGGCGCCGATCAGCGCCTCCACCACCGCGGGCTCCACCTGCACGGGGAGCAGCCCGTTGCCGAGCGCGTTGCCGCGGAAGATGTCGGCGAACTCGGTGCTCACCACCGCCTGGAAGCCGGCGCCGAGCAGCGCCCAGACCGCGTGCTCGCGCGACGAGCCGCAGCCGAAGTTGCGCCCCGCCACCAGCACGCGCGCGCCCGCGGCCTCGGGGCGGTTGAGGGGGAAGTCCGGGTTCGGCGAGCCGTCGGGGCGGTAGCGCCAGTCGTGAAACGCGTGCGGGCCCAGCCCCGTGCGCTCGGTGGTCGTGAGGAAGCGGGCCGGGATGATCTGGTCGGTGTCCACGTTCTCCGCCGGCAGCACGACGTAGGTGGACTCGAACGACTCGAACGGGGTCGAGGGCATCAGGCGCGCGCCTCCGCCATCAGCCGCCGCGGGTCGGCGATCGCGCCCGCGACCGCGGAGGCGGCGGCGGTGAGCGGGCTGGCGAGCAGCGTGCGCCCGCCGGCGCCCTGCCGCCCCTCGAAGTTGCGGTTGCTGGTCGAGACCGCGAGCTGGCCGGGGCGGAGCTGGTCGCCGTTCATCGCGATGCACATCGAGCACCCCGCCTCGCGCCACTCGGCGCCGGCCTCGAGGAACACCCGGTCGAGCCGCTCGGCCTCGGCGGCCCGCTTCACCGCCTGCGAGCCCGGCACCACCAGCATGCGCACGTTAGGCGCCACCCGCCGGCCGCGCAGGAGGCCGGCCGCGGCGCGGAGGTCGGAGAGCCGGGAGTTGGTGCAGCTTCCCAGGAACACCACGTCCACCGGCGTGCCGAGCAGGGGCTGCCCCGGCGCCAGCCCCATGTAGCGGAGCGCCTTGCGGGCGCCCTCGCGCTCGCCGGCCGGCAGCTCGTCGGGGTCGGGGACGCGGTCGGTCACGGGGACGCCCATGCCGGGGTTCGTGCCGTAGGTGATCATCGGCGCCAGTGCGCTCGCGTCGACCGCGACGCTCGCGTCG
>DATFPD010000578.1:0-3880 GCA_035265005.1 Gemmatimonadaceae bacterium | reverse complement strand
GCCCGCGGCCGCCGCGATCATCCGGTAGCCCATGAACGCGGCCGTCCGCACCGTACCGTAGTCCGCGCCGGAGACCGCGTGGCGCACCCCGGAATCGATGCCGTAGAAGCGGAAGCCGTGCGGCACCTCGACGTAGCCCTCCACCGTGCCGGGCTGGCAGCGCAGCCGCAGCAGCCGCCCGCGCCGGCCGCGGACGCTCGTCATCTGGTCCATGATGCCGCACGGTGCGCCGGCGACGTGGTTCTCCGCCCACTGGCAGGCCGTCGCCATCTCCTCCGCGGACATCTCGACGCGCCACGCGGCGGCGACGGCCGCCATGCACGCCACCTCCAGCGCGGCCGACGAGCTGACGCCCTTCCCCTCCGGCACCGTGCTGTCGATGAGCAGCCGCAGCCCCGTCGGCCGGCCGGCGCGGCGCAGACAGTGGTGCACCACGCCCAGGACGTACGCCGCCCAGCGGTCCGCGTCCCGCGCGGCCAGCCACGCCGCCAGCGCCCGCGGATCGCGAAGCGTGCCGGTGACGAGCGGCTCCAGCTCCACGGCGAAGAGCTGCCACCGCCCGTCGCGCCGCGTCGCGACGTCGAGCCGCGGCGCCTCCCGCGCCTGCGCCGCCGCCCAGGTCGCGCGGTCGAGCGGCAGCTCCAGCACCAGCGCGCCGCTGTAGTCGGCGATGCCGCCCATCACGTCCAGGCGCCCCGGCGCGCGGCCGACCAGGATGGGCGCCGCAGCCGAGAAGAAGTCCCGCATCCGCGGGTCGGCGTCGTCAGGCAGCGAGCGAATCCGGTCGAGCGCGGGGGCGAACCACCCGAGATGGCCGGCCTCGCTCACCTCGGCGAGGGTGCGCGTGCGCATCGTCAGGCGCCGGCGGGCAGCAGGCCGCGTCGCCGCAGGGCCTCGCGCAGCGCGCGCCCCACCCGCGCGCTCAGCTCCGCGTTGGCGTACCCGGCCCACGCCACGTCCGACTCTATGTCGAGCGGCGCGTCCACCGGGCCGCCGTCCGCGCCGGTGACGGCGACGCCCAGCTCCTCGGCGATGAGCGCCGTGCAGATGTCGTACGGGTGGCAGCACAGTCCCCGCGGCAGCCCGCGCGCCGCCAGCACGGGCGCGAGCAGCGGCCGCAGGTCCGCGACGAACCGGTCGTGCCCCGCCATCAGCTCGTAGAGCTGCCCGCCGGTCGAGAGGTACTGGTCCTCGAAGCACGCCGCCTTGCCGGGGGCCGGGGGCCCGAGCAGCGCGAACGCGACCTCGTCGTCCACCGCCGCCAGCACGTCGCGCGCGCCGGGAAAGAAGCGCGCGAGCCCCGCGAAGCCGTGCGCGATCGTCGCGGCGCGCGAGGGGCGCAGCGTCAGGCGCTCGCCCGCGCCGGTGAGCCTGTTCACGCGCCGCGCCTCGGCGCCGCGGCCGCGAACCGCCCAGAGCTGGTCGCAGAGATGCTGCTTGAGCAGCGGGATCTCGGTCTGCACCGCGAGCACGATGTCGCCGAGCCGCGTCCCGGGGCCGCGGTTCGGCGCCACGCCGGTGAGCACCCACGCGCTCCGCTTCTGGTACATGAGCCCGCGCGTGCCGTCGATCGGGTCGACGATCAGCCGCCACCGGCAGTCGGTGTCGCGGGCGCCGCGCGGGAGCACCAGCGAGCCGCCCGCGATCCCCTCGGCCACCAGGCAGAGCGGCGCCTCGCGCGCCACGTCCAGCAGCCCCTCCACCAGCGCCTCCTCGCTCACCCGGTCGACGGCGTAGATCGTGTCGCCGGCGTCGTCGGCCGCCACCGCCGAGAGCGCCTCGGTGGCCTGACGCGCGCAGGCGTCCACCACCGAGTCGCGGATGCGGTCGTGCAGCGCCCGAATGGGCTCGAGCAGCGCGACCGGGTCAGCCACGCGCGGCCGCCTCCTCCCGCTTGTAGTGCACCGCCGACACCGCGCGCAGCTCGGCCGCCTTGGCCTCCGGCGCCGCGTCGTTCAGGAAGTTGCCCCCGCCGATCTCCGGCCCGGCGAGGTACTTGAGCAGCCCAGGCTTGCGCAGCGGCGGGTGGATCTGCACGTGGAAGTGGAATCCGGGATGCTCGCGCCCGTCGGTGGGCGCCTGGTGCAGCACCATCACGTACGGGAACGGCATCCGCCAGAGGTTCTCCAGCCTGACGAGGGTCTCGCCCAGTACGGCGGCGAAGTCCTCCAGCTCGCCGGGCCCCAGGTCGGCGACGCTGGCGTGGGTCGCCCGCGGGGCCACGTACGTCTCGTACGGGTAGCGGGCGAAGTACGGCACGAAGGAGAGCGCGCCGCCCCGCCTGACGAGGAGCCGCCGCCCGTCCTCCTCCTCGGCGGCGATCACGTCCCGGAACAGCGCGCGCCCGTGCTCCGCCAGATGCGCCGCCGCCGCCGCCGCCTCCACCTCGATCGTCCGGAAGACGAAGTTGGTCGCGTAGATCTGGCAGTGCGGGTGCGGGTTGCTGACGCCGACGACCTCGCCCTTGTTCTCGAACATCAGGACGTGGTTCACCTCCGGCCGCGCGCCCAGCTCGCGGTACTGCGCCTGGAGCGCGCCCAGCAGCTCGACGATCCGCGCCTGCGGCAGCTCGGCGAGCGTGAGGTCGTGGCGCGGGGTGAAGCAGACGACGCGCGAGAGCCCGCTCGCCGGCCGGTTCCGGTAGATGCCCGGCGGGGGCTCCAGCGCCGCCGGCGCGGCCGGCCCGACGCACGGGTGGTCGTTGTCGAACACGAACACGCCGCCGTAGTCCGGGTTGCGGCGCCCCGAGACGCGCGCGTTCCCGGGACACAGGTAGCACTCGGGCGAGTACGCCGGCGGGTCCGGGCGCGCGGCGCCCACCACTTCGCCGTGCCACGGCCGGTCGTTGCGATGCGCCGAGATGACCACCCACTCCTGGCGCAGCGGATGCCAGCGTTCTTCCCAGACCATGACGTAACGTGTGAGAGCTCGGCCGCGCTCGGCCCCGGGCGACGGCGCTCGACGATTGACGATCGAAGAGGATGAGTGCAGGAAGATGCCATGAAGCGCAACCGCACGGGCGCCCCGCGCCTCCGCTTCGCCGTGATCGGCGCGAACCACGGCCACATTCACGGCATGGTGCACGCGGCCGAGCAGGGCGGCGGCGAGCTGGTCTCGTACTTCGCCAGCGAGCCGGAGCTCGCCGACGAGTTCGCCCGGCGCCACCCGAGCGCCGCGCGGGCGCGCGACGAGCGCGAGCTCCTCGAGGACCCGTCGATCCAGCTCGTGCTCTCGGCCGCGATTCCCGACGAGCGCGCGCCGCTCGGCGTCCGCGTGATGCGGCACGGCAAGGACTACATGGTCGACAAGCCCGGCGCCGTGTCGCTGGCGCAGCTCGCCGAGTTCGACCAGTTCCTCTTCTTCACCGGCTCCGCCCGCGCCGAGGTCGTGGCGTCGCAGGTGCGAAACGCCGCCCACCCCGGGCGCCCCACGTTCGAGGACGTCGGCGACGCGATGCTGCGCGGCGACGGCGGCACGGGCTACGTCCGCGTCGACTGGCTCACCCCCGCCGGCCTGCCGACTTGGGGCGACACGCGGCTCACCGTCCTCGGCACCGCCGGCTACATCGAGGTGCGCAAGAACGTCGACATCGGCGGGCGCGACGGCGCGAACCACCTCATCGTCGCCGACACCGACGGCGTGCGGCGCGTCGACTGCGGCGGCGGCGAGCTCCCCTACGGCGGGCAGCTGGTGGACGACGTCCTGCATCGGACCGCGACCGCGATGCCGCAGGCGCACTGCTTCCTGGCCACCGAGCTGGCGCTGCGCGCGCAGGCGCAAGCGCGGCGGGCGTAGGCCGGCCGGGGCGCGGCCTCAGCGCCCCAGATGCCGCCGCATGAACGCCACGCTGGCCTCGACGATCTCCGCCGCGCGCGGGTCG
>DATFPD010000577.1:0-9508 GCA_035265005.1 Gemmatimonadaceae bacterium | reverse complement strand
GCGTTCACCGTCCGCCACGTCGCGATCTACGTCTTCTCGCAGCGCCTGTGGCCGGTGCGCTACCGCTGGGCGCCGGTACTGCGCCTCTGCGCCGTGGCGCTGGCCGTGGCCGGCGTGGGCTACTTCCTGCCGCCGGCGTCGCTCCTGGCGTCGCTCGCCCTCCGCGGTGCCCTCCTCGCCGTCTACTTCATCGCGCTCTGGAACATGGACGTCCTCACCCCCGACGACCGCCTGGTCGCGCGCCGGGTCCTGCGAACAGTTCGCGCGCGGGTGGCGGGGCGGTTCTTCGCCCGGCAGCAGGCGGGAGAAGCGTGACAGTGACAACCGCATGACCGCCGACCTCTCTCCGCCGCGCGCCTCTGCCGCCGAGCCTCGACGCATGACGCCATCCGCCGTCGCCGCCCGCCGCCCGCGCATCATGTACCTCGAGGCGAACGACGACGGCACCGTCGGCGGGTCGCACCAGGCGCTGTTCGACCTGGTGCGGAACCTCGACCGGTCGCGCTACGAGCCGGTGGTCGTGTTCTACCAGGACAACGTGTTCGTGGGGCGCCTGCGCGATGCCGGCGTGGAGGTGCACGTCCTGGAGCACCAGGCACGGACGGAGAAGCACACGCGCCTCTCGGGCGGGCGCCTGGCGAAGCTCCGCGTCATGGTGAGCGCGATCCGCTGGCGCGCGCGCTTCCTCCGCGAGCAGCGGGTGGCGCTGATCCACGTCAACAACTCGCCCAAGGTCGGGAACGACGACTGGCTCCCCGCGGCGCGACTCGTCGGCGTGCCGATCATCGCCGAGGCGATGGGCGACGCGGCGGCGGCCGAGGAGACCAACCCGGTCAAGCGGTGGCTGTTCCGGCAGTTCGACCACGTGATCCCGATCAGCCGCTACATCGCCGACGCGGTCGCCCGCGCCGGCTACCCGGCCGAGAAGGCGAGCCTCGTCTACCTGGGCGTGGACATCGACGCCTACCGCCGCCGCGTGTGCCGCACGCCGGCCGAGGTGCGCCGCGAGCTGGGCGTGGCGCCGGACAAGATGCTCGTGGCGATGGTCGGAAACCTCCGCGCGTGGAAGGGGCAGTCGGTGGTGGTGGAGGCGCTCACGCGGATGGCGCCGGCGGTGCGCGAGGGGCTCCACGTGCTGTTCATCGGCGCGGCGCGCGCCGACGACGCGCCCTACGCGCAGTCGCTGCGCGACGCGGCGGCGACGGGCGGCGTCTCGCATCTCGTCTCCTTCCTCGGCGGCCGCACGGACGCGCCGGACCTCGTCAACGCCGCCGACGTCGCGCTGCACGCGTCCACGCGCCCGGAGCCGTTCGGGCTGGTGGTGATCGAGGCGATGGCGGTAGGGAAGGCGGTGGTGGCCGCGGACAGCGGTGGCCCCGCCGAGATCCTCACCTCCGAGTCGGGGGTCACGTACGACGTCCGGCGTCCCGAGCAGCTCGCGGCCGCGCTCACGCGGCTCGTCGAGGACCCCGGGCACCGGGCCGCCCTCGGCGCCGCCGCGCTGGCGCGGGTCGACGAGTTCAGCATCCACCGCACGGTCGAGGGACGCGTGCGGGTGTACGAGAAGCTGCTCGGCAAGAAGTAGCCGGGCTCGGGACTCGGCCGGGAGGCGGCGCCCCAAGAGCAGCGGCCCGACTCCCTTGCTTTTGCCCACGCCCGTGCATCCACGCCACAGGCGTGGCGCGGGTGATGTGGCGGACATCACAACCGTTGCGGTGGTTCGACAGCCCAGGGCGCGCGAACGCGGGTCGATACGCGTATGTAGTTGTGAGACAGCGGGTTGTGCGTACGTCACATGTTTGGCGTGGCGGGCATGACAGTCGCATTGAGGCGTTGGTGACCCTCTGCGCCGCCGCGCCGCTTGCGGCCCTTCGGCGCACGATTCACCCGGCTTCACAGTCTCACTCGACATGCAGTCACAGACCGCATCCGCGACCACGCGGATTCGCGGGATCGATGCGGCGCGCGGAACGGCTATGCTGTTCGTCTGTCTGTCGCACTTCGGTCTGGAGTACTTTCGGTTCAGCGGCGCCGGCGGGGTGCGGGACTGGGTCTACCGCGTCGGCATGGTGGCGAGCCCCACGTTCATGCTGCTCAGCGGCCTGATGCTCGGGCTCCTCTACTTCAGCCGCCCGGCGCGGTTCGCGCGGACCCGGCTGTCGCTCGCCGACAAGGGGCTGTTCATGCTGCTCGTCGGCCACTGGCTGATCGCGCTGGCGTGCGTGCCGCGCGAGGGGTCGTGGGAGAAGGCGCTGCGCCTGGGCTTCATGACCGACGCCATCGGCGTGGCGGTCCTGGTCGGGCCGCAGCTCGTGAGCCGCCTGGGGATGCGCGCGCGGCTGGCCCTGTCGGCCGCGATCTTCGCGGCGGCCTGGTGCCTGGTGGCGTGGTGGCACCCGCACGGCGGCGCGTCGGCCGTCGTCAGGCACCTGCTGGTGGGGCCGTTCCCGCACGCGCAGCCCAACACCTTCCCGCTCCTGCCGTGGTTCGCGGTCTACCTCGCGGGCACGGCGCTGGGCGAGTGGGCGGCGCGCCACCACGCCGCCGGGAACTGGCGCGCGGTGGAGCGCGGCCTCCTGCGGATCGGCGTGGCGATGGTCGTGCTGGCGGTGGGCGTGAAGCTGGCGATGTGGGGCGCCGAGCGGGCGGGGCTCTTCGCCGCCGGCGGGTCGCTCGAGCTGCGCTACGAGCTCACCTCGCCCTGGCGGAAGCTCCCCCCGTCGCCGGTCTACCTCCTGTTCTACGGCGGGCTGGGTCTGGCGATGGCGGGGCTGGTGATGGCCGCCGACCGCGCCCGGCCGCTGCAGCCCTTCGTCCGCGCGGTGGCGCTGGTGGGGCAGACGTCGCTGTTCGTCTTCATCGCGCAGTTCTACGTCTACTACGTGGCGACGTATTACCTGCGCCTCCCGTACACGCCGCTCTGGCCCCTGTTCTTCCTGGCGTCGCTGGCGGTGATTCTGGCGGCGGCCCACGTCTGGCACTCGCGTGGCCTGAATACCGTGCTGACGGTGCGCCTCCCGGCGATCGCGCGCGTCGCCACCGCCGCCCGCGCCGCGGCGGCCGCCGCCATTGCCCCGCCCTCCGAGGACGCGCCGCGCGGCCGCGGCACGGCGCGGATCTCCGGCGCCGTACACGCCTTCCGCGTGGCGCGGCTCGCGCAGGGACGGTGAGAACAGCAGGGGCTGAGGCACTGAGGCACTGAGGGAAGGGGCTGGCCTGGTGTGCAATGGTGGGCCCTTGATTCATCAAGGGCCCGCTGCTGCTCCAGCATTCAGACTCCTGCTCAGTCCCTCAGGCCTTCAGTCCCTGCCGTTCTCACCTCCTGACCCTCCCCAACCTCGCCACCCACACCGTGTCGGCGCTGCGGCCGCGACTCACGACGATGCGCGCGTTCGCGGCGCCGTAGCCGAGTCCGAGCGGGTTGAAGGCGATGGAGTCGCGCGTGGCGGTCAGCGTCACGCGGTGCAGCGCGGCCAGGTCGCGGCGGAGAATGGTGTCGGCGCGCACGTGCACCACCACCCGCCCCCGCGCCGCGTCGAAGCGGACGGCGGCGTGCGCGTTGCGCGAGACGGCGGCGGCCCGCGCGGCGGCGCAGGCGACGGCGACGTCGGCTGACGCGCCCTGCACGGCCACGGCGTCGAGGTAGGCCGCCGCGCGCGGCACGACCACCGCCGACAGGACTCCCACGATCGCGACCACGACCACCAGCTCGGCGGCGCTGAAGCCCTGGCGCCGCCGGACGCGGCCGGGCATGGTTCTGCGCATGGTGCGCGTGCGCGCGGGAGGCATCACGAGCGGAATGATACGGCTCCGCCCGCGCCACGCGTCATCGTACGATTGCTCGGCGGACCGTTGCGTTGCGCGCGGCGCGCCGACCACCTCCCTCGACCGACCGTCTGCCGCGATGCGCCGTCACCGCTCCGCCACCAGCCGCACCATCCTGCCACTGCTCGCCGCCCTCGTGGCCGGCTGCCAGGGCGCTGCCCCCTCCACCGCCGACGTCTCCACCGGCCAGATGCTCGTCGAGCTGAGCGACGCGCTCAACGACATCCGCCAGGACAATGCGCTGCTCCAGGCGCAGATCGATTCCCTGCGCGGCGAGGTCGCCCGCCAGGATACCGTGTTGACGCGGCTCGCGGCGGCGGCGGGGATCCCGAGATGAGGACGGGATGGCGGGACGGAGGGATGGGGGGATGGACGGCCCGGGTCTCTAGCACTTCATCCCTCCATCCCTCCATCCCTGTCCCTCAATCCCCCCGCACCGCCGCCCCTCCCACCAGCGCGCGGTCCCACGCGGTCGAGTCGGAGGCGCGGTTGCGGCGGGTCTTCATGCCGTAGCCCATGTACAGCGTGGCCGTGTCCGGGCTCGGGTCGAACTGCAGGCGCTCGCCGAGCTGCGCGACGGTCAGCTCGCCCCGCTTCCGCTGGCGGAGCGCGCGGACGAGCGAGACCGGGCCGAGCCCGGGCTTGGCGCCGACGACATCGGCCAGCGTGATGCCGCTCAGGGCGAGCAGGTCGTGCAGCTCCTCGGGGCGGATGAACATCTGCCAGTCGTGCGAGCGCGGGGGGAGGAAGCTCGTGGGGCTCCACTCCTGGAGCAGCCCCACCATCACGCGGCTCGGCAGCGTGCGGTTGACGGTCTCGAACAGGATGACGCCGCCCGGGCGCAGCACCCGCGCCGCCTCGGCGAGCACGCGCGCCGGGTCCTCCACGTGCTCCAGCACGTCGCAGCAGAGCGCGATGTCGAACGACTCGTCGGGGAAGGGGAGCCGCTCCCCCACGGCCTCGCGGTACTCGACGTCGAGGCCCTCCTGTCGGGCGTGGCGGCGCGCCACGTCGAGCGACGCGTGCGACGGGTCCACCCCGGTCACCCAGCAGCCGAGCCGCGCGAACTCCTCGGCCATGCACCCGCCCCCGCAGCCGATGTCGACCACCGTCCGCCCGGGGAGCGCGAGCCGGAGCTGGTCGGCCAGCACACCCTTGAAGTACCGGAGGCGCACCGGGTTCACGGCCGACCGGAGGATGTTCAGCACCCCCCGTCCGTCCCACCAGCCGTCGGCCATCCTGTCGTAGATCCCGTTGTCTACCGGCATACGCATACCTCGCGTGTAAGGGGGGATCGCGTAGGCGTTAGGCGCGTACCGGCGGGGACCAACGGCAGTTACCAGTTCTCAGTAGTCGAGTTGCCAGTCGTCAGTCGACGTTGCCAGTTGCGAGTAGCGCCCAGCATCCGGGATGGCCGAATGCTACTGAGCACTGGGTACGGGCGACGCGCGCGTCGCCCCTCGACTGACGACTGGCAACTCGACTACTGAGAACTGGTAACTGCCGTTCGCCCCCGCCCCTCCGCCGCGCCCGGCCCACGTCAGACATACAGCGATCCGCGGCCACGCGGAAGAGCGCGAAGCGAGCTGTAGCGCGCCTCGCCATAGCCCAGCCCGCCCCCCGCCGGTATTTTCCCGCCGTCCTCCCACCCTTACCGACATGCAGATGACGCGCTCCCTTCGTCTGGCGGCGCTCGCGCTCGCCGCGGCGGTTCTCCCACGTGCCGCCACCGCGCAGCAGGGGCAGCAGGCCGCGGACACGGCGTACACGCGACAGATCCGCGAGCTCACGCCGACCGACCCGCAGTGGAAGTTCTCCACCGAGTTCGTGGACTACCTCCCCGCCTCGGCCGCCGTGCCGACGCCGCTCAAGGTGCTCGGCTACGTCCCGGGCACGGTCGGGCGGCTGTCGTACGTCGGCGACATCAATCGCTACTTCCGCGCGCTGGACGACGCGTCGACGCGCGTGCGGCTCTTCTCGCTCGGGACGAGCGACGAGGGGCGCGAGATGGTCGCCGTCGCGATCGCCGACGACTCGATCATGCAGCGGCTCGACGAGTACCGCGCGATGCTCGGCCGCCTGGCCGACCCGCGCGGGCTCTCCGCCGACGATCGGCGCCGACTCGTGCGCGCGGCGAAGCCCGTGTACTGGCTCACCGGCAGCATCCACTCGCCCGAGACCGGGAGCCCGGAGATGCTGATGGAGCTCGGCTACCGACTGGCGGTGGACGAGGGCGAGCAGGCGCGCGCGATCCGCGCCAACGTCATCACCGTCATCACGCCGGTGCTGGAGGTGGACGGGCGCGACCGCGTGGTGGACAGCTACAAGCTGTCGAAGGAGCTCAAGGTCGGACCGCTCAACGTGCCGCTCGTCTACTGGGGGCGCTACACGGCGCACGACAACAACCGCGACGGGATGGTGCTCTCGCAGAAGCTCACGCAGAACTACAGCAGGGGCTTCTTCTACTGGCACCCCGTCGTCGGCCACGACCTGCACGAGTCGGTGCCCTTCCTCTACACCAGCACCGGCACCGGCCCGTACAACGAGGAGTTCGACCCGATCGTCGTCAACGAGTGGCACCAGCTCGCGTACCAGGAGATCAACGAGCTGACGCGGCGCGGCCTCCCCGGCGTGTGGACGCACGGCTTCTACGACGGCTGGGCGCCCAACTACGTGCTGGCGATCGCCAACCTGCACAACTCGATCGGGCGCTTCTACGAGACGTACACCTCGATGGGCGCCGACTGCCACACGGTGCGCCTCCCGGCGAGCGCCACCGAGCGGCGGTGGGACCGCACCAACCCGCCGGTGAACGGCGTGCGCTGGTGCATCCGCACGAACATCAACTACCAGCAGTCGGGCGTCCTGGTCGCGCTGCGCCACGTCGCCGACAACCGCGAGATGTTCCTCGAGAACTTCGTCGCGAAGGCCGAGCGAATGATCCGCCGCGGCCAGACGACGGCGCCCTACGCCTACGTGATCCCGCGCACGCAGCGCCGCGCCGCCGAGGCGGCCGACCTGGTGAACCTCTTCCGCGCGCACGGGGCGGAGGTGCAGGTCGCGGCGCAGGACTTTGCGGTCAGAGAAGCCGGGATGCGGGATGCGGGAAGCGGGATGCGCGGCGCCGGCGCGTCAGCGGCTGGCCAGCGCGACTCGACGATCACCGCGGCCCAGCGCACGGCGTCGGCCGCCCCTCCCATCTCACCGGAGGCCACACGCCCGGCTGGAACGACGTCGGACTCCACGCGGCGCGACACCGCCCCCGCGTCCCGACCCGCCCAGGGGGCACCCGCGGCTCCCGCATCCCGCGCAGTTCATGCCGGCGACTGGATCGTGCGCATGGACCAGCCGTACACGGCGACCGTGCGGACGCTGCTCTCGGTGCAGCGCTACAAGCCCGACGACCCGTCGCCGTACGACGACACCGGGTGGACGCTCGACGAGCTGCGCCACGTCGAGGCGTTCGAGGTCGCGGACTCGTCCGTCCTCGCGCGCCCGATGTCGCCGCTGACGGCGGACGCGCGCGTCGAGGGCCGCGTGACCGGGAGCGGCGCGACGCTCCTCGTCAGGCACCTGGGCGACTGGCGCTCGGCGGTGCTGCCGTGGCGGGCCCGCGGCGCGACGGTCGCCGTCGCGGAGTCGTCGTTCACCGCCGGCGGCGCCTCGTACCCGGCCGGCACGTTCATCGTCACCGAGGGGAAGGGCGGCAACGGCGGCCGCGACGCGGTGCGCGACCTCGGGCTGGAGGGCGTCGCCGTGTCCGCCCTGCCGGCCGTGGCACGCCACGCCATCACGGTGCCCCGCGTCGCGCTCGTGCACTCGTGGATCGAGACGCAGAACGAGGGGTGGGTGCGCTACGCGCTCGACCAGATGGGCGTGCCGTACACGTACATCTCGGACCAGTCGCTCAAGCAGCCCGGTCGGCTCGACCGGTTCGACGTCCTCGTCTTCCCGCACGTCGGCGGATTCGGCTCCTCGCTGCTCAACGGTCGGCCGATGATCGGCCCGGCGATCCCGTGGAAGAAGAGCGCGCTCACGCCGAACCTGGGGCGCGGCCCGCAGAACGCGCTCGACGAGACCGACGACATCCGCCCGGGGATGGGGCTCGAGGGCGCGGCGGCGCTGCGGCGGTTCGTCGAGCGAGGCGGGCTCCTCATCACCGAGGGCGCGACCTCGCGCCTGCCGGTGGACCTCGGCTTCAACCCCACCGTCAGCGCACCGCAGACGCAGCGGCTCCAGGCGCGCGGCGCCGTCTTCCGCGCGCAGGCGATGGCCGCCGCCTGGAGCCCGGTGCTCTACGGCTACGAGCGCACGACGTTCCCCGTCTACTTCAACCAGGCGCCACTGCTGGCCGTGCAGCCGAGGGACACCGCGAACACGCGCGACGAGCACGTGGACCCGGCGATCCGCGAGCAGACCGAGCGCATGCGCGCGCGCGTGATCCTGCGCTTCCACCAGCGCCAGGACTCCCTGCTCGTCTCCGGCCTGCTCGCCGGCGGCGACGAGATGGCGGGGCGCGCGGCGGTGGTCGACGCGCCGGTCGGCAACGGCCACGTGATGCTCTTCGGCATCCGCCCGTTCTGGCGCTGGCAGTCGCAGGGCAGCTTCGCGCTGGCGCTCAACGCGATGGCAAACTGGAACAACCTGGGGTCACCCCCGTCCGGCTCATCCGGACGCGCGAGCGCTGTGGCTGCCGGCGAAGGGCGCTGACAGTTGCGAGGTGCGAGGTGCGAGTTGCGAGAGGGGCCCCGGGAGGCAGTGCTTCGCTTCCCGGGGCCCCTCTCGCAACTCGCACCTCGCACCTCGCAATGGTTCCTGGCTATACTCCACCATGCACATCACCATCGAGTACTGCACCGTTTGAAACTACGAGCCGCGGGCCGTCAGGTTGGCGGCCGAGCTGCGTGAGCGGTTTCCGGACGCGCGCGTCGAGATGATCCCGTCGGGGAAGGGACGCTTCGAGGTCACGCGCGACGGCAGGCCGGTGTTCGAGAAGTCGAAGCTCGGGCGGCACGCCGAGCCCGGAGAGGTCGCGCGGCTGCTCGAGCGCGCGTCCCAGTGAGCGTCGTCACGTCGTCATCGAGGACCGAACAGCCACACTGCATGCGAATCGCCCTCTCCACCGGCGGCGGTGACGCGCCGGGTCTGAACGCCGTCATCCGCGCCGCCGTGCTCTCCGCGCTCAACCGCGGCTGGGACGTGCTCGGCATCAAGAAGGGGTACGCCGGCCTGCTCGGCGAGGACCAGATCGTCCCGATGACGCGCGACACGGTGCGCGGCATCGCCCACCTGGGCGGCACCATCCTGCGCACCACCAACCGGGGCAACCCGTTCAAGTGGCCCATCAGGCAGGAGGACGGCACCTGGGTCGAGGTCGACCGCTCGGACGAGCTGCTGGAGAACGCGCGCAACCTCGGCATCGAGGCGATCATCGCGATCGGCGGCGACGGCTCGCTCGGCATCGCGCGGCAGCTCTGCAACAAGGGGCTGCGCGTGGTCGGCGTGCCGAAGACGATCGACAACGACGTCGCGGGGACGATCACGACGTTCGGGTTCGACACGGCGGTGAACACGGCGCTGGAGGCGATCGACCGGCTGCACACGACGGCGGAGAGCCACGACCGGGTGATCGTGCTGGAGGTCATGGGGCGCCACGCCGGGTTCATCGCGCTGCACGCGGGGC
>DATFPD010000576.1:0-6237 GCA_035265005.1 Gemmatimonadaceae bacterium | reverse complement strand
CCTGGCCGGCGGCCCGTCTCAGGTCGCCCGCGATCAGCTCGGCGAGCACCCGCTGCAGGTGGTCGTGCACGACTGCCTGGCCCCGCGGCTCGATCGTCGAATCGCTGGCGGCCCGGTGCCGCTCGATGTGCTCGAAGAGGGGAAGGCTGAACCGGAGGAAGCTGTCGTGCCGGCTCGCCGATCCGGGCGCCGCGGCCGGCGCGCTCGCGCGAAGCATCTCGTGGATCCCGCTGACGAGCAGCTCGTCCTTGTCGCGGAAGTGCGTGTAGAAGGTCGACCGCCCGACGTTGGCGCGGGCCAGGATCTCCTTCACGACGATGGCCTCGTAGGGCTTCTCGTGGATCAGCGACGCGAGCGCCGCGTGGAGGAGGCCCTCGGTCCGCCGCACCCGCCGATCCTTGTGAACACCGCGCGTCTCTTTGTCCATAATCGCACACATCGGGTGCCGTTGTTCTTCGCGCCGCGCACTCCGCGCCCATACTAGCATACGACCGCCGATCAGGGAGCGCGACGTGACGACGACGACGACGACGACGACCGACCGGAACCCGGGGCCGGCCACCAGAGGCCTGGTCCTGCACTCCGCCGCCCGCTACTACGACCTACTGGCCTGGCTGCTGACGTTCGGTCGCGAGCGCGCATTCCGCGAGCGGCTGGTCGAGCTGGCGCGCCTCGCGCCTGGCGAGTCGGTGCTCGACGTGGGCTGCGGGACGGGGACGCTCGCGATCGCGGCGAAGCGGCGCGTCGGTCCGGCGGGGGTGGTGCACGGCATCGACGCCTCGCCGGAGATGATCGCCCTCGCGAAACGCAAGGCGGCGAAGGCGGGCGTGGACGTGGCCTTCCAGACGGAGCTCGTCGAGGCGCTCCCCTTCCCGGACGCCCGGTTCGACGCCGTCCTGAGCACGCTCATGCTCCACCATCTTCCGCGCCCCACGCGAGAGCAGTGCGCGCGCGAGATGCGCCGGGTGCTGAAACCCGGAGGGCGGGTGCTCGCCGTGGATTTCGGGACGCCGGCCCGGAAGCGCGGAGGGCTCCTCGACCACTTTCACCGCCACGGCCACGTCGCCCTCCGCGACGTCGTCGCGCTGCTGCGCGAGGCGGGGCTCGACGTCGTGGAGAGCGGCCCGGTCGGCGTGCGGGACCTGCACTTCGCCCTGGCGACGACGGCACCCGGCCGCGCCTGACGAGACGATGCGCCTGCACGGTCACCCCCGCGTGCCGCGCTGGCTGCTGCTGGCGCTGGGGCTCGCCCTCCTCGCCGCCCACGGGGTCATCCTCCGCTACGTGGTGAAGCGGGCGTCGGCCGGGTGGATGGCGCCGTGATCGATCAGCGCCCTCCCGCCCGCGCCACCTCGTCGATCGCGTCGCGCACGACGTCGGGACGGTCGTCGGTGATGAAGATGTGCGCGCCGGACACGGGGCGGATGACGATCCGCGGGTTGTGCATCCGCCCCACCGCGTCCCACGCGTCCAGGAACATCGGCTTCACGTACGACTGCTTCGGGTCGGCGAGGATCTCCGGCGCGAACCCCGGCACGAGGACGCGCGTCTCCACGGCCAGGCGCGGGAATTCCTCGCTCAGGTCCATCGCCATGTACTCGGACAGGTAGCGGATCAGCACGGGGAGCGGCACGTCGGCTGCCTTCTTCCACAGCTCGGCGGCGCGCGCCGAGTCGCGCGTGTACTGCGCCGCCGCGTAGTTGTTGGCGTTCCAGGTCTTCTTCGTGACGGTCCTGAACCAGCGCGGCCCCATGTAGCTGTCCATGCCGGCCACCCGCTCGTCGCGCGGCATGGGCGTCTTGCCGGTGGAGTCGCGGCGCGACGGGACGAAGCGCATCGGCTCGCCGCCCACCACCACCACGCCGCCGACCAGATCGGGGCGGTCGAGCGCCAGCCGCAGCGCGAGCTGCGTGCCGACGATGAAGTGGCCGACGACGATCGGCTTGCGCAGCCGCTCGCTCTCGATCGTGCGCGCGATCGCCTGCTCCGCCGCCCGCGTCCACGTCGCGTCGCCGTAGCTCGTCCCGGCCGGCGGCATGGGCGGGGCGGCGGTCCCGGCGAAGCCCGGCAGCGTGACGGCCACCATCCGGTAGCGCGTGGCGTTGTCGCGCATGAACCGCTCGAACTCCTCCGCGCCGAACCCGAACCCCGGGATGATCACGACGTCGACCGGCCCCGACCCGCGCCGCACCACCCGGCCGAGCGTGCCGAGCGGCGCGGTCGCGTAGCCCGGAGCGTGCCGCAGGTTGTCGAGCGTCGAGTCCTGCTCGAACACGCCCGCTTGCGCGCGCAGCGTGGCGGCGGTGGCGGCAGTGGCGGCGGCGGCGAGCGCCAGCAGCGCGGTCGCGACGCTCGCGGACGTTCGACGGCGGAAGACGGGGTTCGTGGCGGACATGGTCGCACGCTCCGACGTGACGGGTCGAGCGCAACGGTGGGCGGGCCGGCGGCCGCGTGCAACGACGGCGACGCGAGCGGCGTCCGGGTTGACGCGAACGGTCGCCGCCATTGCGCACGCCGCCTGGCTGGAATACCGTCGGACCCGTGCACATCCGGCGACGCGTTGGGCTGTGGATGCTGGTGTCCGCGCCACTGGTGCTGGCCGCGCTGGGGGCCGTCACCTACGTCGCGCAGTGGCACTTCACCAGCCAGACGCCGCGGCTGCGCGACCTGGCGTTCGCCCAGACCGGCTGGCTGGTGTGCGCCGCGCTCGCGCCGGCGGTGGTGGCGGCGTCCAAGCGATGGCCGCTCTCCGGCGCGAACGTCGGGCGCCGGCTCGCGCTCCACCTCTGCTGCTTCCTGCTCTACTGGGCCGCGGCCGCCGTACTCTACCAGGGCGTGCTGGCGGCGCTCTTCGACTCGGGCTTCACGGCGCCGGGCGTCGCCCCGGCCCAGACGTCAGGCATCACGCGCGCCTTCCGCTGGTTCGCCGGCTCGCTGCCGTTCGGCGCGATCGTGTACTTCTCGATCGTCGGGGTGGAGCACGCCATCCGCTACTTCGGCGAGACGCGCGAGCGCGACCTCCGGATGGCGCAGCTCGAGGAGCGGCTCACGCGCGCGCGGCTGGCCGCGCTCCAGAGCCAGATGAACCCGCACTTCCTCTTCAACGCCCTCAACACCATCGCCGTCCGCGCGCGCGAGGGGGACGGCGTGGGCACCGCGCGCATCGTCGAGCAGCTGAGCGAGATCCTTCGGCGCGCCCTCAGCCGGGACCAGGCCTACGAGGTCACGCTCGCGGAGGAGCTGGAGGTCGTGCAGCACTACCTGGCGATCGAGCAGGCGCGCTTCGCCGACCGGCTGCGCGTCACGCTCGACGTGGACGACGCCGCGCTCGGCGCCGCCGTCCCGACCTTCGCGGTGCAGCACCTGGCCGAGAACGCGGTGCGGCACGGGATCGCGCGCCGCGCCGAGGCCGGGCGGGTCGCGATCGCGGCGCGCCGCGACGGGGACGCGCTCGAGGTGCGGGTGGCGGACGACGGCCCCGGCGGCGCGCGGGACGAGCCGGGCGGCGGGATCGCGAACACGCGCGAGCGGCTGCGGTCGCTCTACGGCTCGGCGGCGTCGCTCACCGTCGGCGGCGACGGGTCGCACGGCACCGTCGCCACCCTCCGCGTGCCCTACCGCGAGCTGGCGCTGGAGCCCGCGGGGACTGGCGGTGCCTGACCGGAAGTGGCGCGTGCTGATCGCGGACGACGAGCCCGCGGCGCGCCTGGGGGTGCGCCAGCGGCTGGCGGCGTATCCGGAGTTCGGCGTGGTGGGCGAGTGCCGCGAGGGGCGGCAGGTGCTCTCGGCGCTCGACGAGCTGGAGCCGGACGTGGTCTTCCTCGACATCCAGATGCCGGGGCTCGACGGCTTCGAGGTGATCCGCCGCCGCACGCCGGCGCGGATGCCGATCGTGGTCTTCCTCACCGCGTACGAGCAGTTCGCGCTGCGCGCGTTCGAGGCGCAGGCGCTGGACTACCTGCTCAAGCCGACCACCGACGCGCGGTTCGCGACCACGATGACGCGCGTCGCCGCGCAGCTGCGCGCGGGCGCGGCCCCGCGCTCCGAGCCGCTCATCGTCACCACGTCGCGCGGCGCCGTGCTGGTGCCGGTGCGCGAGATCGACTGGATCGAGGCCGCCGGCAACTACGCCCGCATCTGGACCGCGCGGCGGAGCTACCTGCTGCGCACCCCGATGCGCGTCCTCGAGCGCCGCGTCCGCGGCGACGGGTTCCTGCGCGCCCACCGGCGGGCGCTGGTGCGCGTGGACGCGATCCGTGAGCTGGTGCGGGACGACGAGAGCAACCTGATCGCGGTGCTGGGCACCGGCCAGCGCGTGCCGATCTCGCGCCGCCGGCGCGGCACGTTCACCCTCGCGCTGCGGCGGCGCGGGGAGGACGGCGCGAGCGGTTAGGCGGAGGCGGCGCGCTCGGGGCCGGCGAGCCGCCACGGCCATGAATCTGTTCGGGCGCTGACGCGCGATTGTGTGAGCCTTGCAAAGTCCGCATTGCGCGTCCGAATCCGGCGAGACACGGCGACCCACCCCGGCGATACTTCGCGCCCGGATCGAGCCGTCGGCCGGTGACGGATGTCGATTTCGCGGCCGCCCGTTCGACGTGGGGGTAGAGCCTGATGCACAGCGCGCAGGCCGGGCAGCACACCACATGGAGGACACATCCGTATGCGATGGGACTTTCAGACCGCTCCGGCACCCAGGAAGCTCCTGTGGACCGGCCGGATCCTCAGCAGCCTCGCCGTGCTTTTTCTCCTCTGGGACAGCGTCATAAAGCTGATACCGCTGACTCCGGTCGCGGAGGCGTTCACCCGGCTCGGCTATCCGGTGCGCCTCGCACCAGGGATCGGCATCCTCGAGCTCGTCTGCGTCGCGCTCTACGTGATCCCGGCCACGTCGGTCCCGGGCGCGATCGTGCTGACGGGCTTCCTGGGCGGCGCCATTGCGTCCCACGTGCGGGTCGGGGACCCGCTGCTCACGCACGTCTTCTTCCCGCTCTATGTGGCGCTGCTGCTCTGGGGAGGGTTGCTGCTGCGGGACGACGGGCTGCGCGCGTTCACGAAGCGGTCCATGGGCGCACCGGCGGCAGCGCGCCCGCACCGCTAGACGGTCTGGACACACGTACACGACACAGGAGATACGGCAATGCGGTTCATGACGCTGGTCTTTTCTCGCGAGAGCTCCGGCCCGCCCCCGAGGGCACTGATGGACGCGATCACACAGCTCACCGTCGACGCCGCCAGGACCGGCGCGCTGGTCGACACCGGAGGGCTCCTCCCGACGCAGGCGGGTGCGCGGGTGCAGCTCAGGCGGGGGGCGATCAAGGTCACCGACGGCCCGTTCGCCGAGGCGAAGGAGGTCGTGGGCGGCTTCGCGGTCTACGAGATGAAGTCGAAGCAGGAGGCGATCGACGCGTCGGTGCGCTTCCTCGAGCTGCACAAGGAGCACTGGCCGGGGTGGGAGGGCGACGTCGAGATTCGCCAGATGTTCGACGCGCCGGCCCCCGCTCCGGCCGGCTCCGCGAGCGCCCCGGAACGGAGGAGGGCGGCCGATGCGCGGAGCTGAGTGCGCGGAAGGGTCCGCGACGCAGGTGCGGTCCAGCGACGGGACGCTGATCGCGTACGAGCGGTGCGGCAGCGGGCCGCCGGTCATCCTGGTGGACGGCGCGCTCTGCAGCCGGGCGTTCGGGCCGATGCCGAAGCTGGCGCCGCTGCTGGCGGGGCACTTCACCGTCTTCACCTACGACCGCCGCGGCCGAAACGACAGCGGCGACACGCCGCCCTACGCGGTCGACCGCGAGGTCGAGGACCTCGACGCGCTGATCGACGAAGCCGGCGGCTCGGCGCTCGTGTGCGGCATCTCGTCAGGCGGGGCCCTCGCGCTCCGCGCGGCCGCGAGCGGGTCGCGCATCACCAGGCTGGCGGTGTACGAGCCCCCCTTCATGGTCGGCGAGGGGGGCCATCGGCCGCCCGCCGACCACGAAGCCCAGCTCGCGCGCCTGGCGTCGGCCGGCCGGCGGGCGGACGCCGTGAAGTACTTCATGACGCGAGTGGTGGGCATGCCCGCGCTGCTCACCCTGCCGATGCGGCTGATGCCGATGTGGTCGAAGCTCGAGGCCGTGGCGCACACCCTCGCGTACGACGCCGCCGTCATGGGGGACTACTCGCTGCCGACCGAGCGGGCGGCCTCCGTCACGGTGCCCACGCTCGTGATCGCCGGCGCGGGCAGTCCGGAGGTGCTGCGCC
>DATFPD010000575.1:0-14262 GCA_035265005.1 Gemmatimonadaceae bacterium | reverse complement strand
CCCGCGGCGGGCGCGCCGCCGGCTGGGCGGTGGGGCCGGAGGGGCGGGTGGCGCGGTGGACGGGCAGGTGAGGGACGCGATGCGAGAAGCTGTCGACACCTGGTTAGACTGAGTGCTGACGGCTTGTCGCAGCCCGCACCTCGGACCTTCCACGCATCTTCCGCCCCATGCAGATCCAACCAGTCTTCCGCCGCGCGCTCCTCGCCTGCGTGCTGGTCGCCGCCTCGGCGGCCGCGTTCGCCTGCAACTCCGATGACCCCGTCCCGGCCGCCAACCCCGATCCCGCCATGAACAGCTACGCCTCCGAGCTCGGTGTCAACCTCGCGCAGATGACCAGGACCTCGTCGGGGCTCTACCTCCAGGACCTCCTGGTGGGCACGGGCGCCGAGGCGAAGGCCGGCGATTCGGTGCAGGTGCACTACACGGGGTGGCTGCCTAACGGCCAGAAGTTCGACTCCAGCCGCGACCGCAACAAGCCGTTCGAGTTCCGCCTCGGCGCCGGCCGCGTGATCCAGGGGTGGGACGAGGGCGTCGCGGGGATGAAGGTCGGCGGACGCCGGAAGCTCGTCGTCCCGGCCAACCTCGGCTACGGCTCCAGCGGCATCGGCCCGATCCCGCCGAACTCGGTGCTGGTGTTCGACGTGGAGCTGCTCGGGATGAAGTAGGGCGATCCGATCCCGCGTTGCGCCGCTGGAACGGGTGGGGTGACGACCAGGTCGAGGCGCACGTGCCCGACGCCACCCGGCGGCTGCTCGAGGACGCACTGGGGCCCGGGCGGCCACCCCGCGACATCACGTTCGAGCAGGCGTGCGCGGCGGTGCCGCCCCCGCGGCTGCCGGCCCACCCGCTCGTGGCGACCGGCGCGGCCGAGCGGGTGCGGTACGCGCGGGGGCAGAGCCTTCCCGACCTGATCGCGCTGCGCGGCGGGCGCGGCCTCGCGGTCCCGGACGGCGTCGCGCGCCCCGCGGCCGCCGGCGAGGTCCGGGCCCTGCTCGACCTGGCGCGCTCGGGCGAGATCGAGCTGATCCCGTACGGGGGCGGCACGAGCGTCGTCGGGCACGTCAACCCGCGCGCGGGCGGCGCGCGGCCGGTGCTCACGGTGAGCCTGGAGCGCATGGCCGCCCTCGCCGGCCTGGACGACCGGAGCCGGCTCGCCACCTTCGGGCCGGGCGCCAGCGGCCCGGCGGTCGAGGCGGCGCTCGCGCCGTTAGGCTTCACGCTCGGCCACTTCCCGCAGTCGTTCGAGTACAGCACGCTCGGCGGGTGGGTCGCCACGCGGTCGAGCGGGCAGCAGAGCCGCGGCTACGGGCGGATCGAGCGGCTGTTCGCCGGCGGCACGCTGCTGGCGCCGGAGGGCGAGCTGCGGATGCCGCCGCTGCCGGCCTCCGCCGCCGGCCCCGACCTGCGGCAGCTCGTGCTCGGCTCGGAGGGGCGGCTCGGCGTGCTGACCGAGGTGGTGGTGCGCGTCACCCCGCGCCCGGCGGCCGAGGCGTTCCACGGGGTATTCTTCCCGGCCTGGGAGGCGGGGCTCGCGGCCGCGCGCGCGCTGGCGCAGAGCGACGTCCCGCTCTCGATGGTCCGCCTCAGCACGCCGGTCGAGACGGCGACCAACCTGGCGCTGGCCGCCGGCGGCGCCGGGGGCGCCCGCACGTCAGGCCTGCTGCGGGCGGTGCTGCGCTGGCGGCTCGGCGGCGGGGACGAGGCGTGCATGGCCGTGCTGGGGTTCAGCGGGGGCGAGCGCGCGGTGCGGGCGGCGCGGCGCGCGGCGCTCGCCCTCGTCAGGCGCCACGGCGGAGTGTCGGCGGCCGGCGCGCGGCTGGGCGAGCGCTGGCGGCGGGGCCGCTTCCGCGCGCCGTACCTGCGCAACGCGCTGTGGGAGATGGGCTACGCCGTGGACACCGTCGAGACGGCGACGACGTGGCGCGCGCTGCCGGCCACGCTGGCGGCGCTGGAAGGTGCGCTGCGTGGAGCGCTGGCCGGCGAGGGGGAGCGGGTGCACGCCTTCAGTCACCTCTCGCACCTCTACCCCGGCGGGTCCAGCATCTACACCACGCTCGCCTTTCGACTCGCCGGCGACCCGGACACGACGCTCGACCGCTGGCGCCGGCTCAAGGATGCCGCGAGCCGGGCGCTGGTGGACGCCGGCGCGACGATCTCGCACCATCACGGCGTCGGCACCGACCACGCGCCCTACCTCGCCGCCGAGAAGGGCGCGCTCGGCATGCAGGCGCTGGCGTCGCTCGTGGCGACCTTCGACCCGCGGGGCGTCATGAATCCGGGGAAGCTTCTCGGCGGGCAAACACTGGAACTGCTTACCACGGGTGAACACGGATAGAAGCACGGATGAGTTCATCCGCGCTTCTATCCGTGTTCACCCGTGTTCCCACAGTGATGAGCTCATGAGCCTCTGGGGACCCGGGTGGCGCGAGGCGGTGTGGCGCGAGCTCGAGGGCGGTGCGCCGTGGGACGTCGTCGTGGTCGGCGGCGGGGTGGCGGGGGCGGGGGTGCTGCGCGAGGCCGTGCGGGCGGGGCTGCGGGTGCTGCTGCTGGAGGGGCGCGACTTCGCCTGGGGGACGTCGAGCCGGTCGTCGAAGCTGGTGCACGGGGGGCTGCGCTACCTGCAGCAGGGGCAGTGGCGCGTGACGCGCGAGTCGGTGCGCGAGCGCGACCGGCTGATGCGCGAGGCGCCGGGACTCGTGGAGCCCGTGCGATTCCTGCGCGCGGTGTACCACGCGGAGCGGCGGCGCCGGTGGCTGTACGAGGCGTTCTTCACCGCGTACGACCTGCTGGGGGCGCAGCAGGCGCACGCGTACCACTCGGCGGACGAGCTGCGGCGCCTGGCGCCGCCTGTCGCCGCCGAGGGGCTGCTGGGCGGGTTCAGCTACGTGGACGCGCGGACCGACGACGCCCGACTCGTACTGCGGCTGCTGCGCGAGGCGGCGCACGCGGGCGGCCGCGCGCTCAGCTACGCGCGCGTGGAGTCGCTGGTGCAGGAGCGCGGCGCGGTGGCCGGCGTGCGCGTGCGCGACGCCGAGTCCGGGCGCGCGGCCGAGGTGCGGGCGCGGGCGGTCGTCAATGCCACCGGCGCGGCGGCCGACGTGCTGCGGGGTGAGGTGGCCGAGCGCACGATGATGCGCCCGCTCCGCGGCAGCCACCTCGTCTTCGCCGCCGGCCGGCTGCCGCTGGCGCACGCGGTGGCGTGGCGCCATCCGGCGGACGGCCGGAACGTCTGCGCGGTGCCGTGGGAGGGAGTGACGGTCGTCGGTACGACCGACGTGGACGACGACGCGCCGGCCGGCGCCGAGCCGCGCGCCAGCGCCGCCGAGACGTCGTACCTGCTGGCCGGGGCGGCGGCGCACTTCCCGGCGCTCGGGCTCGTGCCTGACGACATCGTGTCGACGTGGGCCGGCGTGCGCCCGGTGGTGGGCGGCGGCCGCGCCGACCCGTCGCGCGAGTCGCGCGAGAGCCAGGTGGTGGAGGAGCGCGGACTGATCACGGTGGCCGGCGGCAAGCTCACGACCTTCCGGCCAACCGCGGTCGACGCGATCGCGCGGCTGCGCGACCGATTCCCGCGGATGCGCGCGCCCGCCCGCGAGTCGCGAGCGTTCGACGACGTCCCGCCCGACGTCGCCGACCACCCGGCGCTCGACGCCGCGTCCCGTCAGCGCCTCGCCGGCCGCCACGGGCGCGACGCCGCGGCGCTGCTCGCCGCGGCCCGCGACGGCGAGCTGGAGACGATCCCCGACACGCTCACGCGCTGGGCCGAGCTGCGCTGGGCGGCGCGCGCCGAGGGGGTGACCCATCTCGACGACCTCCTGCTTCGCCGCGCCCGTTTGGGCCTCCTCCTTCCCAGCGGCGGCGCCGCGCTGCTCCCCGAGGTCCGCCGCATCTGCCAGCCGGAGCTCGGCTGGTCCGACGCGCGCTGGGCGGCGGAGGAGGCAGCGTACCTCGCGCTCTGGAACGAGAGCTATGCACCACCGGTCTGGCAGCAGCATGTTAGCCGCGGATGAACGCGGATGAACACCGAGCAAGGAGTATCCGTGTTCACCCGTGTTCATCCGCGGCCTCACTCTCCAACGGCGACACGTGAGCGACTACATCCTCGTGATCGACCACGGCACGCAGAGCGTGCGGGCGCTGCTGTTCGACGCGCGCGGGACGCTGGCGGCGAAGAGCCGGGTGCCGGTGAGCTACCTGTCGCCCGAGCCGGGGTGGGCGGAGCAGGACCCGGGGGTGCTGTGGGGCGCGGTGGCCGAGGCGTGCCGGCGGCTGTGGGCGGAGAGCCCGGTGCCGAAGGACGCCGTGCGCGGGGTGACGCTCACCACGCAGCGCGGGACGGTGGTGAACGTGGACGAGGGCGGGCGGCCGCTGCGGCCGGCGATCACCTGGATGGACCGCCGGCGCACCGAGGGGCTGCCGCCGGTCGGCGGGCTGTGGGGGGCCCTCTTCTCCCTGAGCGGGATGAGCGGCACGGTGGGGTTCTTCCAGGCCGAGGCGGAGGCGAACTGGATCGCGCGCCACGAGCCGGAGCTGTGGCGCCGGACCCACCGCTACCTGCTCCTCTCCGGCTTCCTGACCCACCGCCTAACGGGGAGGTTCGTGGACTCGGTGGGGGCGCAGGTGGGCTACCTGCCGTTCGACTTCAAGGGGCTCCGCTGGGCGGCGCCGTCCGATTGGAAGTGGCGGATCGCCCCGTTCGACCGCGCCAAGCTCCCCGAGCTGGTCCCGCCCGGCGCGCCGCTGGGCGAGGTGACGCGCGCGGCCGCGGCGGCGACCGGCATCCCGGCCGGGCTCCCGGTGATCGCCGGGGCGGCGGACAAGGCGTGCGAGGTGCTGGGCTCGGGCGCGCTGGAGCCTAACGTGGGATGCCTGAGCTACAGCACGATCGCCACCGTCAACACCACGCAGCGCCGCTACGTCGAGCCGATCCCGCTCATCCCCCCCTACCCGGCGGCGGTCCCCGGCGCGTACAGCCTGGAGGTCCAAGTGGCGCGCGGCTACTGGATGGTGACGTGGTTCAAGGAGGAGTTCGGCCACCCGGAGCGCGCGCGCGCCGTGGCGCTGGGGGTGGAGCCGGAGGCGCTGTTCGACGAGCTGGTGCGGGAGGTCCCCCCCGGCTCGTCAGGGCTGATGCTTCAGCCGTACTGGTCGCCGGGGGTGAAGGTCCCGGGGCCGGAGGCGCGCGGCACGGTGATCGGCTTCCGCGACGGGCACCGCCGCCCGCACCTCTACCGGGCCATTCTCGAGGGGCTGGCCTACGCGCTGCGCGAGGCCGCCGAGCGGATCGCGCGCCGGAGCGGCACGCGGATCACCGAGCTGCGGGTGGCGGGCGGTGGGTCGCAGAGCGACGCGGCGATGCAGATCACGGCCGACGTCTTCGGCCTGCCGGCGGCGCGGCCGCACGTCTACGAGGCGTCCGGCCTCGGCGCGGCGATCGACGCGGCGGTGGGGCTGGGGCTGCACCCGGACTTCGAGAGCGCGGTGCGGGCGATGACGCGGCCGGGGCGGGTGTTCGAGCCTAACGGCGCGGCGGGCGCGGTGTACGAGCGGCTGTATCGGGAGGTGTACCTGGCGATGTATCCGCGGGTGCGGCCGCTGTACCGGCGGATTCGCGAGATCATCGGGGGCTGAGGCCGTCGAGAGAACTGCGGGACACGGATGAACACGGATAGAAGCACGGATGAACACGGATACTGCCTGACGGGCCGTATCCGTGTTCATCCGTGCTTCTATCCGTGTTCATCCGTGTCCTGCTCTGAGCGGAGCCGGCCCGACACGGACGCCTCCGGGTGTGCAGCCCTCCGTGGTTCGGCTTCTCTTGATGGAGTCGAGAGCTGCTCTAGAAGCTACAGGCCGTCCCCGTTCCGTTGTTGTTGTAGCGGTCCAGCACGTCCTTGATGGCGATCGCGGTGCTGCGCTGCTCGGCGGTCAGGTCATAGGTCTTGGTGGGTCCGAGGTAGGAGATGCCGGTCAGGAACGCGTCCGCGCTCTTCACGGCGTCCTTCGCGCACTGCGGCTGCGCGGCGCCGTTGGCGAAATTGAGCTTCGTCGCGAGCAGGTGTCCGGCCAGGCAGCCGACGGCGTCCAGGTCCGAGCTGATGCTGCAGTTCATGGCCTGGAAGACCGAGAAGGCGAGGCTGAAGGTGGTGACCGGGAACCGCCCGAGCGTCTGCGGGAGCAGCGCCGTGGTCTGCGCCTCGTGCGTCTTCCAGTAGCCGGGCGTGAGCGGCGTGCCGCAGCCCGTCACGGTGGCGCTGACCTGCTGCGAGACCGCGGAGAGCCCGCCGCTGCCGGTCGTGTTCGCAGTGTTGTAGACGATCGAGCATCCCTGGCCGATCGTCGTCTGGAGCGTGACGACGAACGACTTCGACGCCCCGGCGGCCAGATCGCCGACGGCGCAGGCCAGGTCGAGGCCGGCGAGCGTGCACCCTAACGGCACCGGGGTGTAGGTCCCGCCCGCCAGCGACGGCAGCCGGTCGGTGACCGAGACGCCCGTGGCCTTCCCCGTCCCGACGTTGCTCACCTTGATGCCCCAGGCCATACTCTCGCCCGAGGTGACCGTCTGGGAGGACGGCGTCTTCTCGATCGTCAGCTCCGGGACCAGCTTGATGTTGCCGAAGGCGATGACGACCGTGTTGCCGGTGCCTACCGTGACGTCGACGCACCGGAAGGTCCTGGTGCCGACGACCGTCTGGGTCGCGGCGGTGGCGGCGCCGCCGACGAGCGCGAAGGAGAACGCCCAGTTCTCGAGCTCCTCCTCGCACACCGTGACGGTGCTGTTCTGCGGCAGGCCGATCGGGCCGGCGGGCGTCGTGTACTCGTTCGTGACCGTGCCGCCCTCCACCGGCTCGGTGACGGTCACCGGCCAGCCGATGAGCTCCGTGTCGCCGGTGTCGAGCGTCTGGTTCGCGTTCAGGTCACTGAACTTCTGGATGAGGATGAACGGCGGGTTCTCCTTCACCTTGAAGTTGTCCGTCTTGACCTTGCTCAAGGGCGGCGCGAAGCCCGCGTCCCGCGCGTAGCCGACGAGCTTCCCCTGCACCGTGGTCGCCTTCGTCTGCGCGTCGAGCTTGCCGCCCTTGGCCGCGTACTCCTTGAGGGGCGTCATCCACGCCTTGTAGACGCCGCCCGGGTTCGGCGTGTCGAGGAAGGGCATCATCTGCACCGTGATGGCACCCTCCGCACCGTGGTCCACGTCGGTGTTCGTGTCGTGGTGTCCGCTCACACCCATCGCGCCGTCCGGGGCGTCCTGGATCGCGCAGGCCGTCCCCTTGCCCGAGCCGTACGTGTTGGAGAGCGGGCCGTAGGGGGCGGGGATGTCGGCCGGCTTCACCAGCGCCACGATCACGCCGCCGGCGACCTGCACGACGCGGCACTTGGCCGGGTCGTCGGAGAGCAGCACCTTGCCGGGCGGGTCGGTGATCTGGAAGACGTACAGGCCGTTAGGCAGCCCGGCGGCGGTGATCGGCGCCTGCCCCGGCGGGCCGCCGTCGAGGTAGACCTCGCGCTTGTCGGCGTAGCGGACGTTCTCGTTGACGATGCCGCCGTTGGGCGTGGTGGTGAAGATCGCGCCGTGGATCGGGCCGCCGTCGTACGCGTCGGCGACCGCGAGCGTCGGCGCCGCAGCGCTCTCGCGCGACGGGGCGACGGTGTCGCCTCGACAGGCGATGGCCGCCACGATGACGGCGGCGGCCGCGAGGAGGGTAAGGCGTTTCATGGAGAGCGTTCTCTGGAGCGTGGACCGGCAGGGGCGGTCCGGCGCGGCAACCGTCACGCGCCGGACCGGATTTCGGGGCGCGGCAAGCTACGCCCGTCACATTTCCGCAGCATGGGACGTTCAGCCCATCTCCCCCACGCCGGGCGCGGATTCCCGACGCGCGGCGGTCCATCGACCGCGCGCCACGGCCGCCTCACACGCCTATTGTGATGCGCGTCACCGGCCGCCGCCCGCGGCATCGCCGCTCTTGTCGATCAAATGTTGTCAGGTACCTTGGGGCGCGCGGTGCGTCGCACGACGA
Source organism: Gemmatimonadaceae bacterium (assembly GCA_035265005.1). Classification (GTDB taxonomy): domain Bacteria; phylum Gemmatimonadota; class Gemmatimonadetes; order Gemmatimonadales; family Gemmatimonadaceae; genus DATFPD01. Next base: position 6,244 of record DATFPD010000575.1, on the reverse strand, counting down.
CGATGCCGACACACAATCAATGGGTGGGGAGGGGAGATGAGCCTGCTGCTCAAGACGGGGGAGACGGATCGCCTCAGCCACGCGCTGGCGCTCGCCTCGCGCGACGCGCTCGTCGCGGGGCCGTGGTTCCGCGAGCTCACCGCCGCCGTCGCGGAATTGTTACACGCCGGCGCGGTGCTCATCCAGGCGACGCCCAACGGCGTGCGGGTCGTGGCCGACGCCGCCGGCCCGGGTCGGGCAGATTGGGATGCGGACTTCGGCCGCCTCGCGGCGGCCGCCGCCGCGTCCCCCGCCGGCGTCTGGCACCGCCTGACGCGCGGGCCGTCGGCCCTCGGCCGGCGGCGCGACCTCGTCGGCATGACGGCCCGCGCGCCGGGCGGCGACGCGTCGCTGACCCTCGTCTGCCTAACGCCTCCGCCGCCGGACGCCGAGGCGGCGGAGCACCGCGCCGCCGTGCTGCGGCTGCTCTTCCCGGCGTTCGAGGCCGCGGTGCGCAGGCGCGGCGACCACGCCGCGCTCCCCGCCGCCGCCGCCGCCGCCCCCGACACGGGTGCCTACGTCGACGACGCCGCGGCGGCGCTGCGCCGCCGCTACCGGCTCACGCCGCGCGAGATGCAGGTGACGCGCCTGCTCCTGCACGGCAAGTCGAACGGCGAGATCGCGGGCGCGCTCGGCATCAGCGGCCACACCGCGCGGCACCACACCGAGCGGGTCTTCAGCAAGCTGGCGGTCCGCTCCCGCGCCACGCTCTGGAGCGTGGCGTACGAGAAGCCGCGCGCCGCGCGGTCGGGCACCGGGGACTGACGTCCGACCGTGAGGCGCTCACGCGCTCACGCGCTCACGCGCTCACCGCCTCGCCCGCACCACCCCCGCCGCCTCCAGCGCGCGCAGGTACTCGACGACCATCTCGACCGTGACGGGCCCGTACTCGGCGCTCACCACGTCCCGGATCTCCGCCGCCGCCCGCCGCCCGTCCACCAGGTTCAGGACCTCGTAGGCGTATTCGCCGCCCGCGCCGCGCGGCCCCTGGAACGAGAGCAGCCGCGGGCGAGTCGCGCCGCGGTAATGGTCGTCGAAATAGTCGTAGCCGAAGACCGACATCGGCCCGGTGATGCCGGCCACGCGCTCGAACACCAGCGCGGCGTCGCCGGACGGCGCGCCGGCCGGCGGGACCGGGCCCCCGAGCGTCGCCTCCAGCCGCTGGTAGAATGCGTCTGCCTGACGACGCACGTCCGCCGGGACGGGGGCGAAGGCGGCGATCGATGCGAACGCGCCGCGCTCGGCGGCGAGCCAGGCGCGGGCGAGCGCCGCGCCCTCGGCGGCCGGGAGCGCGGCACGGCGCTCCAGCATCGTCGCCGAGCGGCGCAGCGTCGCGCTCTGCATCACCGCCCAGAGCGCCGGCACGTCGGACGACTGGAGGTTCGCCAGGTAGAGCGCGCTCGCCGCGCCGATGAACGCCGCCCGCTGGAGCTTGGTGGGGTCGATGTTGGCCGGCGTGTCGAAGTTCGTGTGGATGTAGCGGTCCGGCCAGTCGTTCAGGTAGATGGCCGGAATGCGAAAGGAGCCCTCGGTGTACACCTCGTGGTCGCTCCCCATCGAGAACTCCGCCAGGTCGGCGAGCAGCGGCTCCTTGCCCCCCTCGGGCGAGACCAGCGGGTAGCGCCCGCCCTCGCCCGACGCGTACGCGTCCGACTCGGCGTTCACGAACGCGCCGAACGCCTGGCCGACGTCGTTCACGAAGGTGGGGAGGCTCAGCGGGCCGCGGGTGACGTGGAAGATCGCCTTCGTCGCCGCCGGCGCGCCGCCCACCATGTCCATGTGGATCACGGCCCGGAATCGCGCGCGCATCTCGGGGCGGGCGTGGAAGAGCGCCATCGTGCACTCCACCTCGCACGGCCAGACGAAGCGGATGCTCCGCGCCGGCCGCGCCAGCTTCCCGTCGCGGATCAGCTTCGCAAGCGTGCGCGCGATCTCGAGCGTCGTCGCGCAGCCGCTGGCGTTGTCGTTGGCGCCGGGGCGCTGGTGGTCGAGGTGGCAGCTGAAGACGATCTCCTCGCCGCGCGGCGCACCGCCGCCGCGGATCAGCGCGGTGGGGACGCCGTAGACGCCGGGGTGCCGCGCCGCGCGCACCACCGCGTGCAGCGTTATGCGCTCCCCCTTCGCCAGGCGCTCCTGGAACCGGCGCGCCTGCTGGAGCGAGACCATGAACGCGAAGGTGCGCCGCCCGGCGAAGGAGTCGAGGTGCCCCCAGCGCACCAGGCGCTCGTCCTCCTTCCACCACGCCGTGACCTGGTTCTGCGCGTAGCTCACCATCCCCGCCGCGCCGAAGCGGTCGACGGCGAGCGGCGCCGCGGCGCCGGGCTGCGCGGCGATCAGCGCGAGCTTCCCGCGCACGTCCTTGCCCGCGTAGTCGCGCTCCGACGTGCCGGCGCCCACGTCCACCAGCTCGGCGGTCACGTCGGCGCTGTCGCTGTCCTGCGCGAGCACGACCGGCTCGTCCTCGAAGCTGGCGACGCGCGCCACGGGCGTCCGCGCGTCGCCCTCGTCCCGCACCTCCCACAGCTCGGCGGCCTCGGGGTCCCAGGCGGGACGCGCCTTCTGCGTCCCGTACATCGTGCGCCCGTCGGCCGGGAGCTCGAGCACGCTCACCTCCTCCAGCCCGTAGCGGCGCAGCTCGGCGGCGATGAAGTCGGCGGCGTCGCGGAACTGCGCCGAGGCGCGCATCCGGTGCTGCCGCGCGATGAATTCGAGGTTGCGCCTGGCCGCCGAGCCGGAGAGCTCGCCGGCCAGGGCGGCGACGGTCGGCTCGGGGAGTAGCGGGACGGGCGCGGCGCGCTGGGCGGCGGCGGGGGACGCCACGGACGCCAGCATGATGGCGGCAAGGACAGCCGTGCAGGATCGCATGGGCGGGACAGGGAATCGGGTGAGCCGAGCGCTGCCGCAGTATACCAGGCGGCCCCAGCGTTAGGCCACGGCCGGCGCCTACGTCATCCGACGCTTATTCGTCCCGCCGTCCGCCGCCGCGCAGGCGGTCGCCCGGACGCATCCGCTCGGCGAGCGTCGAGGCGGGCGTGACCGGCCCGCTCTCCCTCGCCGATCAGGTACAGGGCGGCGCGCATCGCCTGCTGCGCAACGTCTTCATCGAGGGATACCAGTGGCGCTCACTCGCGGTCGAGTACCGCCACGTCGCGCGCGGACGCGAGTACCGCGCGCAGCCGCACGCGCACGCGTACGGCACGATCGCCATTGTACGGCACTCGTTCTGATTGCCCAACAGCATTGAACCGCGGAGGGCGCGGAGGGCGCGGAGGACGGCCTGTAGAGCAGTCCTCCGCGCCCTCCGCGCCCTCCGCGGTTCAATCTTCCATCACTCCGACCGCAACACGTCCGCCGGGTCGAGGCGCGATGTGCGGCGTGCCGGGATCCAGCTCGCGAGGGCGGCGACGGCGATCAGGAGCAGCGGAGCGACGGTGAGCGTCACCGGGTCCGTCGGCGCCACGCCGAAGAGCATCGTGCGGAGGAAGCGCGCGACGAGCGCGAACAGGGCGAGGCCGCCGGCGATGCCGAAAGCCGTCAGCACCACGCCCTGCCGGGTCAGCATCGCCACCACCGCGCCGGGCGAGGCGCCGAGGGCGATGCGGAGCCCCAGCTCGCGGCTGCGCAGCGCGATCACGTACGCCATCACCCCGTACAGCCCGATCGCGCCGAGGACGAGCGTGACCGCGGCCGCGGCGCCGAGGACCAGAATGGTGAAGGAGAGCTGCGCCGTGGAGGCGTCGAAGACGGCGGTCATCGGCCGGACGTCGAACAGCGGGAGCGTCGGGTCGAGCTCGCGCACGACGCGCTGCACCGCGCGCGTGACGGCCGCCGGCTCGCCGCCCGAGGTCCGCACCACCAGCGCCATCGTGCTCCGCGTCTGGCGGTTGAAGTCGGACGTCGAGGGGACCTCGGCGTAGTACACCGTCTGCGACGGCGGCGCGGCGAGCGCCGTGTCCCGCGCGTTGCCGACCACGCCGATGATCGTGAACCAGTCGCCGCTCGGCAGATCGCGGAACCGCTTGCCGATGGCCCGCTGGCCGGTGGAGTCCTTCCAGAACTGGACGGCGGTCGCCTGACTGATCACCGCCTCGTCAGGGCGCTGGGTGTCGAGGCGGTCGAAGGTCCGGCCGGCGAGCAGTGGGATGCCCATCGTCCGGAAGTAGCCGCCGTCGACCGTCGTGAAGATCTGGAGCGGCGGGATTCTGGTGGCGTACGAGGGGTCGTCCTCGGGGTAGAACGGGTTCTGGTTCATCCCGCGGTCGAGCAGCGGCAGCCGCGACGAGACGGCGGCCGCCCGCACGCCGGGCAGCTCGCGCGTGCGCTCGAGCAGCTGCGCGTAGAAGCGCACGACGGCGGTGTCGTTCGAGTAGCGCGCCCCGGGGAGCGACATCCAGAAGGTCGCGAGGTTCTCGGGGTCGAAGCCCGGGCGCACGGCGTTCAGCCGCTGGAAGGTGCGCACCAGCAGCCCCGAGCCGGCGAGGGCGACCAGCGCCAGCGCGATCTGCGCCGCGACGAGCGCGCTGCGCAGCCGCTGCTGCACCCGGCCGGAGGTCCCGCTCCGCCCCCCTTCGCGCAGCGCCTTCGGCAGATGCATGCGGCCGAGCCGCAGCGCCGGGATCACGCTGCACACCAGGGCGACGAGCACCGAGACCGCGACCGCGAAGCCGGCCGTGGACAGGTCCATGCCGACCTCGGCGAGCCGCGGGATGTTCGCCGGCCCCGCGCCCACCAGCCCGCGGATGGCGAGCGCGGCCACGCCGGTGCCGACCGCGCCGGCGATGGCGGTGAGCACCGCCGACTCGCCGAGGAAGTACGCCAGCACGCGGCCGCGGCCGGCGCCGAGCGCCTCTCGGATCGCCAGCTCGCGCTGGCGCGCGTCGGCGCGGACGAGGATGAGGTTGGTGACGTTCGCGCAGGCGACGACGAGCACGAGGCCGGCGGCGGCCGCCACGATCCAGAGCGTCTTCGCGATCCCGCCGGTCACGTCCTCCTTGAGCGGGACCAGGAACGGCGCCGGCTTCGCCTGGTCGAGGAGCAGCTGGGTCGGGATGCCGGGCGCGAGGTTGGGCGATAGCTCGACGATGCGCGGGAGGACGGCGGTGAAATCGCGCCGCGCGTCGTCGAGCGTGACGCCGGGCCGCAGCCGGGCGACGCCCTCGTAGTTGAAGCCGCCGGGGTGCGGATCGTTAGGGTCGAGCTGGAGCGGCAGCCAGAGCTCCGTGGTGGCGCGCGGGAACCGGAAGCGCTTCGGCATCACGCCGACGATCGTCCGGCCGCGCCCGTTCACCTCGAGCGTGCGGCCGAGGATCTGGCGGTCGGCGCCGAAGCGCGACCGCCACAGCCCTTCGCTGATCAAGACGACGTCCGGCGCCTTCGGCAGGTCCTCGGCCTCGGTGAAGCTGCGCCCCACGAGCGGCGCGACGCCGAGCACCGGGATCAGGCTCGCCGTGACCCAGCTGCTCGTGATCCGCTGCGGCTCCGCGCCGCCGCGCGGGTCGGAGACGTTGACCGCGCCGTCCTGGTAGAGGCCGATCCCGTCGAGCGTCCGCGCCAGCTTCTTGTACGTGTAGTACGTGGCGGAGGTCTGGTTGCCCTTGTGGATCGAGACCCCCGGCAGGTCGTGCCACGCCCCGACGAGGCGGTCGGGGTTGCCGTACGGCAGCGGGCGCAGGAGGACCCCGTTGATCAGCGTGTAGATCGCGACCGCGGAGCCGATGCCAATGACCAGTGCCGACGTAGCGGTGACGGTGAACGCCGGCGCGCGGCCGAGCGATCGCCAGGCGGGTCTCAGGAAGGAGAGCATAGCCGGGGAGGTGGGGAGGGTCGACCGGGTGATGTCCCGGTCTACGGCCCGGATCGCGGGGCAGTTTCGGGGCGCTCAGCGCCGCGCGAGGACCGTCAGGGCGAGCGCGAGCAGCGCGGGCAGCGCCTGCACGTACAGGATCCGGCGGTTCACCGTCGCCGCGCCGTACGCGCCGGCCACCACGACGCAGCCGAGGAAGAAGAGCTTGATCGCGAAGCCCGCCGTGCCGAGGCTCACGCCCCACAGCAGCCCGGCCGCGAGGAAGCCGTTGTAGAGTCCCTGATTCGCCGCCAGCCCGGCGGACGCCTGCGCGAACTCCGGCGTCGTTCGGAACACGCGTCGCCCGGTCGGCCTGGTCCAGAGAAACATCTCGAGCACCAGAAAATAGAGATGGAGAACGCC
>DATFPD010000574.1:0-6472 GCA_035265005.1 Gemmatimonadaceae bacterium | reverse complement strand
GCGCCGGTGCGGCGGGGGCCGCGGCCGTGGTGCTGTCCGTGGTGCCCGCGGTCGCGAGCATCTGCTGGGCATTGAGCGCGGGCACGGCGAGGAGCGACACCGCCGACAGGGCGAGCACTGAATTCTTGACTCTCATTGTCCTTGATCTCCGAGTGTTAGGCAGTGCGTCGTGCTCAGTCCTTCAGGTAGAGCTCGAACCCGACCGAGACGTTCTCGTTCACCTTCATCGTGCCCATCATCAGGGTCGGCGGCTTGAGGCCGAACTCCGTCATCTTGAGCGTGTGCGTGCCGCTGACGAGCAGGGCGCCGTCGCCCGCGTCCCGGGCACCACCTTCCATCGTGATCGTCTTCGTCACGCCGCCGAGCGTCAGCTGGCCGGTCACCTTCCCCTTCACGCCGGCGTCGGCGCGGGCCGTCTCGTAGGAGGTGAGCGCGAACTCGATCGTCGGGTGCTCGCTCGCCTTGAGGGCCTTCATCATGTGCCCGTTCATGGTGCCGTTCCCGCAGTCGAGCTGGGCGGTCTGGACCGTGAGGGCGACGCTGCGCACCGCCCTCTCGCCGGCCATCACCGCCTGAATGGCGCCCGGGCCGGTCGCCTCGACCTGCGCCTCCATCGTGTTGGCCTTGCAGCGGAAGGAGCGGACGGTGGAGGTGCCGTCGATCCAGAGCCGGCTCCGCGGCTCGAGCTTGAGACCGCTGGTGGGGCCGGTGAAGGCCACCATCGCGGGGAGAAGGCCGATCAGTGTGACTGCGGCGAACTTGATCCTGGTGCGCATGGTCCCCTTCCAGTCGGAAGTCCATCGGTTCGGTGTAGTGCGAGTCCCGTCGGAGATTGCTTGTCGAACTCGCACAGGGAGTATCTCCAAACCGGGGGTCCGGCTCAGTCAGGCGGATGGCGGAACTTTCATCGGCCGTTTCTGGGGGGTGGGGTAGGGAAATCTCTGACGAGGGCAGGGACTGAGGGACTGAGCAGGAGCTTGGATGCCAGAGCAGTGGTGGGCCCTTGATTCATCAAGGGCCCACCGGGCTGGCCTTTCATCTCAGTCCCTTACTCCCTGCCCTTCATCCTCGCCGCGCACTCCCCCGCCACGCCCGAATCGCTCTCCAGCGTCAGCACCGCGGTGCCGATCACGGGCATGCCGCTCTCGATCCGGACGGGCAGGCGGCAGGCGTCGTCGCTCAGGTGGATCCGGATCACGCCCTCGCCGCGGTAGTGGCGGGCATCGCGCACGCGCATCTCGAGCAGCACGGTGCGGAACGTTCCGGCACCGGTCACGACGGTGTCGCGCCGGACGACGCGGACGGTGGTGGGGTTGCGAGCCGCCTCGAAGTGGCGGTCGAAGCTGAGGACGGTATCGGCGTCGAGCGGCAGCGTCCGCAGGAAGTACATGAACGACAGCTCGTCGAGCGGCATGTCGGACAGGCTGCTCCCCGCCTCGCCGCCTTCGGCGTGCCAGCGGCGCTCATCGGGGAGGATCTCGACCTTCTGGTCGCTGTTCGAGAGCGGGTGGCGCTCGTGCTTGGCGAAGCGCAGCGACGCCATCCGCCGGGCGTCCAGCCACGACGACGTCCGGTCCTCGGCGCGCACCGGGCCCACCCCGGCCTTGAAGTCGAAGCGCAGCAGGTAGGTGCTGGTCCCGCGCACGTCCACGGGCCCCTCGATCCACATCGCCCCGCGGCCGATGTTGCCGGCCTTCGCCACCCGCGCGCGGTAGGTGAGCCTCTCCCCCACCCCGAACGGCAGCCCCCGCTCGCTATCTACTTGCGCCGCCAGCCGTTGCGCGGGCAGGGCGAGCAGGAGCCCGAGGGCAGCGCGTGCGAAGGTCGAGGGCATGTGGCGCGAATCCGTGTGTGAGAGGAACTCTGTGTCCTCACACAGGATGTGCCTTCGCGCACTCCCGTTCTGTCAGCCAGCCGCCTAGTCCGCGTGGTGGGAGAAGCGATTACGTGGTAAGGGAAATACCTACGCCGGGAGGCGCTGAGAGCAGGCTACGAGCGGCTCCCACCGCCTCGGCCGAGCCCGCGAGCGCGAGAAGGTCGCCGGCGTGGATCACCTCGGCGCCGGCGGGCATCAGCACCTGCTGCTCGTCCGAGGAGCCGCGGCCGTCGGTGCGGACGATGGCCAGCACGGTCGCGCCGGTCACGCCGCGGAGGTCGAGCTGGGCGAGCGACTTCCCCACCGAGCCGCTGTCGTCAGGCACGCGCAGCGGCACCGCCTCGCCCAGTCCGGGGAGCAGCGCGCGGAGCTGCGCCAGCGTCTGCTCCAGCGTCGCGGGCTCGGCGGCGGCGCCCGCCGGTGCGCGAGCAGGTCGCGGCGCGGCCGCCCCCGAGTGCCTGGCGAGCGCGGCGACGATGGCTTCGGCCCCCGCGCGCGCGTGGCCCTGGAGCGTGGTGGCGCTGCGCCAGAAGAGGATGCCCGCGATCGCCAGCAGCGCGAGCACGAGCAGCGCCGGCCGGAGCGGCGGCAGGAAGGGCTGCGTCACCGCGAGCACCGGGACCACCGCCGCCGACACGATCCCGAGCTGGAGCGTGACGACGAGCATCCTCCGCGGCGTCTCGGCGAGGTCCACGCCGCCGCGCGCGGCCGACGACGCGGGCACCGCCCGCATCGCCAGGTCGTAGCCCAGCCGGCGCGCGGTGCGCACGAGCCCCACGAACAGCGGCGCCACAAGCAGCACCGCCCCGCCGATCAGCACCGCGCGCGCCGCGTCGGCGCTCAGACCCGTCCACGACCGCAGCAGCGCCCCCGACCGGCCCGTCTCGAGCGACGCGCCGATGACCACGGCCGCGATGAGCAGCGCGTCGACGGTGAGCAGCCGCACCAGCCGCCGGTTGCGGGCGCGGCGCGCGCCCTCGTTGGTCGGCGGCTCGGAGGACGAGCCGCGCCCCTGCCGCAGCCCGTCGATCCAGGATCCGTAGAGCGACACGAACGTCTGGAGCGGGCGCGGGAGCTTGCGGTCCACCCACGCCGCCGCCGGCGCGGCCGCGCGGATGAGCCACGGCGTCGTGAGCGTCGTGATGGCCGAGACGGCGACGGCGACCGGGTAGAGGAACTCCCGCGTCGCGCCGCTCGCCAGCCCCACGCCGGCGATGATGAACGAGAACTCGCCGATCTGGGCAAGGCTCATCCCCGCCTGCACCGCCGTCCGCGGCGACTGCCCCGTGAGGAACGACGCCACCGAGACGGCGATCGCCTTCCCGGCCACCACCACGGCCGTGAACGCCAGCACCGCGCCCCAGTGCCTGACGACGAGCGCCGGCTCGATCAGCATCCCCACGGCCACGAAGAACACCGCGGCGAAGACGTCCCGCACCGGCGCCACCAGGTGCTCGACGGTCTTCTCCTCCCCCGACTCCGCCACCAGCGACCCGGCGATGAACGCGCCCAGCACCACCGAGTAGCCGAAGCTGAGCGCGAGCAGCGCCGCGGCGAAGCAGATCCCCATGCTCGCCACGAGGGTCGTCTCGGGGCGGCCCATCCGCACCACCGCGCGCATCGTGCGGGGCACCAGCAGCAGCCCGACCGTGACCAGCCCGACGAGGAACGTCACCAGCCGCACGCCGGTGAGCGCGAGACTCCCCGCCGACACGCCGCCGCCGGCCGAGAGCGCGGTGAGCACCGCCAGCAGGAAGATCGCGATCAGGTCCTCGACGATCAGGATGCCGAGCACGACCTCGGTGAACGCGCCGCGCACGCGCTGCTCGTCGAACGCCTTGACGATGATCGTGGTGCTGGAAATGGCGACGATGGCGCCGGCAAACACGCACTCGAGCGTCGTCCAGCCGAAGAGCTGCCCGAGGAGGAAGCCGGCCCACACCATCACACTCGTCTCGGCGAGGGCGATCAGGCCAACGTTCGGGATGACGCGGAACAGCTTGCGCAGGCTGAACTCCAGCCCGAGCGAAAACATGAGCAGGACCACGCCGGTCTCCGACAGCGCCTCGACCATCCCGCGGTCGGCGGTGAGCGGGATCGGCGTGTGCGGGCCGACGATCATTCCCGCCAGCAGGTAGCCGAACACGACCGGCTGCCGCAGCCGCTGGAAGACGACCGTCGTCACCGCGGCGACGCAGAGGACGAGCGCGAGGTTCTGGAGGAAGGCGTGGGTGTCGTGCATGCGCTCGCGGCTCGGTGCTTCGCTCGAACAGTCAGTGCGTCAGTGCTTCAGCGCGGTCGGCACCGTGTCCGCGCGCCCGGTGCGCAGCTCCTCCATCGCCTGCGCGTGCCGCGGCTCGCTGAAGGCGCGCTCGTTCTTCGCGATCACGACCGTCGCCACCGCGTTCCCGATGAGGTTCGTGATCGCCCGGGCCTCGCTCATGAACCGGTCCACGCCGAGCACGAGCGCGATCCCTTCCACAGGCACCACGCGCATCGCCGAGAGCGTGCTGGCGAGCACGATGAACCCGGACCCGGTCACGCCGGCGGCGCCCTTCGACGTCACCATCAGCACGGCCAGCACGGCGAGCTGGCGCTCCAGGGGCAGGTCGAGCCCGTACGCCTGCGCGATGAACAGCGTCGCCATCGACAGGTAGATCGACGTGCCGTCCAGGTTGAACGAGTAGCCGGCGGGGATCACCAGCCCGACGACGCTCCGGTCGCAGCCGTAGCGCTCCATCTTCTCCAGCATGCTCGGCAGCGCGGCCTCGGAGCTCGACGTGCCCAGGACGAGCAGGATCTCCTGGCGGATGTAGCGCAGCAGCTCCCACAGGCTGAACCCGGCCAGCCTGGCGATCAGGTTCAGCACGACGAAGATGAACACCGCCATCGTGAGGTACACGTCGGACATCAGCCGGGCGAGCGGGACGAGCGCCTTGACCCCGAGGTTGCCGACGGTGTACGCCATGGCGCCGAACGCCCCGATCGGCGCGACGCGCATGACGATGGCCGTGATGCGAAAGAAGACCTGCGACAGCCGCTCGAGCCCCGTCAGCACGGGGCGTCCGAGCTCACCCATCCCGGTGAGCGCGACGCCGAACAGCAGCGCGAAGAAGACGATCTGGAGGATCTCGCCGTTCGCGAACGCGCCGACGACGCTCGAAGGGACGATGTGCGTGATGAACTCGACGAACTCGAGCTCGCGCCCGGCCTCGGTGTAGCGCGTCACGTCGCCCTTCGCCAGCGCGGCGACGTCGATCCCGGCGCCGGGCTTCGTGACGTTCACCACCACCAGGCCGATGCCGAGCGCGATCGTGGTGACGAGCTCGAAGTAGAGGAACGCCTTCCCGCCCACGCGCCCCACCTTCTTGATGTCCTGCATGCTCGCCACGCCGAGCACGATCGTGAGAAAGATGATCGGCCCGATCACCATCTTCACGAGATTCACGAACGTGTCGCCGAGCGGCTTCATCGCCCGCCCCCACTCGGGCGCCTCCGCCCCCAGCAGCACCCCGAGCGCGACCGCCGTCAGCACCTGCACGGTCAGGTTCCGTCGCAGTCTGGCGAATCGCGATGTGGGCGGGGTCGGCTGTTGCATCTGGAATGGATAGCCCTCGATCGGTCAGACGAAAAGAGAAATCCATCACAGAGGCACAGAGGACACAGAGGGAGCGCCCTACCCAGGGCTGGCAATCATTTTTGGTGGTGCCGGTCCGGCATCGATGCGCTCCCTCTGTGTCCTCGGTGTCCTCGGTGGTCGATTCCCTACGAAGCTGTCCTGGCCGAGGGCCTGGACGCGCCGAGCACTTCCTCGATCGCGTCGCACGCCGCGTCCACGCCGCGCTCGGTGCGGACGACGGCGGCGATCTCGGAGGCGCGGCGGGCGTAGGACGGGTCGTCCAGCAGGGCGGCGAGCTCGGTGGTGACGCGCGGTGCCTTGTACCGGCGCGGGTACAGCGTGCGGGCGCCGCCGAGTCGGGTGAGGCGGTGGGCGTTGTCCGGCTGGTCGTGGGCGAACGGGACGCAGAGCGTGGGGCGGCCGGCGCGCATCGCCTGGCCTAACGTGCCGATGCCGCACTGCTGCACCACCGCCGCGGCGCGCGGGAAGAGGAGCGAGTGCGGGGCCGCCGCGAGCGCCAGGACGTCGGCCGTGCCGCCGAGACCCGGGGCGCGGTCGCCGGCGAGCAGTACCGCGCGCCGGCCGAGCCGCCGCACCGCCGCCGCGCTCTGCTCGTAGAAGTCGCCCGACGCCAGGACGGCCGACGTCCCGAGCGTGAAGACGATCGGCGGGTCGCCGCGGTCGAGAAAGCGCTCCAGCTCCGGAGAGAGCGCGCTGCCGTGCGCGGCGTCGTAGAACAGCGGGCCGGTGATGCGCACCGCCGGCGGCCAGTCCGGCTGCGGCTCGGCGAGCAGGCGCGAGAAGAGCGCCAGCACCATCCGCGGCGAGTGCTGCCCGTCTAAGACCGGGTCCGCGCCGCGCGGAAGCCCCAGCCGCTCGCGCAGCCGGTACACCGGCCCGGCCCACTTCGCCGTCACCGAGCGCGCCATCTTCACGAGCGCCGCGCCGGCCCAGGGCCCCAGCCGCTCGGCGCGCTT
>DATFPD010000573.1:0-7977 GCA_035265005.1 Gemmatimonadaceae bacterium | reverse complement strand
GCTGAGCGAGATGCTCGGCATCGCCGGGTTCGACGAGAAGGTCAAGGGGCTGTCGCGGCTGAACCTGGTGCAGGAGGGGGCCGAGCTGACCTACCTGCTGCGCCACGACCCCGAGTACCGGCGCGTCCGGCGCAGCGACCTCGCCGAGGTGGGGCGCCGCATCCGGCTGAAGCGGAACATCGCCCTCCTGCGCGACCTGCTGGCGCGTGGGATCGACGGCTACCAGTTCGACTTCCACGTCGTCTCGGCGGCGCCGGAGGAGATAGTGCACGCGGCGCTCGAGGGGATCATCCCTCCGAGCCACATCGTCGGCACGCGCCTGGGCTACGACGCGCCCACGGGCGAGATCGCGTCGGTGGAGCGGGTGGGGGCGGGGTACGGCAAGGTCGCCGCGGTGGACGCGCTGCGCACCGAGCTCGGCGTGCCGCGCGAGCGCGTGGTCTACGTGGGCGACGGGAGCTCCGACCTGCACGTGATGCTGCACGTCAACCGCGGCGACGGCCTGACGATCGCCGTCTCGGAGGCGCGCCACATCACCGAGATCGCCTGCCGCACGGTGATCAGCGACGACGCGCTCAGCGTCCTGGTGCCGGTGCTGGAAGAGATCGCGGGCTACACCCCCGGCGACGTCCGCCGGCTCTTCGAGCGCCACGGCCTGGTGATCCAGGAGTGGGAGCGCGTGCGCACCGACTGGCTCACGATCCGCCAGAACACGGGCGCGTCGGACGCGGTGCCCGCGGCGCTGGCGGCGCCCGCGGCGCCCGCGCTGCACGTCGCGGCCTGAGGACGCGACCGATGCACGAGACGGCCGCCGACGAGGCGCCGGGCTCCGCGCTGCTGGCGCGGGCCGCCGTGTCGGCGATCTTCTTCCTCACCGGCGCCGGGACCGCGAACTGGGCGGTGCGCATCCCCGCGGTGCAGGAGCGGCTCGCCCTGAGCGAGGGCGCGCTCGGGGTCGCGCTGCTCGGCGTGTCAGTGGGGGCGCTCGTGGCCATGCCGGTCGCCGGCCGGCTCGTGGCCCGGCGCGGCAGCCGCCCGGTCACGTGGGCCGCCGCGGCGGCGTTCGCGGCCGCGCTCGCGCTCCCGCCGCTGGCGCCGAGCCTGACGACGCTCGCGCTCTCGCTCGTCGTCCTGGGGTTGACGAACGGGATGCTGGACGTGGCGATGAACGCGCAGGCCGCCGCGGTGCAGCGCCGCTACCGCGAGCCGGTCATGGGGCGCATCCACGCGCTCTACAGCTTCGGCGGGCTGGTCGGCGCAACCGTCGGCGGGCGCGTGGCGGCGCACGGGGTCGGCGCCGCGCCGCACCTCGCCGCCGTCGGGCTCGCGCTCGGCCTCGGCGCGTCCGCGGCCGCCCTCGGCATGCTCCCGGCGCGCGCCGACGCGGTGCCGGAGCATCGGTCGTCGCTCGTCAGGCCCACCCGCGCGCTGGCGCTGCTGGGCGTGGTCGCCTTCTGCGTGCTGTTCGGCGAGGGCGCGATGGCGAACTGGAGCGCCGTGTACCTGCGCGAGGTCGGCGGCGCGGGCCCCGGGCTCGCCGCGGCGGGCTTCGCCGCGTTCTCCCTGACGATGGCCGCGGGACGCGCCGCCGGTGACGCGCTGACGACGCGCCTCGGCGCCGCGCGGCTGGCGCGCGCCGGCGGCGTGGTGGCCGCGCTCGGCGTGGCGGCCGCGATGGCGGTCCCGCGCCCCTGGGCGGCGGTGCTCGGCTTCGCCGCCGTCGGCGCGGGACTCTCCAGCGTCTTCCCGACCGTCCTCGCCGCCACCGCGCGGCTCCCCGGCGTCGTGCCGGGCGCCGCGATCGCCGTCGTCTCGATGTGCGGCTACTCCGGCCTCCTCGCCGGCCCGCCGCTGATCGGCGCCGTGGCGGGCGCCCTCACCCTGCGCGGCGGCCTCGCCCTCGCGGGCATAACGAGCCTCGTCATCGTCGCGCTCGCGGGCACGTTGACCGGCAGAAGCAGGAGCGCGTCGGAGCCGCAAGCACACCCGGCGCCGGTGCTAGCGGCGTCGTAGGCAGACGCGGGACGCGCGGGGATGGTCGGGTTGGCGGTGGGGCGTCGCGCGCGACGCCCCGCCCCCGTCCCGCCCGGGCGGCGTCCGCGGCGCCACCCAACCCTCCCGGCGCATCCCCCGTCCCCGCTCACTTGGGTCGCGCCCGCGCCACGGCTCGCAGCGCCGTGACGAAGCGGTCGCGGACCGGGGAGCGCTCGCCCTTCTTCCAGACCGCCGAGATCGTCATCTCCACCGACAGGTCGCGGACCGGGCGGTAGACGACGTCCGGGCGCTCGACCCGCGTGAGCGAGCGCGGGACGAACGAGACGCCGACGCCGGCGCCGACGAGCGCGGCCAGCGTGTGCCACCCCACCGCCTCCTGCACCACCCGCGGGCTGAACCCCGCCGAGCGGCAGCGGGCGATGATGTCGTCGTAGAGCGCGAGGCCGGCGGTGCGCGGGAAGAGAGCGAACGGCTCGTCGGCCAGGTCGCCTAACGCGATGCGGGCGCGCGCCGCCAGCCGGTGCCCGTACTGGACGGCCGCGACCAGCGGGTCGGTGTACACCGGCTCGACCCGCAGCCAGCGCTCGGCGTCCGGCGGCGGGCTGTGCAGGATCCCGAGGTCGATCCGCCCGTCGCGGAACGCCACCGCCTGCTCGGGCGCGTCCATCTCGAACAGCGACACCCCGATGTTCGGCAGGTGCATCCGGAAGAAGCCGAGCACGTCGGGGAGGACGCCGGAGTAGGTCGCCGCCTCCACGAACCCCACCCGCAGCCGCCCGGTCTCGCCGCGCGCGGCGCGCTGCGCGGTCCGCTGCGCGCGCTCGGCCTGCGCCAGCGTCAGGCGCGCCTCGGGGAGGAACGCCTCGCCGGCCGGCGTCAGCTCGACGCCCCGCGCCACCCGCTCGAACAGCGGCGTGCCGAGCTCGCGCTCGAGGTCGCGGATCTGCCGGCTGAGCGGCGGCTGCGCGATGCGGAGGCGCGCCGCCGCGCGGCCGAAGTGCAGCTCCTCCGCGACGGCGACGAAGTAGCGGAGGTGTCGGAGCTCCATGGTCGGGCCTCGCGGGGCGGCGGCTGGACGGCGGCGGTCTCGGCGCGGCGAAGATGCACCGTCCCGCCCGCCGGAGCGAGACGCGCCGGTCAGCGGCCCGCCGCCCCAGCGGACCCCGCGTGCGGCCGGCGCGCCGCCTTCAGCGTCAGCGAGCGGCGTACGAGACGGCAGTTGTCAGTCGAACGGCGAGTCGTCAGTGGTGGAGTCGACAGTCGTCAGTGATCAGTCATCAGTGCTCGGTAGCACCAGGCATCCGGGATGGCTGACTGCTACTGACGACTGAGCACTGATGACTGATCACTGACGACTCGCCGTTCGTCGTTCACGCCAGCGCGCTCTCCGGCAGCTCCTCCGGCCTGAGCGCCCCCGTCATCACCGCCACCACGTCGCTCATGCCGACCTTCCGCGGGTCCACCACCGCCGCGCGCCGGCCGAGGCGCTGGACGTGGATCCGGTCGGCGAGCTCGAAGACGTGCGGCATGTCGTGGGAGATCAGCACCACCGGCAGCCCGCGCTCCCGCACCCGCCGGACCAGCCCCAGCACCATGTTGCTCTCCTTCACGCCTAACGCCGCTGTCGGCTCGTCCATGATCACCACGTGGCGGGCGAAGGCGGCGCCGCGCGCCACCGCGACCCCCTGGCGCTGGCCGCCGGAGAGCGTCTCGACCGGCTGGGCCATCGACCCGACGCCGATCCCGAGCGCCGCCATGTGGGCCGCGCTCTCCCGCAGCATGCGCGGCTTGTCGAGCATCCGCAGCACCGCGCCCAGGACGCCGGGGCGGCGCAGCTCGCGGCCGAGGAACAGGTTCTCGGCGATCGTCATCGCCGGGGCGACGGCGAGGTCCTGGTAGACCGTCTCGATGCCGGCGCGCCGCGCGTCGATCGGGCTGCGGAAGTGGACCGGCCGGCCGTCCAGCCGGATCTCCCCCGCGTCGGGGACGAGCGCGCCCGAGAGCGCGCGGATGAGCGAGGACTTCCCGGCGCCGTTGTCCCCCACCACCGCCAGGATCTCGCCGGCCAGGAGGTCGAAGTCGGCGCCGTCGAGCGCGGTCACGTGGCCGTAGCGCTTCACCAGCCCGCGGGCCTGCATCACCACCCCCCGCTCGTCAGGCATCAGCGTCCTTGACGGCGCGAGAGCTGGTCGGTCGCCACCGCCAGGATGACGAGGATGCCGGTGATCAGGATCTGGTAGACCGACGACACGCCCATCAGCGTCAGCCCGTTGCGGAAGACGCCGACGATCAGCGCGCCGACGAGCGTCCCCAGCACGGTGCCGCGCCCGCCGAACAGGCTCGTGCCCCCCAGCACGACCGCGGTGATGGCGTCCAGGTTCTCGGTCTGCCCGGCGTTCGGGTCGCCGACGCCGGTGCGGGCCACCGACAGCAGCGCGGCGACGCCGTACAGCGCGCCCGCCAGCACGTAGACGCCGAGCAGCACGCGGCCGGTGGCGATCCCGGCCAGCCGCGCCGCCTCGGCGCTGTTGCCCACCGCGTAGACGTGCCGCCCCGACGCGGTCTCCCGCAGCGCGAACCAGGCGGCGGCGTAGAGCGCCAGCATCAGCGCCGCCCCGTGCACCACCGCCGTCCCGCCCACCTGGAACGTCCCGCCGAGGGCGGTCATCCCCCCGGGGAGGTCGGTGACGGTCTGGGCCTCGGAGTAGAGCTGGGTGGCGGCGAAGGCGATGTTGAGCGTGCCTAACGTGACGATGAACGGCGGCAGCCGCACCGCCGTCACCAGGAGCCCGTTCGCCAGCCCGAACAGCGTCGTCACCCCCACGCCGCCCGCCGCCGCCAGCGGCGCCGGGAGCCCGTGCTCGGCGGCGAGCTTGGTCATCACGATCCCGCCGAGCGCCATCACCATGCCGCAGGAGAGGTCGACGCCGGCGGTGAGGATGACCAGCGTCTGCCCGATCGCGATCACGCCCACCACCATCACCTGCTGGAGGACGAGCGACAGGTTCTCGCCGGTCAGGAAGCGGTCGCTGCGGCCGGCGAAGAACGCGCAGGCGGCGACGAGCGCGAGCAGCGGCCCCAGGGCGCCGAGCGCGCCGAGCAGCCGTGGCCGGCGACCGCCGGCTACTTCCGGCCGAAGCAGAGCTCGAGCCCGGTCTTCACGTCGCGGCTGGGGACGCCCGCCACCGGCCGGGCCGCGATCAGCGCGACGCCGGTGTCGGTGTAGCCGCTCGGCTTCTTCCCGGTCTTGAGGAAGGCCGCGCCGGCGGCGACGCCGAGCTCCGCCATCTTGATCGGGTACTGCTGCGCGGTGGCCGCGATCGCGCCGGCGCCGACGTCGCGCACGCCCTGGCAGCCGCCGTCCACCGACACGAGGACCACCCGCCTGTCCTTGCCCGCGGCCCGGAGCGCCTTGTGGGCGCCGGCCGCCGACGGCTCGTTGATCGTGTAGACGAGGTTGATGTCGGGGTTCTTCTGGAGGCAGTTCTCCATCGCCGTCTGGGCGCGGGCCTGGTCGCCGTAGCTGTCGACCATGCACACCACCTCGGGCGGCCGGCCGAGCGTGTTCACCCTGGCGTCCGGCGCCGTTAGGCCGAACCCCTTGAGGAAGCCGTTGTGCCGCTGCGCCCCCACCGGGTGGCCGGGGAGCAGGTCGATGGTGGCGATCTTCGCCGGCCGCCCCGCCAGCACGGCGCGCGCGTACTGGCCGATCAGCGTCCCGGCCTTGTAGTTGTCGGTGGCGAACAGGGCGTCGGTGGCGTCCACCGGGTCGGTGGGGCTGTCGAGCGCGATCACCAGGACGCCCTTCGCGCGCGCCTTGCGGATCGCCGGGACGATCGCCTTCGAGTCGCTCACCGTGATCAGGATGACGCGGGCGCCGGCGGCGATCATGTTCTCCATCGCCGTCACCTGGCCGGCGTTGTCGCCGTCGTTCTTGCCGGCGCCGGAGAGGAGCCGCAGGCCGTTCGCCTTCGCGGCGGCCTGCGCGCCCTCGCGCATCTTCACGAAGAACGGGTTGCTCTCGGTCTTCGTGATGAGGCCGATGGCCGGCGCCGAGCCCTGGGCGGGGAGCGCGACCGGCAGCAGCAGCAGCAGGGCCGCGGTCGGGGCGGTGTGTCGGAGTCGCATGCGCCGAATATGGCGCCGGGGGGGCCGGGCGGGGGAGGGGCATCCCCGGGCATCCCGGGCATCCCGGGCATCCCCGGGCATCCCCGGGGCGGGCGAAAGAAAGCGGCGAGGGGCCGTGGTGGTGGCGCCCTCGCCGCGTCGTCGTTAGGTCCCGGCCCGTCCCGCGGGCTCAGTCGTGCCCGCCGTGCTCGTCCCCCACCCGCACCAGCTCGCGCATCCAGGGGTGGATGCAGCACTGGAAGCGGTGGAGGCCGCTGGCCAGGTGCTCGATCCGCATGCTCTCCCCCGGCGCGATGTTGACCGCCGCCGCGCACTCGGGCGCCGGCACCAGCCCGCGGTTGAGCGGGGGCACGCGCCCGCCGCCGAACTGCGCCACCTCGGTCAGGGTGTGCGTCCGGCCGCCCTCGTTGGTCACCTTCACGTCGCTGCCTTCCTCGATCACGAGGTACGACGGCTCGTTCCGCCACGCCGGGTGCCCGACGGTGGAGAGCGAGAGCGGCGAGGTGAGCAGCGCGTTGAACTCGGCGTTCGTCACGTTGCCCCGCTTGCTCAGACAGCCGCCGGTCGGCGCCCACGCGGGGTCGGTCGGGTCACAGTCGTCGAGGATCGCGATCTGCCGGCCCCCGCCCGTCTCGTCACTGCTCGCCGCGTCGACCGACGGGCGCAGCGCCCCGTCGTCCGCCGGCCGGCTCACCGGGTCCTTGCCGCACGCGACGGCGAGCGCAACGAGCGCCGCCGCCGCCAGAATGCCGTATCCACTGCGAGGGGTGGTCATGGTCTCTCCGGTGTCTCGGTTGGGGGGCAGTGCGTCCGCGCGGCAGGTTGCCGGCGGTGTCCGACGCACAGCGCTGCGACCCTGCGATACGACCCACGACCATGTCCGATGACGGAGCTCCCACGCAACGATTCCGCGACGAGCGACAGCGCGCGTGCGGCGAAGCGACGGTTTCGCGTGGCCGGCGCTCGCGCATGGACACGCTGTTGGCAACCGCTGAAGGGGCCACGGATTTCCACGGATGGACACGGATCTGTCCCTACACATCCAGAGCCCCTCTCGGCCAGGTGAGAGGAGCTTTGAATGCTGACGGGACGAATCCGTGTGCATCCGTGGAAATCCGTGGCCCATCAGAGCCGTTGCCGCGGCCACGTTGACATCGATGCCGGCCGCGCATATACTGCCGACGACAACCGAACGCTCGTGGTGATTTGCCGCCTATTGCCGCCACGTAAAACAAGGTGCTAAAACGCGACGCGCCCGGCGGCCATTCCGCCCGGGCGTTTGTGTTTTTCCCCTCGGGCCGCGCGCCATCATCGGCGGCGGCCCGGACGCTCCACCGGCTCGGCGGCGCACGCACCACGGTCACCATCACCGAGGAGCATGCCGATGACCGCCACCGCCACGCCCACCACCGCGCCTTCGCTGGCGCCCGTCTACACCCGCGGCTACGCGCACCCGGAGGCGCTGGTGACGACGGAGTGGCTGGCCGCGCACCTGCACGACCCGGCGCTGCGGGTCCTGGAGAGCGACGAGGACGTGCTGCTCTACGACCTGGAGCACGTCCCCGGCGCGCAGAAGGTCGACTGGCACCGGGACCTCAACGACCCCGTCGTCCGCGACTACGTCTCGCGCGAGCAATTCCAGGCGCTGCTGCGGGCGAAGGGGATCGACGAGGCGACGCCGGTGGTCTTCTACGGGGACAAGAACAACTGGTGGGCCACCTACGCCTTCTGGGTCTTCCGGCTCTTCGGCTTCGAGAACGCGAAGATCCTCGACGGCGGCCGCACGAAGTGGCAGCAGGAGGGGCGGCCGATGACCGCCGAGGTGCCGAGCTTCCCGCGCACGTCGTACACCGC
>DATFPD010000572.1:0-26472 GCA_035265005.1 Gemmatimonadaceae bacterium | reverse complement strand
GACACGGATGAACACGGAGAGGGGCACGGATGCATCCGTGCCCCTCTCCGTGTTCATCCGTGTCCTGCTCTTCAGGGATTCAAGCGCGCTCGATTGGCTCTGGTCCTACTTGCAGCTCGGCGGCAGCAGGTCCGGCTGGATCGCCCGGTTCAGGCACTCGGCCTGGGGGATCGGCATCACCGAGTGGCGGTAGTGTTGCTGGGTGAAGTCCGGGTCGACGCGCATCTTGTCGAGCGGAATCTCCTGGTCGATCCGGCCGAAGCGGCGCAGGTCGATGATGCGGTGCCCCTCGTAGAGCAGCGAGAGGCGGCGCTGCTTCAGCAGCTCGATGATCGCCGACGGCTGGTCGGCCAGCGTGCCGATCGTCGGCTGGCCGCCGGAGACCGTGCGGATCGTGTTGATGTCCTGCGTCGCCAGCCCCAGGCTCCCCGTCATCGCGTACGCCTCCGCGCGGAGGAGGATCAGCTCCTCGTTGCGGATGATCGGGATCGGGCTGTTGCCGAGCGGGTAGTGCGCGAAGCCGACCTGGGTGCGGATGCCGTTGTTCTGCGACGACGGCCCGACGCTCGCCGGGAGCACGCGGATCTTCGCCAGCACGCGCTGGTCGTGTGCGCGCTCGACGTTGGTGTCCGGGTAGACGCTCCGGCCGCGCGCGTCACGCGTCGCGGCCGTGTCGAGGATGATCGACGGGTGGGCGTAGCGGAGCGAGCCGGTGGTGGTGGCCGGGCTCAGCGTGTTCTGCGTCGCGCCGGGCGCCGTCGAGTACAGGTTGTAGACGCCGACGTCGAGCCCCGCGCGGCTCCCCGGGTTGGGGTTGAAGAACGTGGAGTCGGTGTTGTTCAGCAGCGTGATCACGCGCTGGTAGCACGCCGCGCAGCCCAGCGAGCCGCGGTAGGCGAGCGCCCGCGCGAGGATCGCCCGGTTGAACTTGCGGAAGGCTTCCGGCCCGCTCTTGGCCGTGACCCCCCTCAGCTCCATGTTCAGGACGAACGGGAACTGGGCGTAGACCGTGTCGGCGCCGCCGCCGGTCTTCGGCACGACGGTGAACAGGCCCTTCAGGTCGTTCACCGCCTCGTCGAGCCGCCCGGTGATGTACTTGTACGCCGAGTCGCGCGTGACGAACGGGGCGATGAAGGCGATGTCCGGCTTCACCTCCACCGGGATCCCGAGCGTGTCGCGGGTGGAGACGGCGTACAGCAGCTCGAGCGCCTCGATCGTCTTGGCGAAGCCGCGCGCCGCCGAGCGCTGCTGGTCGGTGATCTGCAGGCCGCCGGGGAGGAACTGCACCTCGTCCACGGCGCGCAGGAACTCCCGGACGTTGCGCACATTCGTGTAGCGCCCCGCCCAGAGCCCGGCGGCGAAGCCGGAGTTCGTGAGCGTGGCGGCCTGCACGAAGTTCGTGTGGTTGCGCCCCTCGGTGGGCGTGTACTCGAAGCTCTCCCGCCCCAGCGTGCCCAGGTCGTCGATGTAGGCGGGGGCCTGCGCCGCCAGCTGGTTCATGATCCCGTTGGCCAGGAGCTGGATCCGCTGCGGGTCGGCGTCGATCTGGGCCTTGGTCGGCGAGTTGTAGTTGGGGACCGTGAGGTCCGGGTCGCACGCGGCGAGGACGAAGCCCGCCGCGGCGGCCGCGAGGAGTGCGAGTTTTCTATGAGTCATTGTCTGCTCGCTGTCGCGATGCGTGAGAGCCGTTAGGCGTGGCCGTCAGAAGCCGACGTCGACGCTGAAGAAGAAGCTGCGGCTCGGCGGGAACGGGGCCAGGTCGACGAACGCCGTCGTGTTCTGGCTGCCGAAGTTGTTGACCTCGGGGTCGAAGCTCCAGTAATCCGACCACCAGATCAGGTTGCGGCCGCTGAAGTTCAGCCGCAGGTCGCGCGCGCCGAACACCCGCCCGGTGAGGCGCTGCGGGAGCGCGTAGCTGACCGAGACCTCGCGCAGCTTGACGAACGAGCCGTCCTGCAGGTAGACGCGGGCGTCCTCGCCGCCGGCCCACTTGTCGTAGCGGTAGGCGCCGAGCAGCGCGTCGGCGGAGTTGTCGGCGTCCTCGCAGGGGTCGCCGATGACCTCGGTGCGGGTGCTGCCGCGGCAGGGCGACGCCTGGTCGTAGTCCCAGGAGTTGCCGCCCTCGTCGAACACGTTGTTCGTCATGTTCGAGACGAGCCCGCCCTTGCGCCAGTCGACCAGCACGCCGAGCGACCAGCTCTTGAACGTGAAGTCGTTCGTGAACGCCATCGTGAATTTGGGGCGCGAGTCGCCGAGGATCGTGTCCTTGATGACGCGCGTCACCGCCCCGGTCGAGCCGGTGATCGCCATCGGCTTCGAGCCCCAGATGGTGGTGGTCGAGACGCCCTCCGCCTGACGATTGCGCCCGAACGCCGAGCCGAAGCCCGTGCTGCCGACGACGAACGCCGGCACGTTCGACGGCAGGTCCCGGGTGACCGTCTTGAACGTGTAGTACGACGCCCGGGTGGTCCAGTTGATCCCGCGCGTCGGCAGGTCGAGCGGCACCGCGCGCAGCGCCAGCTCGGTGCCCGTGCTCTTCAGCTCGCCGCCGTTGATCGTCTGGCTCCCGAGCCCCGTCGACGGCGGGAGCGGGTAGTTCAGCAGCAGGTCGGTGACGCGGCGGTTGAAGTACGTGGCCTCGAGGCCGACGCGGCTGCGGAGGAAGGTGGCGTCGAAGCCCACCTCGACCTCGTTCATCCGCTCCGGCTTGATGTTCGGGTTGCCGACGACGCCGGCCACGCCGAGCGCCGGCTGGCCGGCGATCACGCCGAAGCTGGCGTAGGTCAGGTCGCGCGTGCCGTAGGTGGCCTGGTTCCCGGTGACGCCGAACGACGCGCGGAGCTTGAAGTCGTCGAAGCCGCGGATCGGCTCCACGAAGCGGTACGCCGCGGCGACGCGCGGGTAGGTGAAGAGCTGCTTCGTGTCGCCGTTCAGGCTGCTGCGCTCGATGCGCACGCCGCCCTGGAGCGTCAGCCGCTCGTCGAACGCCAGCAGGTCCTCGTTGAGGATGAGCGCCTGCGTCTTGTCGCCCTGCCGGAACTGCCCGACGTCCGGCGAGGAGCCGAGGTTCACGTTCTCGACGTACGGGATCGTGCCGCGCTGGCGGATGCGCGCCGTCGCCTGGTCGCGCTGCTCGTACTGCACCGTCGCCGACGTGGTGGCCGAGAACAGGTTGCTCTGCGGGGTGAGCGTCCAGACGCCGCTCAGGCTCGCGTTCCACTGCCGGTTGGCGGAGTTGCTCTGGACCGCCGTGCCCGGGAGCGCGTCGTTCAGCTCGTACTGCATGAACGGCGGCGAGTAGATGAAGTTGTCCTGGTCGAAGCGGTCGATGCCGGCCACGCTCGTCAGGCGGACGCTGTTCGTGGTCGACGAGAGCACCTGGTAGTCGATGCGGCCGTTCCCGATCAGGCGGTAGACCGTCTCGTCGTTCTTCAGGTAGGCGAACGTCTGGAACGGGTTCGAGACGCTCGCGCCGCCGCCGAACAGCGGGTTCGGGAGGAACTGCCCGGTGGCGTCCTTCGCGGTCAGGTCCACGATCGCCGGCATGTAGCCGAAGACGTAGAACGGGCTGATGAAGGAGTTGTCGTTGCCCGACACCCCGCGCGCCGCGGTGCTGCGGAGCAGGTTCGCGCCGAAGCTCGTCGTCCAGCGGCTGCCGAAGGAGTTGTCGAGGTTGAGCCGCAGCGACTGCCGGCCGGCGCCGGTGCCGTCGACGATCCCCGCCTCGCGCTTGTTCGTGGCCGCCACCAGGTAGCGCGCCGCGCCCGAGCCGAGCCCGCCCGAGACCTGGAGGTTGGTCTCGTAGGACGGGTGGTTCGAGCCGTAGAGCATCTCCTGGTAGTCGTACATCTTCAGCGGGCCGGCGGCGAGCGCCGAGTCCACGAAGTCCTCGTCGAACGCCGCGTCGAGCGCCGCGCGCTGCGACTCGCTGAGCGGGTCCGAGGCGGTGCCGGTCGGGAAGTGGCGCGAGCCGAGCTTCCGGATCAGGTCGTACGTGCCGACGCGCTGCGTCAGGTTGAAGCGCGGGGAGCCGCTGGCGCCGCGCTTCGTCGTGATGACGATGACGCCGTTGGTCGCCTTCGAGCCGTAGATCGCCGAGGCGGCCGCGGACTTCAGCACCTCGATGCTCTCGATCTCCGCCGGGTTGATGTCGGCGAGGCGGTTGAGCGGCTGGTCCTGCGACGTGGCCAGCGACGGCGAGGCGCCGGGCGCGGCGAGCGTGACCGAGTTGAGCGAGCCGGAGATGGCGTCGTTGCTCATGATCACGCCGTCGATCACGATCAGCGGATCACCCTTGCCGAGGATCGACGTCGGGCCGCGGATCTGGATCTGCCCGCCGCCGCCCGGGGCGCCGCCGTTCATGCGCACGATCGCGCCGGTGACCTTTCCCTGGAGCGCGTTGTCGAGCGAGGGCGCCGGCGCGCGCGTCAGCTCTTCGGCGGCCACCTGCTCGGTGGCGGTCGGCGCGTTGCGCCGCTCCAGTGTCGTCGCCGCGCCGGTCACCGTCACGCCCTCGAGCCGCAGCACGTCGCGGGTGAGGGTGACGTTGAGCTCCGCCTGGCCGGCCGCCAGCGGGACGATCCGCGCCTGGTAGCCGATCCGCCGGACGCGGAGGTTCTGCGTGTTCTCCGGGACCAGCAATGTGAACGCGCCGTTGTCGTTCGTCACCGCGCCGACGCCGGTGCCGGGCACGGTCAGCTGCGCCGCGGCGAGCGGCTCGTTGGTCGCCGCGTCGGTGACGCGGCCAGTAACCCGCCGCTGTTGGGACCACGCGCTCGCCGAGCACAGCACGAGCAGGATGAGCGACAGGAATACCGAAGGGGAACGATTCCTGGACACGAGCCCTCCTGGGGGAATTGGGGGAAGGAGGCCCGAGGCGGTCGCCTCGGGAGGACGCGCCTCATCCCCGCTCCGAGTACAGGGATGAGGCGCGCTGTCAGGGGATCGTACGCGACTGTCAGGGACAGGGCGCCGAATGTCAGATTTTTGTCAGGCGGGGCTGACAGTAAGGCCCACACTTCCCCGTGTCAACTTCGTTCAAAGAACGAATCGCCGGGAACGCGAGAGTGAAATGCACTATGCAGGGGTGAACGAGGGGACGCGGGACGCGGGACGCGGGACGCGGGACGCGGGACGCGGGACGCGCAGGGGATGGTCGCGTCGGCGGTGGGGCGGTTCGTGGTCGGGATGCCGGAGGGGCGACGCGCGCGTCGCCCCTCCCACGTCCCGGCCGGGCGGCGGACGCGGTGGCACCCGACCCTCCCCGCGCGTCCCGCGTCCCGCACAAAAGCACGAAACGCGTACCGGGTCAGCCGCTGCCCGTTACGCGTTTCGCTCCCAACCGGCACCCCGCAGTGCCGTCCTGCAACTTCAGTTTTTTTGAGCCTCTAGCCCCTAGCCCCTGGCCCCTAGCCCCTCGTCAATCCGCCGCCGCCGCGTCCGCGCTCTCCAGCAGGCGCGCGAAGCGTCGGGACAGTCCCGTGTGGCGCAGCGCGCTGACCCGCTCCGCGTAGTGGCGCACCCGCGTGCGCACGCCCGCCGGGCGGTGCGGCACCAGCGCCTCGCCGCACTCGGCGACGAGCCACGCCGCGCAGTACTGGTCGTTCCCCTCGGCGGCCGCGAGCGCGTCGTCGAAGCGCGCGAACGCGTCCTCGATCCGGCCGTCGACGGCGGCGACGCCCACCGCCAGCGCGTCCACCAGCTCGCGCCCGTGGAACCACGACGGCGTGCGGCCGCGGCTGCGCTCCTCGGCGCCGCGGAGCGCGGCGTAGGCCGAGCCCACGTTCGCCGCGCGGTCCCCGCGCAGCAGGGAGAGCCCCGCGCCGGCGAGCGCGCCGATCTCCACGTCCGCCTGCCCGAGCTGCGCGGCGGCGGCGCTGGTCACGTCGTACATCTCGGCGGCCAGCGCGTACTCGCCGCGCTCGCGCTCCAGGTGCGCCAGGTTGAACAGCGCGTAGAGCTCGTACTCCTTGTGCTTCGTCGTCGCGAAGACCGCGAACGCCTCGCCGAGCAGGTCGCGCGCCCGGTCGTGGTCCCCCGCGTGCAGCGCCACGACGCCCAGGTTCAGCGCCCCAACGCCCCAGAACTCGGCCAGCCCGGCGGCGCGGCTCAGCTCGAGCGACGCCTCGAACTCGCGCTCGGCGGCCGCCCACTCGCAGGCGCGGGTGAAGAGAATACCGAGGTTGTTGTGGCACTTCACGCGGCCGCGCCGGTCGCCCAGCTGCTCGTAGATCCCGAGCGCGCGGCGGTAGAGCTCCTGCGCCTGCGCCGAGCGCGCCGCGTCGCGCGTGATCGCGAGATGGTTGAGGCAGTCGGCGAGCAGCCCCGGCTCGCTCGCGAGGCGCTCCGCCGTGGCCACGCACTCCTCGGCGATCCGCTCGGCGGCCGCGCCGTCGCCCAGCCGGCTGTAGGTGCGCGAGATCATGAGCAGCAGCTCGACGTGCTCCTGCTCGAGGCCCAGCGCCTTCGCCTCCTCGTCCAGCATCAGGCAGGCGCCGAGGGTCGTGCGGAAGGGCTGGCCGAGGGCGCCGCGCAGGCGCTCGCGCATCCGGCGCAGCGTGACCGCGCGCCCGCGGTCGGCGGCCGCGCTCTGGGCCGCGGACTCGTACCACGTCAGCGCGAGCGTGCAGAGCCGCTCGGCCTCCTCGTGCCGTCCGGCCGCCTCGGCGACCTCCGCCATCCGGACGCGCACCTGGGCGAGCTGCGCCGGGGTGGTTGCGTTGCGCTCGGCCAGCCCGAGGAAGTCGGCCGCCTGCGCGTTGGCGTACACGTCGCTGGCGCGCCGGGCGGCGGCCATCGCGTACTGGTACGCCTTCTCGTTGTTCCCGCTGCGGTCGAAGTGCACCGCCAGCTCCGCCGCCGCCCGGGGGGAGCGGCCTTCGGCCGCCCGCGCCACTCGGTCGTGGACCAGGCGGAGCCGCCGCGCGAGCAGATCGCTCACGTCGGCCGGCAGCCGCAGGTCCGTCAGCGGGCGCCAGTCGGCGCCGCGGGTCTCCAGGGTGTTCATGAGGTCCGGTCGTCCCGGTATCAAGCGTTGGGGGTCTGTCAGGTTCGCGGATTGCCTAACGATCCCGTACCCATCCCATCCTCCGTGGCGCGGGGCGTCGGCATTCGGCCGCCGCCATCACCCGCGCCTCCCGCCAGCGTCGTTAGAACTCGCTGGAGAGGCTGGTCTCCTCGAGCGAGCGCCCGAGAACGACCTGGTACCCGGAGAAGTGCTTGACCCGGCGGTAGACGTAGCCGGTGTTCTTGTACTGGCGCGTCTTGAGCGAGTTGTCGCCGAACGACTCGTCGACCGGCGGCAGCCCGCCGCCCGGCAGCCAGTTGATCTTCCACTTGTTGCTGACCACCTCGGGCGGCTGCACCGTGCCCTCGATCTCTGCGGTGTACATGAACAGGTACACCCAGCTGTCCGAGTTGTCCGACGGGCGGAAGCGCAGGTCGGGCGTGAAGACGATCCAGGCGCCGGCGACCGTGTCGAGCTCCGCGTGGATCTTGATCGACTTCTTGATCGTGCGGCACGACTTGTCCCACTCGGTCACGCCGTAGCTGCTCGAGTTCGGGTCGCAGATCGTGTTGGCCGGGAAGTACACGCCGTTCGTGCCGAGCTGGAACCAGCCGCCCTGCGGCGTCACGGTGATGTCGGCCGACTTGACCGCGCTCACCGTGTCCATATGGTCGACGTAGATCGCCGCGCGCGGCACCGGCAGCGTGGTCGAACCCTCGGTCGTCACCGTCGTCGGCGCGTCACTGCACGCGGCGAGGAGGAGCGACAGCGAGAGGGCGGTCAGCGTGGAAGCCGAGAGGATACGCATGAGGGCTGGTAGAGGAATCTCTAAGAGGTTGCTTCCGGGACTACGAAGCACCCGGATAGTCCCCGGGCTGCCCCCTCCTAAGGCAGGGCCCGTACCAACGGTTAAGCTCGGCTAATTGCCTCCCACAACACCTTGTTCTGTAGGAAGTTACGCGGTTTGCCACCACTTCCGTCCAGCCACCGCCGGACCCCCAAAAGGGCACAATGACCGGACAGAAAGTCGGGATGTCCGAATGGGGAAAAAGGACGCGGGACGCGTCCCGCGTCCCGCTCATCCCCCCAGCTTCGCCTCGAACAGCTTCCGCGGCGGCAGCGGGTCGCGCGTCTCGGAGACGATCAGGGCGTCGATGACCGCCGGCTCGTCGACGCGGATGGAGAGGAGCTGGCGGACCCGCGTGGGGGTGAGCGTGGGGTAGAAGCTCAGCGTGACGTGCGGCGTGAAGGCGAAGCGCGGACGCGCGTACTGGAGGCCGCTCGTCTTCAGCCGCTCGTGCAGCACGCGCAGCGGGCCGTGCGGGTCGAGCGGCAGCACGACGATCTCGCTCTGCATGAAGCGCATCGGCGGCAGGAAGTGCAGCTCGATCGGCGCGGTCTCGGCGGCGATCGGCTCGATGGCCGCGCGCAGCGACGCGGCCGACGTGCGCGCCGCGATGGGCCCCGCGCCCGACGAGCCGACGATCGTGAGATGCGGCCCGCTCATCGCCGCGAGCTTGGGGTCGTAGCGCTCGTGGATGGTCCGAATGCGCTCGGCCGCCGGGCCGGCCAGCTCGGCGATGATGAAGATGCCGGTGAGGGGAGGCATTCCGGCTCAGCGCTCCGCGTGTCGCATCGCGAATCGCGCCGCGGAGGCGCCGTCCCGCCGTCCCGTCCTCTCCCCCGCGACAGCCCGTCCTCGCACGCCGAGCGTATCCCGAGCTCGAGCCAAGCTCACAGCCCCGGCAGCACCAGCAGGCTCAGCTCCCCTCCGCGGATGGACCCGGCCAGCAGCCACCGGTCCACGCGGTTGTCCGGGTGGCTGTGGTGGTACTTCACGACCTTGCGGCCCGCGAAGGTGCCGAAGGCGGCGCCCATGATGACGTCGCTCGCCCAGTGCTTGTTGCTGTACATGCGCGAGACGCCCACGAGCGCCGCGCCGCCGTACATCACCGTGCCGACGTACCACTTGGAGTGCGGCCACCAGAGCGCCGACTCCTCGGTGACGGCCGCCG
Source organism: Gemmatimonadaceae bacterium (assembly GCA_035265005.1). GTDB lineage: Bacteria > Gemmatimonadota > Gemmatimonadetes > Gemmatimonadales > Gemmatimonadaceae > DATFPD01. Next base: position 17,451 of record DATFPD010000572.1, on the reverse strand, counting down.
CCGCGGCGAAGGCCATCGTGCTGTGGCCGGAGGGGAAGGAGCGATACTCCTCGTGCCGCCAGCCGCGGTTGAGTCCGAAGTTGCGCGGGTTGTCGGGCTCGCGGTACGGGCGCGCGCGGCCGGCAGTGCCCTTGATCAGCGTCGTCGCAACGCCGGCGATGGCGATCGCCTCGGTGCCGTGCAGCCCGAGGTCGGCCATCCGCTCGTTACCGCCGATCCGGCCGACGCCGTAGAGCGTGCCGCCGATGATGAGCGACCCCGGGGCGGCGGTGATGTTGAAGGTGGTCGCGGCGCGGCGCAGCCAGCGGTTCTCCTGCGCCCACGGGTTCTGGAGCCGCTTCGCGAAGTACTTGTCCACCGGGTGTGCGGCCAGCGTCCCGAGCACGAAGCTGCCGGCGACGATCAGGTCCGAGCCCGTGAACAGTGGGTCGGTGGAGATGGCCGCGGTGTCGGCGGGCTGGGCGCGCGCGGGGGCGGCTGGCGCGGCCAGGCCGAGTACGAGGGCGAAGGCGAGCTTGTGACGCATGTGGCGGGCTCGAGAGAGAACCCGACGGAGGCATGCACCGGCCGTGCCCAGGCCAGCGCGGCGGCCGATCGTTACGCCGGCCGCCCCGAATCGTGCGCGACGGCGATTCCGGAGCGCAGCGCTCGCTCCTCGATGGCGTTCCAGTGCCGCAGCTGCCCGAGCTCGAAGTCGATGCGCGGGTCATCGTCGGCCGTCACCGGCGTCCCCCGCCACGCCCCGAAGCGCACCGGCGCGTGCGGCACGATGCCGACGAGCTCGGTCTCTCGAATCGCCTCGAGCGCCTCCGCGCTCACCTGGCCGCGACGAGTCGTGAGGTCGCGGGAATGAAAGCTCCGCGCGTTCCAGCACGCCGCGAGCAGCTCCACGCCCAGAGTGTTCTCGGCGCACGGCACCACCGCATCGCTCGTGGTGGCGAGCGAGGCAAGGCGCTCGTACACGGGCACCACGCGGATGTCCTGGCCCGTGCCCTCCTCGTCGTCGCGCGAAGATGACGACGGCGAGGTCGTCCGCGCCGCCGATGCGCCACAGCTCTCCGACGCGCACCTGTTCGCGTGTCATATCACCCTGCCGGTGATGTAGAGGACGTACCAGCGCTCCAGCAGCAGCGCCAGCACGTCGGCAGGCACCGTGCCCAGATACTTCGCGCGCTCGAAGTGAGCCGGTCGAACGACGTGACAGAGGCCAGATACACGCAGGTGGGCTTCACGAACGGCTCGCATGCCACGAACACTGTCGTCTCCCGCTCGCGCGCCGAGGGCGGTTTGCCACTACAGAGCGCCGCGCGGACCGGACGCCGCGGCACGTCGGGGGCCATCAGAATGATACCCGGATGCGGGTAGTGGGTCAGTTTGAGGCGACGGCGACGGCAACGGCTTTGACAGGATGCACAGGAGGGTGAACAGGAGGGTGAACAGAATGCGGGCCCCGGGAGGCGCGGCTTCCCGGGGCCGTTCATCCTGTTCACCATCCTGCTTATCCTGTCGCCGTTCATCCTGTCACAAGGCCGTCGCCGTCGCCGCCACTTCAAAGTGACCCACTACCCGGATGCGCCATGTCCGGCGACTTCAGCTTCCAGAGGGTGTCGCCGAGGAGCCAGACGGCGCCGGGGTGAAGGAGTGGGGGCGCCGGCACCAGTCCGCGCGAGAGGCCTCTCCGGCCGCGTCGCCGTGCCTGTGCGTTCACCGGAGCGTGAACGACAGAAGCAGTTCGGCGGCGGGATCAAGCTACGGCGTCCGGAATGGCGGCCCGCATCGATCGAGCGCGGCGCGTACCGTTCGGGTGCAACTGGGAAATTGCCGGGCTGCATTGACGACGTCGCGACCCGCTCCAGCGTGGCGCCCACGCGCCAGATGCCGACTTCGAGGGGCACGAAGGCTCGTTAGGGGCGGGTCAGGCGGAGAGGAGGTGGTGGACGACGGAGTCCGCGAGCGTGCTGCTGCGTACTTCTGCCGTATTGTGCTTGGCCTCGATGACGGCGAGGGGAAGGTTCGGCTTGTGGTAGAGCACGTAGTCCACGCGCCGTGCGGTACCGCGGCTCACCACGCGTCCGCGGACGATGATCCGCCCCTTCGTGAACGTGACTTCCTCGCGGATCTGCGCGTGCAGATCCCACCCCGCCGCGCACACCGCCGGGGTGATGAACTTCGTGCAGATGTCCCGCTCGCTCAGCGACGCCTTGTCCACCCTGACAGTAAACATCGGGAGACCGGTGGCCGTCAACGCCCGGCCGGCGTGAGGCGTTAGGTATCGCTCCCGGGAGTCTCGCCCGCACAGCCCCTGCTGGGGCGGCGATGGGTTCCCGCCCCTTGTGACCCCCGTCATTGCGGGCCATCCCCGCGGCGGGCGATCGTGCGCCCCGGCGTCAGTCTGATGGGCCCACGCATCAGCCCAGGCCGGCGGCGGGCGGAAAATCAGCCGATGTAAACGCTACCCCCGGCCGACGGCGTTGGCCCCAGCCTTGCCAAATACGAAAGTGCGGGTGGTTGGTCTGTCAGCGCGGGCCGTCCCCAGGGCGGCTCGCGCTTTGTCATCACCAGGGGCCTTTAGAGTCTCGTTGCCGAGCAGGCAGGTCGCCGTATGAAACCGTCGCGCGCAGTTCTCGCTCTGGTCGTTCTCGCCGCCGCCCCGGTCGCGTCCGCTGCCGGGCAGGCGCTCCCCGTCTCGTCCGGCGCGACGTTCGCCGCCGCGCCGGTGAAGGCCGCGCCGTCGCCCGCGGCGTCCCCTACGGTATCACCCGCGTCTCCCGCGACGGCCGCGCTCTTCTCCCGCGGGGCGCGCGTCCGACTGCGCGTGCCGATGCTCGGCAGGGACAAGCTCGCCGGCACGGTCGTGGTCGCCCAGGGCGACTCGGTCGTGCTGGACACCGTGGACGCGGCGGTGGAGCGGCGGATGTTCTTCCCCAACACCATTCTCGTCGAGCAGTACCGCCGCGTCACGCTGCCGATCGAGTCGGTGGACAGCATCGAGGTCAGCACCGGCCGCAGCCGGTGGTCCGGGATGAGACACTCGGCGAAGCGCGGCGCGCTCTTCCTCGGCCTCCTCGGCGCGGCCACCTTCCGCAGCGGCGACGGCACCCCCGGCGTTCGCAACTTCGTCGGCGGCTACCTGAACGGCGCCGTGGTCGGCTTCGCCCTCGGCGGCGCGTTCGGCGCCACCCGGAGCGGCGAGCGGTGGCAGAGCGTCCCGCGCTCGGCGCTCGAGCCCTCGAAGCCGGCGACGACCATCGCGGCGAAGTAAGAATCAGGTGCGAGGTGCGAGATGCGAGAGGGGCCCCGGGAGGCAGTACCACGCCTCCCGGGGCCCCTCTCGCATCTCGCACCTCGCACCTCGCAGCCGTTACTTCGGCGCGGCGATCGGGACCGTGACCCCGTAGAGCAGCACCGGGTTCCAGCGGTCGTTCTTGCCCTGCGCGTCCTGCGCCGGGTGGGTGAGCTGCTGGTCGACCAGGAAGTACGCGCTCACGCCGGCGAACATCGGGATGTCCTTCATCATCTTCGAGCCGACGTTCAGGACGAACGCGCCCTCGAGGAAAGCCTCGTGCGAGTACGGGTGGTCGCTCGAGTAGCCGGACGGCCCATACACGCCGAGCGGGTCGAGGCTGAAGCTCAGCCATCCCTGCGTGGCGGTCGAGACGATGGGGACCGGGATGAGGCCGCCGTAGAAGAAGCCCGGCGAGTTGTTCTTGTTGCCGCCCACGCCATTCGGCTGGAACTGCACGCCGGCCACGCCGAGGAAGTACTTGGCGGCCGTCGGGAGGATCGTCATGAAGCGGACGTTGAGCCCCGACAGCACGTCGGCGTCCTTGACGGTCGGCGACACCGCGTTCGCCGTGACGATGCCGGGCTGGAACACGAAGATTGGCGGCTTGAAGAAGGCGCTGTTCTCCTGCGCCCCGGCGCCGGCGGCGAAGAGCAGGAGGCCCGCGGCAGACTGCACGAATCGCTTCATACAACCACCTCCAAGAGAGTGGTGAGAGCGAGTCTGCGTCGGCTTCGCATGAATTGCGGAAGCAGTCGTCGTGTGGGCCACGTGGGGGACACGGGCGGACACGCCGTAGACGCGGTGGGTGGTCTAACGTAGGAATGGCGGGCGAATTCGGCAAGAATCCGGGCTCACTCAGTACCCCACCTCCAGCGGCCGCTTCTCGTTCGCCGCCCTGTACCAGTAAGCGACCCCGAGCAGGAAGCCGCCGACGAGGAGGTAGCTGCCGACCCGCAGGCCGATGTTGGTCAGCTCGGAAGCCTGAGCGAGCGCCTTGAGCGCCGCGTAGACCGCGAGCGCGAGGCCGGCCTTCCGCGCGTCCGCGGCGGCGTAGCGCCGGCCGACGAAGATCGAGACGACGCCGGTCAGCGCGTAGTACAGGATGAGCAGGAAGGTGGACGCCTCGCTCGAGACGGCGTGCGCCAGCTCCTCGCGCCCCCAGAGGAACGCCGGCGCGACGCCGAGCAGCGTGATCACCGTCCGGTCGCCCGGCCCCGGCCACCCCAGCCCCCGGCCGCGGCCCCGCTCCCTGGCGGCGGCGAGCATCTGCCACGCCCACCACGCCCACCCCGCCGACGCGGCGAGCGCGGCCACCGACGCGGCGGTGAGGAAGGGCGCGTACTCATATGGGGTGCGGTCGCTCAGCAGGTCGTACGCCCAGGCGGCGGCGAAGACGAGCGCGCCCGCCGCCGGGATGGCGGGCTCGACCGACCGCGTGCGGCGCGCGATGACGGCGAACAGCACCGCGTGCGCGCTCAGCGCCGTCACGCACGCCACCCCGTGGTCGTGCAGCGCCAGCACGACCGCCAGCGCGCTCGCCGCCCCGGCCGTCATGAGGTGCACGGGGCTGCGCCGCGCGTCGCCGGATGGTGCGGGGGAGGCGGCCGCCTCCTCGCCCGGATCCGCGAGCCACATCCACGCGCCGAGCGCGAGCGCGGACCAGAGCATCGCGAGCCCGGCCCCCTGCGGCGTGAAGGCGTCGGCGAGCGACGCGAGCACGGCACCGAGCATCGCGAGCGGGAGCAGCGCTCCCTCCACCAGCAGGTCGCCGTAGCCGGGGCGGGCATCCGGGCCGCCCGCCAGGCGGAGCGACGCGTACGCGGTGAGCGCGCCCAGCAGGGCGAGCGGGACGATGCGGCCGGCGGGCCCCTCGGCGTAGCCCGAGACGTCCCACAGCAGCGCCGACAGCAGCGCGCCCAGGTACGAGCGCGCGAGCGGCCGCGCGTGCATCTCGCCGCTCAGCGCCAGCGCGCCCCACGCGCAGGCCAGCGCGAAGACGGCCGGCGACGCGCGCACCAGGTCCCGGGAGCCGGCCGGCATGGCGCCGAGCGCCGCCGCCACGTAGACCACGCCCCCCACCAGCATGATCGTGCGCGCGAGCGTCCACGCCCGCCCGCGCAGGGCGTAGAAGCCGGTGGAGAGGACCACGAGCCCGTAAACGAGCAGCGCGACGACGCGGCCGCTGTGGTTGGAGGTAACGAACGGGGCCAGGAGCGCGCCCCCCGTCCCCACCGCGAACAGCGACTGCTCCTGCTCCCGGAACGCGAGCGCGGCCACGGCGATCGACGCCGCCGCGGCGATGGCGAGCGCGACTCCCGATGGGATGACCTGGAGCTGCGGCCCCGCCCCCCACGCGTCCACGTGGACGATGGCGAGGGCGAGCCCGATGAGCGTGTTGCCGTACTGGCGCGCGCCGCGTGAGCGCAGCCGCATCCCGAGCGCCGCGACGCCCGCGGCCGCGAGCAGCCCCAGCCCTACGCGCGCGGCAGGCCCGACGGTGATGCGCTCGATCGCCCACTGAAGGAACGCCCCGACGCCGACGATGATCGTGAGCGCGGCGAGCGCGACGGTGCCGTAGCGTCCGACGAGCCCCTCCAGGTCGGAGCGGTCGCTGATCTTCCACGCCGGCGTCCGGCGGTCCGGAGGACCGAAGCGCCGCTGCGGGGCGTCCGGGCCCGTCATGGCGGGCTCGGCTGTATCGGCCGTCGAGGCAGCGGGCTCGTCCGTCCCTTCGGGCTCCGATGAGAACCAGGGTGACGATTGCGCCTCCACGGCCGGCGCCGCCTCGGCGAGCTCCGCCGCCGGTGGAGCGCCAGCGCCCCGCAGCTGGGCCACCTCCCCGCGCAGCTCCGCCACCTGCTGCGCGAGCTTGCGTACGAGGTACTCCAGACGCTCGATGCGCTCGGTGTCTCTCACCCGGAAGAAGCTAAGGGCGATTCCCGAAGTGCGATACGCGAATCGCCCGTGTTGCCCGCCCCGCCCCTCATCCGTCTGTTTACACCAGACCCGACAATTCCAGACCCGCCACGCACGATCCCGCCGTGATCGCCTTCCCTCAAGACGACGCTGGTTTGCCCGCGCCGGACTCGGACATCGTCGCGCCGCTCATCGAGGCGGAGCGGCAGCGCGCCGAGCGGCTGCTGAACGGGGTACGCGCCGTGGTGCTGCCGCTGCTGGCGGTGGCGGCGATCGTGTACGGGTGCGTCGTCTCGGCGTCGCTGTCGTGGGTGAACGCGGCGGTGCTGCTGCCGGTGTGCGCGTGGACGCTCCTGCACTACCCGCTCTTCTACAAGAGGGAGCGCGTGCCGGAGTGGCTGGGGACGGCGGACGCGCTGCTGGACGTGACCGCGGTGAGCGCGCTGCTGGCCGGCTACGCCGTGGTCGGCACGCCGGAGCTGGCGCTCAGGGCGCCGCTCTTCCTGCTCTACTTCGCCATCATCGCCGCGCGGCCGATGACCGGGTCCACGCGCCAGGCGGCCGGCACGGCGGCGCTGGTGGTGATCGAGTACGGGGCGCTGCTGGCGTTCCTCGGCGCGACCGGCCGGGTGGCGTTCGTGCTGCGCCCCAGCGGGCTCGGCGGCGTGGGCCAGACGGCGGGCGGGCTGTTCACCCTCTCGGCGCTCGACGAGGGGGCCAAGCTCCTCCTGCTGGCGATCGTCGGCGCCGTGGCGACGTTCGCCACGCACTGGCACGAGCGCGCGGTGCGGCGGGCGATCGCGGCGCAGCTGGCGCGGGTCACCGAGGAGCGCGACCTGGCGGTACGCCTCCAGGAAGCGGACAAGCTGGCGGCGCTCGGCACGCTGGCGGCGTCGGTGGTGCACGAGGTGAACAACCCGCTGTCGACGATCTCCCTCCAGGCCGAGCTGCTGGCCTCGACGCTCGCCGACCGCGAGGCGCGGGAGGACGCGCACTCGATCGCGGAGGAGGCGCGGCGGACGGCGCACGTGGTCGGGGAGCTGCTGGCGTTCGCGCGCACCCGCCGCGCCGAGGTGGGCCCGGTGACGCTGGAGGAGGTGGGGCACCGCGCGCTCGCGACGCTGCGGCCGTTCCTCCGCGACAAGAAGGTGGTGGTGGACGAGGAGCTCTCGTCAGGCACCCCGCCGTTCACCGGCGACCCGGGGCGGCTGGAGCGGGTGGTGCTCAACCTCGTCATCAACGCCGTGCAGGCGATGGAGGCGCGGGACGTCGGCAACACGCTCGGCGGCGGCGGCGCGCGCGTGGTGCGGCTCAGCTCCGGCCAGGACGCGACGGGCGTGTGGCTGGCGGTCGAGGACAGCGGCCCCGGGCTCCCGCCCGAGGTGGCGCCGCGGATCTTCGACCGCTTCTTCACGACGAAGCCCGCCGGCAAGGGCACCGGCCTGGGGCTGTGGATCGTGCGCCAGGTGCTCGAGGAGCACGGCGGCACGGTGAGCGCCGGCAACCGCGCCGAGGGCGGCGCGCGCTTCGTCATTCGCATTCCCTTCGAGCAGCAGACCCGCTTCCTTCGCACCCCCACGCCGCGGAACGTCCGGAGCATCACGCCGATTCGGGCTGCGTGAAGAGCATACCACGGATGAACACGGATTGAACGGATCGACACGGATCTCTCCGTGAGACGTCAAAGCTCCTCTCACTCAGGCGAGAGGAGCTTTGTTGGTCTACGGGAGGTATCGGTGTTCATCCGTGGTAAGCGGTTCTCACGGGCTGCCCCCGCCGTCCCAGCCTGGCCCGCGCACGGCACGCCCGGGCGTGGCGCCCGTGTGGACGCCGTCGCTGATCACGGCGACGCCGTTGACGAAGACGTGGCGGACGCCGGTCGACAGCTGGTGGGGGCGGTCGTAGGTGGCGCGGTCGGCGACCGTGGCGGGGTCGAAGAGGACGAGGTCGGCCATCATCCCCTCGCGCACGAGGCCCCGGTCGGGGATCGCGAGCGCCTCGGCGACGGCGCTCGTCATGCGGCGGACGGCGTCCTCCAGCGTCAGGAGCTGCTCCTCGCGCACGTACTTGCCGAGCAGGCGCGGGTAGGTGCCGTAGGCGCGCGGGTGGGTGAGGCCGCGGGCGGTCTCGGGGTCGGAGGCGCCGGCGTCGCTGCCGACCATGACCCAGGGGCGGCGGAGCTGCATCGCGACGTTGGGCTCGCTCATGCTGAAGGTGATCTTGCTCAGCCGGTTCTCCTCGCGCAGCGTCAGGTCGATCACGGCCTCGGTCCACGGCTTACCTAACGCGGCGGCGATCTCGTCGAGGCGCTTCCCCTCGTACGGCTTCAGGTCGTCGCGCCGGAAGCCGACGACCATGATGTCGGAGGGGCGCACGTCCTGGCAGAGCGGCTCGGCGTCGGCCGAGGTGTCGGTCATCGAGCGGACGATGCGCTCGTGCAGCGCGGCGTCGGCGCCGGCGGCGCGGAGGCGCTCCAGCAGCCGCCCGCCCTCGGCGGCCCACTGCGGCAGGCAGGCGGCGAGGGCGTTCCCGGACGCGGGGTAGGGGTACATCGTCGCCTGGACGTCCTGCCCCGCCGCGCGCGCCGAGTCGATCTTCGCCACCGCCGCCGCGGCCTTCGGCCAGTTGGCGGGGCCGGCGGCCTTCAGGTGGTAGACGATCACCGGCACGCCGGCGTCGCGGCCGATGCCTAACGCCTCGTCGAGCGCCGGGAGGAGCCGCGCCTCCTCGCTCCGCATGTGGGTGATGTAGCGGCCGTGCCCCGCGGCGGCTGCCCGCACGACCTCGGTCAGCTCGGCCGTCGAGGCGTAGCTCCCCGGCGGGTAGATGAGCGCGCTCGCCACGCCGAACGCGCCGTCGCGCATGGCGTCGCGGACGACGCGGCGCATCGTGTCCAGCTCGGCGGGGGTCGCCGGCCCCTCGGCCTCCCCCTTGGCGTAGACGCGCACCGTCTCGGCGCCGAGGAAGGAGCCGCTGTTGGTGGAGGAGCCGGCGCGCTCCATCGCCGCGAGCCAGGCGCCGAAGCCGCGCCCGCCGCCGAAGCCGCGGTGCGCCCGCGCCACCGCGCCGGTGTCCGACGAGCCGATGCCCGACGCGGCGAGCACGGCGGCGTTGGCCGGCGCCGGCGTCGACCCCTCGCCGTAGATCTCGGTCGTGACGCCCTGCGTCACCTTGCTCACCCGCCGCCGCCCGCCGCCGCCGGCGAGCACCGCGTCATAGCCGTGCGCCTGCACGTCGATGAACCCGGGCGCCAGCACCAGCCCGCGCCCCTCGACGTGGCGCGCCGAGCGCGCGCCGGCCAGCGCGCCCCCCGGCGCGACGCGCACGATCCGGTCGCCGCGCACCGCGACGTCGGCGTAGCGCCACGGGTTGCCGGTCCCGTCCACCAGCCGGGCGCCGGTGATCACGACGTCGTACGGCCGCCGGTCGTCCCCGGCGGCGCCCGTGCGCCGGGTGGACGCGCACGCGGCGAGGAGCAGCGCCGCGGCGGCGGAGAGCAGATGGGTGGGTCGCATGGCGAGAACCAACTCGCCAGATGGGGAGAGAGCAAGGGTGGGGGAGAACGGCGAGTTGTCAGTTGTGAGTTGAAGTCGTCAGTCGGGAGTGGACGGCGGACCACTGGGAACTCACGACTTCAACTCACAACTGACAACTCGCCGTTCTCCCTCCCCTGCCGTTCACACCCACACGAACGCCGGATGCTCGCGGCCCGTGACGTGGTTCACGATACGCTCGGCGACCTTGAGCCCGCCGGCGCCGTTGGTGAAGATGGCGACGGCGCGGCGCGCGGCGGCGTCGCCGAGGACGAAGTTCTTGTAGTTGCCGTTGTCGCCCCAGTGCCAGAAGGACGTCGGCGCGCCGGCGCCGCCCTCGCGCTCGAGCCCCCAGCCGAGGCCCCAGGCGAGGGCGCTGTTGAGGCGGATCTGAGGGGAGAGCATCTCGCGCCGCGTGCCCTCGGCGAGGTCGGTCGCGCCACGCGCGCCACCGTCGACGACGTGCGTCACGAAGCGCGCGTAGTCGCCCGCCGTCGTGAGCAGGCTGCCGGCGGCGTTCGGGATCATGTAGTTCGGCAGCACCGGCAGGTTGGGGTCGGCCTTCGGCATCATCGCGGCCACCTCGTCGTACCGCCAGTCGAGGAGCGGCACGCGCGCGCCGGCGGCGGTGTCGACGCGCTCGGCGGGCGCCTGGGCGGCCATCCTCTTCGCCAGCCGCGCGTGGAACGACTCGCGCGGCTGCCCGCGGCTCGAGTGAGGCGCGGCCATCCGCGCGTCGAGCTCGGGGAGCCAGACGTAGCTGCTGCTGCGCATGCCGAGCGGCTCGAGCACGCGCTCGCGCACGTAGCGCGGGAAGGCCCGCCCCGCGACCTGCTCGACCACGCGCTGGAGGTAGAAGTAGCCCTCGCCCGAGTAGGAGAATCGCTCCCCCGGCGTGAAGTCCACCGTCAGGCGGTCCGTCGGCCCGTTGCGCCAGTTCCGGAAGCCCGAGCTGTGGCTCAGCACGTGACGGGCGGTGATGGCGGCGGCCTTCGGCTCGTCAGGCAGGTACGGCGCCGGCAGGTACGCGCCGAGCGGGCGGTCGAGGTCGATCAGCCCCTCGTCGCGCATCCGCAGGACCGCGTAGGCGAAGACCGGCTTCCCCAGCGACGCGGCCTCGAACACCGTGTCCTCGGCGATGGGGTCGCTCCCGCCGGCGGCCCGCACGCCGAACCCGCGCGCCCACGCCACCGCGCCGCCCTCGACCATCGCCACCGCGACGCCGGGGACGGACGCGTACTCCATGAGCTGCGGGAGCCGGTCGGTCCAGAACGTATCGTTCGCCGAGGTGCTCGCCTTCGGCGCGCGGGTCGCGCCGCCGGTGGCGCAGGCCGAGAGCAGGGCGACGCTGCCCTGGGCGATGCCCTGGGCGATCATCGTGCGACGATTCATTGTGGGCTGGTGTTGAGTGTCATCCTGAGCGGAGCGCGGAGCGCGGAGCGAAGGATCCAATCGACCAGGTGAGGGGCCGGCGGGCCACAGTAAATCCTTCGCTCCGCGCTGCGCGCTCCGCTCAGGATGACAGAGCGAGGGAGGGGGATGGTTTGCAGCCTGTAACACTTCCGCCCACGCCGCGGTCGAAATAGCGACCGATGACCGACACGGAGCTCATGCTCGCCGTCCGCGGGGGCGACCTCGACGCGCTCGGGGCGCTCTTCCGGCGGCACTACGACACGGCGCACGCCCTCTGCTACCGGCTCACGACGAGCGCGGAGGCGGCCGACGACTTGGCGCAGGAGACCTTTCTGCGGATCCTCCGCTACCGCCACACGTTCCGGGGCGACGCGCAGTTCACCACGTGGATGTACCGCCTGGCGCGCAACGTCTGCCTCGACCACCTGCGCGCGGCCGCGCGCGCCGACGGTGCGGACGCGCGGTGGGCGGCCGACGAGGGGCAGCCGACGCGGCCGGAGGCGGAGCCCGGCGACGCCGCGCGGCTGGCGGCGGTGGAGGCGGCGCTCGCCCGGCTGCCGGTGGAGCAGCGCGAGGCGCTCGTGCTGAGCCGCTACCACGACATGCGCTACGACGCCATCGCGCGCACGCTCGACTGCAGCCCCGGCGCGGCGCGCGTGCGCGTGCACCGGGCGCTGAAGGCGCTGCGCGCGATGGTGCGCGCCACCGAGGAGCAGACGGAGGAGCGACCGTGACACACGAGGAGGCAGTCGAGGCGGCGATCGACGCGCTGGGCGGCGGCGGCGCCGACGCGAGCGCCGACGCGAGCGCCGACGCGGAGCTGCGCGCGCACCTGGCGTCGTGCGCGGCGTGCCGCGACGAGGTGGAAGCGCTGCGCGCGCTCTGGGCCGACATGGGGCGGCTCCCGGTCCCCGCGCCGCGGCCGTCGTCGGAGGCGGGGGCCGAGCGCGTCCGCCTGGCGGGCGCGGCGGAGGCCGAACGCCGGCGCGCCCGCCGCCCGTACGGCCTCCGCATCGCGGCGGCCGCGGCGGTGGCGCTCGCCGCGTCGCTCGCCGCGTCGTTCGCGGTCGGCGTCGCCCTCGGCCGTCGTCAGGCGCCGCGCGCCGCACCAGCCGCCGAAGCGGGCGCGACCGACGGGCGGCAGAGCTTCCTCCTGCTGCTGCACGAGTCGGCGGACTTCGACGCCGGCGCCACGCCCGAGGCGTCGCGGGCGCTGGTGGCCGAGTACCGCGACTGGGCGGTGCGGCTCCGCGCCGAGGGGCGGATGGCCGCGGCCGAGAAGCTGGCCGACGACGGCGGGCGCTGGCTGCGCGGCGAGGCGAATACGGCTCCCGCTGACACGGACGTCGTGAGCGGCTTCTTCGTCATCCGCGCGCGCGACTACGCGGAAGCGGCAGAGCTGGCGCGCGGCTGCCCGCACCTGCGCCACGGCGGCACGGTGGAGCTGCGGCTGATCGAGCCGACGTGAGCGTGACTGGCTGTCACCCTGCACTCGTGTCGAGGTTGCATATGCGCACCTGGATCGGACTGGCAGCGGCGGCTCTGGCAATCGCTCCCCTGTGCGCCGCGCAGGAAGCGGCGCGGCGGCCGGTGACGGCGTTGATGGACGAGAAGCGGGAGATCGAGCTGGCGCTGAGCGCGGCGCCGCCGGAGGTCTCGCGCGGGGCGGACGTGTACGTGCTCCGGCGCGGCGGGCACGTGCGGGTGCGCGAGGGGACGACGGGCGTCGCCTGCCTGGTGGCGCGCGACCACCCGGAGAGCATCGTCCCGATCTGCTACGACGCCGAGGCCGCGCGGGCGGTGCTGCCGGTGGAGCTGCGCGAGCAGGCGCTGCGCGACGCGGGGCGGAGCGAGGACGAGGTGCGGCGTGAGATCGAGGCCGGCTACGGCCGCGGCGAGTTCCGCCCGCCGCGGCGCGCGGCCATGTCGTACATGATGTCCCCCGAGCAGGTGCTCTACTCGTCGCCGACCGGCCGCCGGGTGGGCGCGTGGCACCCGCACATCATGATCTACGTCCCCTACGCCACGAACGCCGACCTCGCCCTCCCCGGGCCGCAGGCGTACGGCGAGATGTTCGTGGTGGAGGAGGGGACGCCGCGGGCGCACTTCATCGTGAAGGTGCGGGAGTGGGCAAAGCCGGCGCCCGCGGCCGCCAGATAACAATCCAGACCGGGACGACTCGCTGAACTTCATTGCCATCCCGGTCGAGCGGCCGAGGCTGGCGCGCCGGCAGCGAAGCGCGGGGGTGGGGCGTATACTCATGTTCGGCGCGGCGCCGGCGTCCGCGCCCAGCATCCCCCACCCAGCAGATGCCTATGTCATTTCCCCGCAGACTCGCGGCCGCGCTGCCTCTGGCGCTCGCGGCCGCCGCGCCCAGCGCGCAGCTGAGCGCGCAGCAGAGCGCGCAGCAGCCCTCGGCCACGCTCGACTCGGCCACCGTCGCCGCCTTCCGCTGGCGCCCCGTCGGGCCGGCGAACATGAGTGGGCGCATCACCGACGTCGAGGTCGACCCGCGCAACACGAAGGTCTTCTACGTCGCGGCCGGGGCGGGCGGCATCTGGAAGACCATCAACAACGGCGTCACGTTCTTCCCCGTCTTCGACCGCGAGCGCGTGATCTCGATGGGGGACATCGCCGTCGCGCCGTCGAACCCGGACATCATCTACGCCGGGACCGGCGAGGAGGACTCGCGCAACTCAATCTCCCCGGGCGGCGGGATCTACAAGAGCACCGACGGCGGGATGACGTGGAAGCTCACGGGGCTCGAGGCGACGCAGACCGTCGGCCGCATCGTCGTCCACCCCACCGACCCCAACGTCGTCTACGTGGCCGCGCTCGGCGCGATCTGGAACACGAACCGCGAGCGCGGGCTGTACAAGACGACCGACGGCGGGCAGAGCTGGCAGAACGTGAAGTTCATCAGCGACCGCGCCGGGTTCGTGGACGTCGTCATGCACCCTAACGACCCGAACACGCTCTGGGCGGCGAGCTGGGAGCGCATCCGCACGCCGTACTCGCTCAAGAGCGGCGGCCCGGGGAGCGGGCTCTGGAAGACGATCGACGCCGGGAAGACGTGGAGCGAGGTCAAGGGCGGCGGCTGGCCGACGACGACCAAGGGGCGCATCGGCCTCGCCCTCTCGCCGAGCAACCCGCAGATCATGTACGCGTGGGCCGAGGCGGACACGAACCCGAACCCGCTGAAGAAGGGCGAGAAGCCCGACACGACGAAGCGCCAGAAGCTGAACAGCGGGATCTACCGCACCGCCGACGGCGGCGCGACGTGGGCGCTGATGCAGCGCAACGAGGGCGACGCGCGGCCGTTCTACTACAGCCAGGTGCGCGTGGACCCCAAGAACCCGGACCGCATCTACTGGATGTCGTCGGTGTTCCGCTTCTCGGACGACGGCGGGAAGACGGCGCGCCGCGGCGCGCTCTCGATCCACACCGACTGGCACGCGATGTGGATCGACCCCAACGACCCCGACCACTTCATCATCGCCGACGACGGCGGGGTCGCGGTCACGTACGACAAGGGCGGCACGTACGACTTCCTCAACACGATGGCGCTCGGGCAGTTCTACGCCGTCAGCTACGACATGCAGAAGCCGTATCGCGTCTGCGGCGGGCTCCAGGACAACGGGAGCTGGTGCGGGCCGAGCCGGACGGCGAGCCGCTTCGGGATCATGAACGAGGACTGGTTCAACGTCGGGGGCGGCGACGGCTTCTACACGGCGCAGGACCCCACCGACCCGAACGTCATCTACAGCGAGTCGCAGGGCGGGCGCATCTCGCGGCTCGACGTCGGGAGTGGCCGGCGCGTCAGCATCCGCGGCGGCGGCTTCGGGCGCGGGCGCGGCATGTTCGAGGACTCGCTGATCGTCGCCCGCGGCGACACCGCGCAGCCCGAGACGCCGGCGGTCACGCGCGAGCTGGCGCGCCTGCGCGAGAAGGCGCGCCTCGACTCCACGTCGCAGATGCGCTTCAACTGGAACACGCCGTACTTCCTCTCGGGGCACGCCCCGACCACGGTCTACGCCGGCGGCAACCGCGTCATCAAGAGCACCGACCGCGGCGACCACTTCTTCCCGATCTCCCCCGACCTCTCGATCAGGGACACGGCGAAGATCCGCGTCAGCACGAGCGAGACCGGGGGCGTCACCGCCGACAACACCGGCGCCGAGACCTTCGGGACGATCACCACGCTGGCCGAGTCGCCGATCCGCCCGGGGATCCTGTGGGCGGGCACCGACGACGGCAACGTCTGGGTGACGCATAACGACGGCGGGGCGTGGGAGGACGTGACGGCGCGCTTCCCCGGCGTGCCGAAGGGCACCTACGTCACGCGGGTGACGCCGTCGGCGTTCGACACGGCCGCCGTGTACGTGACCTTCGACGGCCACCGCACGGGCGACTTCAAGCCGTACGTCTACGCCTCCACCGACTTCGGGAAGACCTTCCGCGCCATCGCCAACAACCTTCCAACGGGCGGCCCCGACTTCGTGCACGTGATCACCGAGGACCCGGCGAACCGCGACCTGCTCTTCCTGGGGACGGACGTGGGCGCGTACGTGTCGGTGACCCGCGGCGCGAGCTGGCAGAAGTTCATGACCGGGCTGCCGACGGTCCCGGTGCACGACCTCAAGGTCCACCCGCGCGACCGCGAGCTGATCGCGGCGACCCACGGCCGCTCGATCTGGATCGTGGACGTCGCGGCGCTGGAGCAGATGACCGACAGCGTGCTGCGGAAGCCGGCGCACCTGTTCGCGTCCCGCCCGGCGTACCAGTACTCGCAGACGTTCCAGCAGGCGTGGAACGGCAACAAGGTCTTCCAGGTGGACAACCCGCCCTTCGGCGGCGCGATCACCTACCGCGTGGCCGGCACGCCGACCGCCGAGCCGCGCGCGAACGCCGACGGCTCGGCGCAGGGCAGCGACGGCGACGCGCCCTCGCCGGGCGGCGAGTCGGGCGAGGCGAGCGCCGGCCGCCGCGGCCCCGCCGGCCGGGGCGCGGCGCGCGACACGGCCCGCATCGTCATCACGAACGTGGCCGGCGACACGGTGCGCGTGCTCACCGGACCCGCGGGCCCGGGCGTGCACCGCGTGACGTGGGACCTGCGCGGCCGCGCCGCCCCGCTCGGCCCCGCGGCGCTCCGCGACAGCATCGCCGGCGCGCGCGCGCGCCGCATGCGCCAGGACTCGGTCGCGCGCGCCCGCAAGGACTCGATCGCGAAGTCCGGCGGCGACACGAGCGAGGCCGGGATGCGCGCGGCGATGCGCGCCGGCGCCGCCGGCCGCGACTCGTCAGGCGGCCCGACGCTCGGCACCCGCGGCGCCCGCCAGTCGTCGGCGCCGGGGATGTGGGGCGACCTCTACCTCCGCCCCGCCGAGGAGCGCCCGCGCCGCCCCGGCCAGGGCGCCGAGGAGGGCGGTGAAGGCGGCGAGGGCCGCGGCGGTGGCCGCTTCGGCGGCGGCCGCCAGGGCCCGCTCGTGAAGCCCGGCGACTACCTGGTCACCGTCACCGTCGCCGGCCAGACGCTGCGCCAGGTGATCACGGTCGAGCGCACGACCGAGGTGAACGAGGAGGGCGGCGGGGAGGCGGACTGGGAGGAGGAGGAGCACGACAGGTAACGGCTGCGAGTTGCGAGGTGCGAGATGCGAGAGGGGCCCCGGGAGGCGCGTACTGGCTTCCCGGGGCCCCTCTCGCATCTCGCACCTCGCAACTCGCAGCCGCCGCTACCAGCCCGCGGCGACGGTCGGGGTGCTCCGGTTGGTGGTGGTGCCGTCGCCGAGCTGCCCGAGCACGTTGTTCCCCCAGCAGAGGATGCGCTGGCCGCCCGTCTCGACGCCGCAGCTGTGGTAGCTGCCGGCGCTGACCATCGAGAAGGTGCCGGTGCCGGCGCGGACGGGGACGTAGCTGTTCGTGCCCGGCGCGGCGACGCCGTTGCCGAGCTGCCCCGCCCACCCCTGCCCCCAGCACCACGCCTCGCCAGAGGTCGCGCGGCCGCACGAGTGCCCGAAGCCCGGGCCCGCCGAGGCGAACGAGAGGCCGCCGGTCACGAGCACCGGCTTGGAGCTGAGCCCTACCGCGGGGTCGCCCAGGTAGCCACTCCCCCAGCAGTAGGCGGCGCTCGACGTCGCGACCGCGCAGGTCATGCCGTCGCCGTCGCCGGCGTACACCAACGCGAACTGGAGGCCGGACGGGTTGTTCAGCGCCACCGGCGTGCGGCTGCACGGCATGCCCAGGTCGCAGCTCTGGCCCGAGTACGCGCCCAGCGTCCAGCCCATGTTGCTCCCCCAGCAGCGG
>DATFPD010000571.1:0-6501 GCA_035265005.1 Gemmatimonadaceae bacterium | reverse complement strand
CGCGCGGTTCTCGAACAGCAGCCGCACCGACGTCTGTCGGATCGTGCCGCCGGCCACCTGCACCGACGTGATGCGCGGCGACGGCACCGGCGTGGGCGCGACGAAGAAGGTCTGGTAGAGCGAGATCGCGCCGTCGATGTTCCGCTCCAGCGTGAGCGAGTCGGGGCCGACGCTGATCGCCAGGATCATCCCCGTACGCCCGCCCGCCGGAAGGCGGAACGGGCCCGTGCCGAGCCAGGTGGCGCCGCGGGTAAAGTTGAGCGTCTTGTCGGGGAGCGTGTCCACCCAGCGGCCGGTGCAGCGCCCGGTCTGTGCGCGGGTCGGCGGCACGACGATCGGCACCGCCACGGGGTCGATCGCGGGATTGCAGGTGTCGAACCAGAGCGTGTCGCTGCCGGCGGCCGGGGCGCTCGCCGGGCGGCTGCCGTACCGCCAGCCGGGGAGCGGGGTGAAGTTGAAGCCGCCGCCGCCGCGCGGGTTGGTCGAGTTCCAGCGGAGCGACGTCTGGACCGCCGCCTTGTTGGCCGGGTGGAAGAGCATCCAGTACGCGAGCGGCGAGAGGCTGTTCACGCCGTCGCCGTTCAGCGCCAGCTCCTCGCGCGACGCGACGATGCCGTACGCCGCGTTCACCGAGACGGCGGCCCGCTCGGCGACGCACTCGTCGCCGCACATGCGGCCGATGTTGTAGGTGATCGTGTCGCCCCGCGCGGGGCTGGTGGGGTGGTAGAACTGGCTCGTCGGATCGCTGAACAGCTTGTAGCGCAGGTCGCCGATCGGGCTCTTGAGGAACGTGATCGCGCTCGCGCCGGAGGTGAAGCCGACCGGCTCGCGGCAGTCGCCGAAGAACGCGTCGGACGCGAAGCTCCCCGGCACGGGGTCCGCGTTGTCGCAGAGGCCAGTGACCGTCGCGTCGTCGTTGCCGATCTCGTTGAAGAACGCCGTGCCGCGCGACGGGTCGAAGCCGGCGTGGGCGCGGAGCCGCCGCCCGTGGCGCGCGATCACGCCGACGAAGAGCGAATCGTAGTTGATGCCGCCGTTGCCGTAGATCGAGTCGGTCTTGTTCGTGATCGTCGCCTGCCAGAAGACCACGCCGGGCGCGTCGTTCACCGTGAACGCGTCGAACTGGAACTCGAGGCCCAGCGGGTAGCCCTGCGCCCCCTGCTTGGGCGCCCCGGCGCCGCCGGGGATCACGTTGCCGAAGTCGCCAACGCGGGAGCGGCTGTAGTCCGTGGTGGTGCCGTAGGTCTGGAAGCGGTCGCCCAGGAAGGCGGACGTGTCCTGGAGCGCGAGCGGGACGTCGAAGAAGTTGAAGCGGAACGCGTCCCGGCCCGCGCTGAAGATGGTGAAATAGGAGCTGAGCGGGACCGGGCGGCGTCCCTGCCAGCCGTTGAGCCCCCAGGTCTGCGGGCAGTCGCTGCCGGGCATCAGCGGGATGCCCACCGGCAGCGGCGGCGTGTGGTTCACGCACCCCGTGGTCGCCGTGCGCGCGCCGGAGTGCGCGAAGCCGAGCAGGCCGTCGGCCGCGTACCACCGGGTGAGCTGGAGCCCGCTCGCCTTGTGGAAGTTGAAGCTGACCGCGGCCCCGCCCCCGGCCGCGTTCGCCAGCGACGGGATGCGCCCGACGCTGGCGGCGCGGTCGCCGGGCGCCGCGGCCGCGAAGAGCGTGACTTCGGGGAACTGCAGGATGTTGACGCTGCTCCGCACCACCGACGCCGGGAACGCGCCCTCCAGCTGGCGCGACTGGATGTCCATCGGCCCGGAGTTCGTCACGAAGAAGCGGTACGTCGCCGTCGGAGCGCGGACGCCGGTCGCGGCGTAGTCGACCACGCCGAACAGGTCGAAGCCGCGGCGCTCGGCGCGCGGCGGCGGCGCGTTGCCTCGGCGCTGCGCGCTCGCCGGTACGGACGCGAGGGCGGTGACGGCGACCGCCGCGGCCAGCGCGGCGCCGAGGCCGCGCGCCACGTGGCGCGCGGCCTGGATGCGAGAGGAAGTCATGTGTCTCGGTTGAGGCTCAGAAGCTGGCGCGCAGGCCACCCATGATGGAGCGGCGCGGGCCGAACATGTTCGGCCGGTCGTAGTTCGTGGAGGACGCGCCCTCGAGGCTGATCGAGAGAGGGGGACTGGCAGGCGCACCCTGGCGGGCGCCGATGTAAGAGCGCGAGCCGACGAGCGCGCCGGAATCGCAGTCGCCGGTCGTCGGGAACACCGACGAGCAGTTCTTCCGATCGAGCACGTTGTTGATCTGCACGAAGCCGGCGTAGCGAAGTGCGCCCGTGCGCCAGCCCTTCTCCGCGCGCAGGTCCACCGACCAGGTGGCCGGCCCCGTCCCCGAGTTGCGGTCGAGGCGGTCGGTGGCGCCGCTGCCGTTGAAGCTCGCCGGTCGACCGCTCACCTGCGCCGGCGTGTAGGGAAGTCCGGACGCGGCACGCGTCGTCAGCGCGAAGCGCGTCTGGTGCAGCCAGTTGCTGAACCGGAACGTCGGCACCTGGTCCTTGAACTCCAGCCGGAAGACGCCGGTGAAGAGGTGCGGCTGGTCGATCTCGGAGCGGATCTCCTTCCGCACCGGCACGTCGCCCTCGATGATCTTCTGGATCTCGAGGTCCGGCGGCGCCGCGTTGGTGAACACCTGCTGGAACGCGTACTGGAGCGTGAACGCCCAGTAGTTCTGGAGCCGGCGGCGCGTGATGACCTCGAAGCCGCGCACCGTCTGGTAGTCGGTGTTCACGAGCACGCGGTAGACGACGCCGGTCCCGGTCGGGTTGTACGTCTGCCCGATGTCGAGCACCGTCGTCCCGTCCTCCAGCACGCCGCCGTTTCGGTAGCCGGTGAGCCCCGACTGGTCCTTCGCGAAGCCCGTGACCTGGATCGAGTAGTCGCGGCCGATCTCGCTCTGGAAGCCGACCTCGTACGCCGACGTGCGCTCGATGGCGAGCTGCGGGTTGCCGATGAGCGGAACGAATCCGTTGTCCTGGCGGAAATTCGGGCCGTAGGGCGTGCCCTCGAGGCTCGCGCCGCGGGGGATGAACGTGGCGCGCGTCGTGTCCAGGCGCGTCGGGATCGTCGGGTTGGTGCGGATCTCGAGGATCGTGTCGCGGCCCGCGAGGCGGCGCCGGTCGAGGATCAGCGAGTCGGCCGAGCGGCCGATCCCCGTGCCCGTGTACATCGCGTTGTACGTGGGGTTCTGCGAGTAGATGCCCCAGTTCGCGAAGAACGACGACCGCTCGGTGAGCGGGAACTGCACGCCGATGCGCGGGCTGAACTGCTGCCGCACCGGCGACTTGGCGAAGTCATCCTGCTGCGCGATCCGGGCCGCCTTCTGCAGCGAGTCCTGCGCGATGTTGCACGCCGCCACGCCCTGGATCACCTGCCCCGTGGTGGGCGCGGTGTAGGTGAAGGGCGCGCCGCCGAACGCCGTCCCCTCGCACACCTCGAACGCCGTCGTGCCGTTGGTCGGGTCCAGCGGATTGCGGAAGAACTGCCCCGGCGCGTGCGTGTAGTCGAAGCGGAACCCCAGCTTCAGCGTCAGGAAGTCGTACTCGATCCGGTCCTGGAGGTACACCGCGGCGTCCCACGGCCGGCCGCCGTAGGTGTACTTCGCGATCGTCTCCAGGTCGAGCGGCTTGGTGACGTTCTGCGCCTCGAAGAAGCGGATGTCGTGGCGCTGGTAGAAGACGCCGCCCTGCAGGTTGTGATGGTCGGTGACCTGCGACTGGATGTCGGCGCGCGCGGAATACGTGGTGTTCGTGTCGCCGCCGGCGAAGTTCTCGGTCGCCGAGCCGGGGTTGGTGTACGCCGCGCCGTGGCGCGAGTGCGGCGTGAACTGGCCGAGCGCGAAGTCGCCCGCGGTGGGCGCGGTGGTGAAGTTGCGGATCTTCGAGCCGAGGCAGATCCCCGTGAGGTAGTTGCAGGCGTCGCGCGCCGCGGAGAGCCGGCCGCCGCGGAACTGGTACGTCGTGCGCCCCAGACTGTGGCTGAAGTTGAGCCACTGCAGCGCGCGGTCGTTGCGCGTCGAGCCCTGGATCACGTACTCCTGCACCCCGCGGAACTGCAGGTTGTTCGGCAGGAGGTCCTCGAACCGCTTCGGGTCGCCGTTGGCGAACTGGCGGTTGCAGTACTCGGCCTTGTCCGGGTACGCGGCGCGGCAGGCCGCCGCCACGTCGTAGCCCGCGTACGCGAACGCCGGGTTGTAGTACTGGTTCTGCGACTGGAAGTCGATCGCGCCCACGTTGAGCTTCATCGAGGGCGTGAAGTAATAGGTCAGCTTCCCGAAGACGTCGCGCTGCGCGTTGAAGCCGACTCCGCGCCACCCCTTCATCAGATCGATCGTGAACGCGGTGTTGCCGCGGATGTCGGCGCTGTTCGTGAACGGGTTGAAGATCTGGTTGTCGAACTCGTACGCGGCGGCGGCGGAGGTGTTCTGCCGGCCGGCGAACATCCAGCGCAGCTTCCCGTTCGTGCCCGGCACCGGCCCGCTCATGTAGCCCTGGAAGAAGTCGAGCCCGCGCGCCTTGTCGGCGTCGCTGCCGAGCGCGCCGGCGAGCCGCGAGCTCTGCGCGGAGACGGCGCCGCGGTAGGCGGTGCCGCCCTCCTTCGTGGCGTAGTTGATGATGCCGGACATCGCGTTGCCGTACTGCGCCTCGAAGCCGCCGCGCTCGTAGCTCACCTCGCTCACGGCCTCGTTCGTGATGTCGAAGCCGGGGCCGCCCAGCACGAAGTTGTTGATCGGGATCCCGTCGATCAGCGTCTGCGTCTCGGCCGCGCGCCCGCCGCGGATGCGCACCAGGTTCGTCCCGCGGCGCTCGTCCACGAACGAGGTGACGTCCGGGTTCTCGGTCGGCACGTTGAGGAAGCCGAGCTGCAGCGACAGCACGCCGGCGATGCTCGTCGTCGGCAGCGCGTCGATCTCGTCGGCGGTGATGGAGGTGCGGCTGCCGGTCTGCCCGGGCAGGATCAGCGGCGTCTGCTCGGCCTCGATGCGCACCGTGGTGAGCTGACTCGCCGAGCTGTTGAGGGCGAAGTTCACCTCGCGCGTGACGTCGATCTGCACCTGCACGTCGGCGCGCGCCGCGCTCTGGAAGCCGATGCGCCGCGCGGTGACCGTGTAGATCCCCGGGGGCACGGTGAGAATGAAGTACCGGCCGTTCGCGCCGGTCAGCGCCCCGCGCCCGGTCCCGGTGAGCGAGACCTGCACGCCCTCCACGGGCTGGCCGGTGGATGCGTCGGTGACGACGCCGGTGACCTTGCCGGTCTGCGCCGCCGCCCGCGACGCACCGAACGCCAGCAGGATGGGAACGACGACGATCCCGGTCGCGCGCGACAGACGAGAGATGCTCATGCCACTCTCCGGTTGGTACAGCGAATCCGCACCACGATGCCGGCACGACCGCACCCGCGCGACATCGCGGGGTACGGCCGGATCGACACACTCGCGTTCGCAGAATGTTCGCGGACGCGACGAATTAAACTGCCGGGCTCGCAGGCGTCAACGTGACGCCCCCGCGCATCACCATAGTGCGGCGCACGTTCGTAACAGGTCGATCGCTCGCGGTGGGTCGGCGTCGCCATTCGACACCCGCCCCGGGCAACTCGTTGCCTTTCAACGCCTTGCGTGTGACGCGTTACAGCCCGCCGGCGGCGCGCGTCCTTTAGGTGAGTAATAGGCCTGGCCCATGGTCCCGTTGCGCGTGCCGGACGCGCGCGGCGCCATGGGGCATCGCGCCCCGGAGGATGCGAATGACGGAAACTGTGTCGTCGCGGTGGGAAAAATTCCACTCGGCGGGGGTGCAGCTTGTAGCGGAGGGTCGATTGGAGCGCGCCGAGGGCGCGTTCCGTATCGCCATCTCCGCCGCCGAGTCGATGGGCGCCTTCGACCCGCGGCTCGCCAACAGCATCGCCGCGCTCGCGCGACTCAAGCAGCAGCAGCGCGACCTCGATGGCGCCGCACCCCTCTTCGCGCGGGCGCTGGCGATCCTCGAGCGCGCCTGCGGCGACTCGCATCCGCAGGTGCTGGAGGGACTGAGCGCCCTCGCGGGCGTGCACGTGGCGCGGGGCGACCTGGAGATGGCCGAGCCGCTGCTCAAGCGGGCGCTCTCGGTCGCGGAGCGCGCGTTCGGGTTCGACGCGCCGGAGCTCGCCGCCCCCCTCAACGCGCTGGCGCGCTTCCACTTCAAGCGCGAGCAGCACCGTCAGGCCGGGCCGTTTCTGGAGCGGCTCCTCCTCCTCAAGCAGTCGCTCGGCAAGGACCACCCCGAGGTGGCGACCGTCATCGCGAGCATGGCCGCCATGCACGCCGCGCTCGGCGAGAACGTTGCCGCGGAGCGCCGCTGGCGCGAGGTGGTGTCGATCCGCGAAGCGAAGCTCGGCGCCGACGATGCGGCGCTGGCCCCCGCGCTGGAAGGGCTGGCCGAGGTCTGCGCCGCTCAGCGCAAGCACGCCGACGCCGTCACGCAGCTCGAGCGCGCGCTCGCCATCCGCGAGCTGCGGTTCGGCGGCGAGCACGCC
>DATFPD010000570.1:0-13381 GCA_035265005.1 Gemmatimonadaceae bacterium | reverse complement strand
GACTCGGCGCCCAGACGTGTAATAGGCTGGTAGGCGAGTAAGTACGTCCCCACGGCGAGGCCCACCTCATGTTCATCTCCGACGTCCGCTACGCCCTCCGCTCACTCTCCCGCGCCCGCGGCTTCACCCTGGCGGTCGTACTCACGCTCGGCCTGGGGATCGGCGCCAACACCGCGATCTTCAGCGTCGTTCGCGGCGTACTGCTCAAGCCGCTGCCGCACCGGGACGGCGACCGGCTGCTGTACCTCCGACAGTCCATCAGCGGGCCCGGCGGCGAGAACATCCTCTTCTCGGTTCCCGAGATCACCGACTTCCGCACCGGCGCCAAGAGCCTGGGGGGCATCGCGGAGTACTCGCAGATGACCTACACGCTCCAGGAGGAGAAGGAGGCGACGCGGGTCAACGTCGGGCTCGTCACCGGCAACTACTTCTCGGTGATGGGGCTGTCGCCCGTGCTCGGCCGGCTGCTCAACGACGCCGACGACGGGACCAAGGTGGCGCCCGTGATGGTGCTGACGCACGAGTACTGGATGAAGCACTTCCACGGCGACCCGACGGTGATCGGCCGGAAGGTGCGCATGGGCGGGAAGCCGGTGGAGATCGTCGGAGTCGTGCAGCCCGCGCCCACGTTCCCGAACAAGATGGACGCGCTGCTCAACATGGTGATCAGCGAGCACCACACGAGCGCGATGATGGTGCAGGGGCGCACCCACCGGATGACCGAGATGATCGCCCGCCTCGCGCCCGGGGCCACTCTGGAGCAGGCGACGTCCGAGGTCGCCACCCTCCGCGCGCGCGTGCAGAAGGACTTCCCGGAGTCGTACGACCCGGGCTCCGACCACAAGGTGACCGTCATCCCCTTCCAGCTGGTGCTGGGGGAGAAGGCTCGGCTCACGCTGTACCTGCTGATGGCGGCGGCCGCGTTCGTGATGGTCATCTCGGCGGCGAACGTCGCCAACCTCACGCTGATGCGCAGCGTGCGCCGCGAGCAGGAGCTGGTGGTGCGCGCCGCGCTCGGCGCCGGCACAGCGCGGCTCCGGCGGCTGCTGCTGGCCGAGAACCTGGTGCTCGCGTCGATGGGCGCGCTGCTCGGGCTCGTGCTTGCGACGGGCGGCGTGCGGCTGCTGATCGCGCTCGCCGAGCGCTACTCGCCGCGGGCCAACGAGATCCGGCTGGACGGGACGGTGCTGGGCTTCACGCTGCTGCTGACGCTGGCCGTGGCGGTGCTGCTCTCGTACGCGCCGACGCTGGCGAAGGAGGGCGCGATCGGGAGCCTGGTGGCCGCGGGGGCGAGCCGGGTGAGCGGCGGGCTGCGGCGGCAGCGCCTCCAGCGCGGGCTGGTGGTGGCGCAGATCGCCGTCTCGGTGATGCTGCTGACCGGCGCCGGGCTGCTCACCCGCACCATGCTCCAGCTCTCCGAGGTGAACACCGGCCTCCAGAGCGAGGAAGTGCTGACGATGGAGCTGCCGATCGACTACGGCAGTCGGAGCGATGATGACGTGCGGGCGATGTACGACCGGATGCGGCTCGAGGTCGGGGCCATCCCGGGCGTGCGCGAGGTGGGGCTCGGCTCGACGATGCCGCTGCGCTCGACGCAGTTCTAGCTCGACATGAAGGCCGAGGGGAAGCCGCTCGCCGCAGGCGAGCCGCAGCCGCGCGCCGAGTACCGGACGGCGAACCCGGACTACTTCCGCGCCGCGGGGATCCCGCTGCTGCGTGGGCGTGAGTTTCAGACGACGGATCGGGCCGGCTCGGGGCTCGTGGTGATCGTCAACAAGACGCTCGCCGACAAGATGTTCCCGGGGCGCGACCCGGTGGGGCAGCGGATCGCGTGGACGGGCGACGTGCTCCGCTTCATCGGCGTCAGCGGCGACTGGCGGACGATCGTCGGAGTCGTTGGCGACACGAAGGACGGCGGGCTGGACGCGGAGGCGCGACCGGTGGTGTTCCTGCCGTTCGCGCAGGAGCAGGTCTTCAGCGGGGGGCTCGTGATCCGGTCGGCGAGCAACGCGACGGGACTGGTCGCGGCGGTCACGCGGCTGGTCCGGGACATCGCGCCGCAGATCCCGATCGAGAACGTGCTGACGGTCTCGCAGATCCGCGACGAGAGCGTCGCCCCGCGGCGGCTGAACGCCACGCTCGTGTCGTCGTTCGGCGTGCTGGCGGTGATCATCGCCGCGGTGGGGATCGCCGGCGTGCTCGCGTTCTCGGTGAGCGCGCGCACGACCGAGATCGGCATCCGGATGACGCTCGGCGCCGACAGCGGCCGGGTGCAGCGGATGGTGCTGATGGAGGGCGGGGTGCTGCTCGTGATCGGGCTGGCGTTAGGGGTCGGCGGCGCGCTCTTCGCGACGCGGCTCATCCGCGGGCTGCTGTTCGGGGTGGCGCCGCACGACCCGGTGACGCTGGCCGGCGTTGCCGCGGCGATGCTGGTGGTGGGGATCGGCGCGTGCTGGCTGCCGGCGCTGCGGGCCGCGCGCATCCAGCCGGCGATGGCGATCCGGGGGCAGTGAGACGAGACGCCGGTAGTGGGTCACGTTGACGCAACGGCGACGGCATTTTGACAGGAGGAACGGCGACAGGATGGACGGGATGCTGAACAGGATGAGAGCCGCCCGGGAGGCCTCCCGGGGCCGGTATCCTGTTCACCATCCTGTCCATCCTGTCGCCGTTCCTCCTGTCAAAATGCCGTCGCCGTCATCCGGTCGCTGCCCTTGAATCGACCCACCACGGAGACGCCATCGCAATGCTGACGGTCGCAGACCTGCTGGAGGAGCTGGAGCAGGAGGCGCGCTCCACACGCCGCGCGCTGGAGCGCGTGCCTGACGACAAGTTGGAGTGGCGCCCGCACGAGCGGTCGTTCACGCTCGGCGTGCTCGCGATGCACATCGCAACGCTCCCTGCCGCGATCGCCGGCGTGTCCGTGCAGGCGGGCTTCGACGCGAAGACTCCGGTCCCGCGGCCCAGCGCCCGGAGCAGGGCCGAGCTGCTGGAGACGCTCGACCGGAGCGTGGCCGAGGCGAAGCGGGTGCTGACGGAGATGGGGGACGCAGGCTTGGCGGAGCCGTGGACGATGAAGGACGGCGAGAAGGAGCTGATGTCGCTGCCGCGCGGGAAGTTCCTGCGCAACGTCATGCTCAACCACTGGTACCACCACCGCGGTCAGCTCACCGTCTACCTGCGACAGGTCGGCGCGAAGGTGCCCGCCATCTACGGCGCCAGCGCCGACGAGACGCCGTTTCCGGGCTGAGCGATGCAGCCGAGCAGGAAGCGCTCGGGCGCGAGTGCGACGCGCGAGCTCGTCATCACGCGCACCTTCTGCAATTCGAGACGGGAGGACGAAAATTGTTGGGTGACCGCGAGGCAATCGCCACCGTCGCCGTGCGGGACATGAAGGCGGCGAGCCGGTTCTACGAGGAGACGCTCGGCCTGACGAGGGTGGCGAGCCAGGGAAGCGGCGCGTACACGTACCGGGCCGGCGGCGCGAAGCTGCTCGTCTACCAGTCGCAGTACGCCGGAAGCAACAGCGCCACGGCGGTCACCTGGGTGGTAGGCGACGCGGTGGATGAGCTGGTGCGGACGCTCAAGAGCAAGGGCGTGACGTTCGAGCGATACGAGCTGCCGGGCGTGCGGCTGGAGGGCGACGTGCACGTCTCCGAGTACAACCGGATCGCCTGGTTCAAGGACCCGGACGGCAACATCCACTCGCTGGTCAGCGGCTGACGGGGATGACCGGGTACGCGTCGCCGTCGCGTACTGCCCGCGACGCGCTCTCGGCGGCGGCGTTCGACGTCCTGTTCCCGCCGGCGTGAGCCGGAACCACCAGTAGCAGTACCGACGACGCCATGTACGGACTGATCGGAAAGCTGCGGTGCGCGCGCGGGCGGCCGCTGATCGCGGGCTTCGGCGAGCGCTTCGAGACGGAGCCGGTCGGCGGATACGGCCTGCCGTAGCGCTCGGCACCCCGCTAGTCTACCCCGGCGAGTGGCGCGAGCGGGCGGACACCACGGGGAGCGGAGGAGGACGGCGGTGTCGGTGCGGACGGTGCATGCGCGCGGGGACGCGGAGCGGGTCTTCGCGGGGGAGGGCGAGATGCGGGCGCGCTGCCGCTCGCTGGACTGGGGGCGCACGCCTCTGGGCGCCGTCGCGCGGTGGCCGCTCAGCCTGCGCACGATCGCCGCGACCGTGCTGGCGAACGGGTTCCCCTGCATCGTCCTCTGGGGCCCGGAGCTGGTCCAGCTCTACAACGACGCCTACATCCCGATCCTGGGCGTCAAGCACCCGTGGGGGCTGGGGCTCCCGACGCGCGTCTGCTGGCCGGAGGCGTGGGCGTTCAACGAGCCGATCTACGCCCGCGTGCTGGCCGGCGAGACGGTCACGCTCGAGGACCAGAGCTACCGGCTCCTCCGCCGCGGGGCCGACGCGCCGCCTGACGAGGCGTACATCACCATCTCCTACGCGCCGGTGCGCGACGAAGCCGGGGCGGTGGGCGGCGTCTTCATCACGCTGTTCGAGACCACGCCGCGGGTGCGCGCGCGCCGCGCCGAGCAGCGGGCGGCGCGCATCCTGGAGCTGATCAGCGACGAGCACGTGACGCTGGACGGGGAGTTCCGCTTCGTCACGGTCAACGCGGCCGCCGAGCGGGCGCTCGGGAAGCCGCGCAAGGAGATGCTCGGCCGCACGCACTGGGAGGTCTTCCCGGCGTCGGTGGGCGCGCGCCCGGAGCACGAGTACCGGCGCGTGATGCGCGACCGGGTGGAGGCGCACTTCCGGCACCACTACGTGGGCGAAGGCTGCGACGTCCACCTCGACGTCCACGCCTACCCGACCGACGAGGGCGGCATCGCGATCTTCTGGCGCGACGAGACCGAGCGGGTGCGCGCCGACCAGGCGATCAGGGCGCAGCTCGAGGAGCTGCAGGACCAGGCGCTGGAGCTGGAGCTGGCGAACCAGCAGCTCCAGGACCAGGCGGTGGAGCTCGAGACGCAGGCGACCGACCTGGAGTCCACCGCGACCGAGCTCGAGGACCGCCGCGCGGAGGCCGAGC
Organism: Gemmatimonadaceae bacterium; assembly: GCA_035265005.1. Lineage (GTDB taxonomy): Bacteria > Gemmatimonadota > Gemmatimonadetes > Gemmatimonadales > Gemmatimonadaceae > DATFPD01. Next base: position 8,334 of record DATFPD010000570.1, on the reverse strand, counting down.
GCGAGCGCGCCGAGGCCGACGCCGCGCGCCGCCGCCTGGTGGACACGTTCGAGTCGATCACCGACCCGTTCTTCACGGTCGACCGCGAGTGGAAGTTCAGCTACATCAACCCGGCCGCGGAGCGGGTGGTGGGGCGCCCGCGGTCGGAGCTGCTCGGCCGGCACCTGTGGACGGAGTTCAGCGAGGCGGTGGGGACGCTGTACTACGAGAGCGCCATGACGGCGGTCCGCGAGCGGCGCGCGGTGGACTTCGAGGCCTACTACCCGCCGCCGCTCGACCTCTGGACGGCGATGCGCATCTACCCGCTCGGCACGGCGGAGCGGCCGGAGGGCGTCGCGGTCTACTACCAGGACGTCACGGCGCGGAAGCGCGCCGAGCAGGCGGAGCGGGAGGCGCGCGCGGAGGGGGAGGAGCGCCGGCGGCGCACCGAGCGGCTCCAGCAGCTCACGGCGGCGCTCGCCGCGGCGCGCACACTGGAGGACGTGGCGATGGTGGTGGTGGCGGAGGTCGCCTCGGCGACCGGCGCGGCGAGCGGACTGCTCGCGCTGCGAACGTCGGCGGGCGACGAAGGCGTGATCGTCGGCGAGCGGGGGCTCGACGAGAAGGTGGCGGCGACCTACGCCCGCTTCCCGCTCACGATGGGCGGGCCGACGGCGCAGTGCCTGCGCACGGGCGAGCCGGTGTGGGCCGAGACGCGCGAGGAGGTGCTCGCCACCTTCCCGGACATTCCTGAGGTCTGGGACCGGCTCGGCACGCACGCGCTGGTGAGCGTGCCGCTCACGGCGGCCGGCGAGACGGTGGGCGCGATGTCGTTCACGTTCGCCGCGCCGGTCGCGCTGCCGCGGGAGGAGCGCGAGTTCTACGTCGCGCTGGGGCGGCAGACGGCGCAGGCGGTGGAGCGGGCGCGGCTCTTCATGGCGGAGCAGGCCGCGCACGCGGCGGCCGAGGACGCCCGCGTCGCCGCGGAGAGCGCGAACCAGGCGAAGAGCGAGTTCCTGGCCGTGATGAGTCACGAGCTGCGCACGCCGCTCAACGCCATCGCGGGGTATGCCGAGCTGCTGGAGATCGGCGTGCACGGGCCGGTCACCGAGTCGCAGCTCGAGGCGATCAGCCGCATCCAGAGGAGCCAGCGGCACCTGCTCGGGCTGATCAACGACGTGCTCAACTTCGCCAAGCTCGAAGCGGGGCGCGTGGAGTACCACCTGACCGACGTGTCGGTGCGGGCCGCGGTGGACGCGCTGGAGCCGCTGGTGGCGCCGCAGCTGAGCGCGAAGTCGCTGCGCTTCGACCGGGAGCAGTGCGCCGACGACCGCGTTGTGCGCGCCGACCCCGACAAGCTCCAGCAGATCCTGCTCAACCTGCTGTCCAACGCCATCAAGTTCACCGAGCGCGGCGGGTCGGTGACGATGCGCTGCGCCGAGGGCGACGACGCGGTCTCGATCGCGGTCGAGGACACCGGGATCGGGATCGCGCCGGACCGGCTGGAGCACATCTTCGCGCCGTTCGTGCAGGTGAAGCGGCGGCTGAACGCGCCCCACGAGGGGACGGGGCTGGGGCTGGCGATCAGCCGCGACCTGGCGCGGGCGATGGGCGGCGAGCTGGCGGTGCGGAGCACCCTGGGCGTCGGGAGCACCTTCACGCTCACGCTGCCCCGCGGCGCGAAGCCGGCCTGACGCGCGGACAGTACCTAACGATCCGGCGCGGGGCAGGGGACCGGCGCGAGCGTCAGATCGTGGTGCGAGGACGGTGCGCCCATCACATCGGAGAAGGTGCTCGTCCTGCCGCGGAGCGTGTCGCCCTCGAACGTGAGCCGGACGGAGAACCCGTGGAAGCCGCTGCTCCAGGTCGCGCGAACCCCGTCGCCCCCGGGGTCCCGCCGCCAGGCGCCGTGGTGGAAGAAGGTGGTGTCGGGCCCCACCCTCTCGATGCGGAAGCGAAGCGAGTCGCCGCCGAAGAGCATGTTCGGGCGCGCCGACGTGAAGCGCACGCGCGGCCGGCCGGGGGTCTGGAGCTCGTAGCAGCGCCAGGCCGCGGGGGAGCGGGCGGCCTCGTCGAGCCGGTGCAGCGCGTGCGTGGCCGCGTCGCGCGTTGCTTCACCGCCGGAACTCGCGAGCGACTCGAGACGCGGGCGTGCAGGGGCCCCGACGCCGGCGACGGCCTCCGCCGCGGCGTGGCGGACGTTCACGCGTGGGTCTCCCATCGCGCCCACGAGCACGCCGAGCACTCCCGAGTCGGCTCCGGTCTGCTCCGACAGGTGCTCGATCGCGACCAGCGCCATCAGGGTGTCGGGTCCTGCGGCCGCGCGCCGCAGCGTCGCGCGCGTCCGGGCGCCGATGCCGCGCGCCGCGGCGAGCGCGGCGAAGCGCACGTCCCCCTCGGGATCGTCGAGCGCGCGGTCGACCGCGACCGCGATCGAGTCGGCGAGCGTGGCGGGAAGAGATCGGATGTCCGCGCTCGCCAGCGCTTCGACGGCGCTCATGCGCACGTAGTCGCTGCTGTCGGCGAGTGCGGCGAGCAGGGCGCGGACCGTCCCCGGGGCGGGCGAGCCGATCCCGCCGAGCGCCGCGGCCGCCGATCCGCGGACGTACTGGTCGGCGTCGCCGCGGAGCGCGGCGAAGAGCGCCGGCAGTACCGGGCCCGCGCCGGCACTGTCGAGGGTGCCGAGCGCGCGAAGGGCGCTCCGGCGCGCGTCGGCGCTGCTGTCGCCGAGGATTCGAAGGAGCGCCGGAAGCGCGGCGGTCGCCGCGGCACGGTCGTCTCGCATCGCCTGCACCGCGGCCTCGCGCACGAGCTGGTCCGGATCGTCGAGCGCGCGGTGGATCACCTCGACCGCTTCGGCAGGCACCGAGTCGAACGGCAGCTCGATGGTCCGCAGCGCACGCGCGCGGAGCGCGGGGTTCGGGTGGCGCAGCAGCGGCTCCAGCTCTCGCACCGGCGGGTGTCCTTCGATGCCGAGCCGCTGGAGCGCCAACTGCGCGGGCTCGAACGTGCGCGGGTTGGAGTCCGCGATCTCGGCGATGAGACGCGCGATGCCGGGCGGGCCGGCGGCGGCGAGCGACTCGGCCGCCGCGTACCGGACGATGTCGACGACATCGCTCAGCTTTCGTGCGTGCCGGCGGATCGCGGCGCTGTCGGGCGTCGTCGCCGCGGTCCGCGCGGCGCGCTGGGCGCTGGCCTCGCTCGACACGAGCGCCAACGCCAGCAGCACGCTCGGCGCCGCGCCGGCGACCGCCTCACGCCACGTCTTCACGGCGAACGCCCTCCTGCTCCAGGATGAAGTCGGCTCCGAAGGCGCGCGACGGCGTCTGGAACCCGGTGGGTACGCCGCCCGCGAGCACCCGGCGCGCCGCGGCGACGGCGGTGCGCGCCGTGAGCGTGTAGCCTTCCGGGGTCAGGAGCCGCGACACCACGGTGTGGCCGCGCTCGTCGCGCGCCTCGCCCCAGAGCCGGCTCTCGCCGCGCGCCCGGCTCGCGTCGCTGGGGCCCGGCTTGCGCGCGCGGGCGCGCTCGACGAGCCGGCGGCGCACCGGTCCCGCCGAGAGGAGCCAGCCCAGCCAGCGGCTCACCAGCAGCGATCGGCGCATGGCCGGCGTCATGGCCATGTACACCTCGATGTTCGGGATGCCCGTGCTGTGCCACGCCGTGGAGACGTCGCCCCACGGAATGGTGACGGCGAGCGACGGCACTCCGTCGCCGAAGTCGATGCGGCGCGTTCGCCAGGCCGCGGGCACCCGGACGATGCGCCCGCCGCGGCGCACGGCGCCGCCGCCGCCGGCGTTCTCCGCCATCGTCACGCCCGTGCCGCGCGACACGCCGCCCAGCCCCCGGAACGCGAGCGCGAGGTACGTGGCGTCCGGCAGCCGGCGCGCGAGGTGCGCGGCGAGGCAGTCGGACGGAACGACGTCGAAGCCGACGCCGGGGAGGAGCGTCACCCCGCGTGCGCGCCCTTCGGCGTCTCGCGCGGCCAGCGCCTCGAATACCGCGATCTCCCCGGTGATGTCGAGGTAGTGCACGCCGCGTCGCAGGCACGCGTCCACCATCGGCCGCGCGGTGTGGACGAACGGGCCGGCACAGTGGAGCACGACGCGCGCGTCGCCGATCGCGGCGTCGAGGGCGGCGCCGTCGTCGAGCGAGGCCGCGCGGTGCGGGAGCCCCGCGGGCTCGGCGACCGCGGCGAGCGCACGCGGGTCACGTCCGGACAGCACGGGACGCAGACCGGCGGCCAGCGCCTCCTTCACGACCAGCGCGCCGGTGTAGCCGTAGGCGCCGTAGACGAGGAGGGGAGTGGAGTCAGGCATTGAGGGGATGCGGCGGGACGCGGGACGCGGGATGGGGATGGGGGATGGGGGATGCGTCCGGGATGGTTGGGCGGCGCCCGAAACGCCACCCGGTCGGGACGGGGGCGGGGCGTCGCGCGCGACGCCCCGCCGGCATCCTGATCATAAACCATCCCGCGCGCGGCGGACCGTCCGTACACGTCCCCCATCCCGCGTCCCGCGTCCCGCGATCTACCCCCGCGCCAGCTCCCGCCGCTCGGTCTCGTCGCGTTGGCCGAGGAACTCGCCGAGCGCGGCCAGGCTGGCGGTGTTGTCGCAGATGATCTTGAGCGACGCGAGGAGCGGCACCGCCAGGAAGGCTCCGGCGACGCCCCAGATGAAGAAGAAGAACGTGAGCCCCACGAAGATCGCCACCGGGTTCAGCGTCAGGCGGTGGCCGAGCAGGAGCGGGGTGACCACGTTCGCCTGGATCAGGTTGATCGCCAGGAAGCTCGCCGGCATGAGCAGCGCGCGGCCCACGTTGTCGAAGGTCGCGAGCCCGGCGATCCCGAGGACGACGACGAGCGTCGCCGCGCCGAGGTAGGGGACGAACTCCAGGAACACCACCAGCGCGCCCCAGAACGGCGCGCTCGGCATCCCGAGCATCCAGAGCACGAGCGTGACCACCGCGCCCTCGGTGAGGTTCACGACCAGCGCCGTCGTCAGGTACGCCGAGACCGCGGCCTCGGTGGAGCGAGCGACCTCGACGACCTTCGCGCGGTCGTCCGGCTTCGGGAGGACCTTGATCAGCTTCTGGAGAAAGAGGTCGCCGCCGGCGAGCAGGAAGTAGAGCAGGACGATGACCTCGAGCAGCCCCGCCGCCAACCGCTCGGTCGTCCCGAGCAGGCGGGAGGAGAGCGTCGGCCCCTCGCGGACCACCACCTCGGGCGGCTTGGTCGCCGGGCCTGCCACCGCCGCCGTCGCGCGCTCGACCTGCTCGGCGGTGCGCGAGAGGTGCTGCATGGGTCTCGTCAGGTCGCGCAGCTTCCCTTCGGCCTTCGACAGGCTCTCGGGAGCCGAGGTCGCCCAGCGCTGCGCCGGTCCGGAGAGCGCGTACGTGCCGCCGATCAGCCCCGTGAGCAGGAGAAATACCACGATCGCCGCGCCGTGCGGCGGCCGGATGTGGTAGCGCGCCAGCCCGCGGATGGCGGGGCTCAGCAGGAAGTTGAGCAGCAGGGCAAACGCGATCGGGACGAAGAAGGGACGCGCGAAGTAGAGCGTGTACAGGACCGCGAGCGCGGTCAGGATAGTGACCTGTACCGAGCGGCTCGCCGGCCGGCCGATCGCCTCGCTCGTGCGACCGAGGTCGGGCACGGGTGCGCCGGGCGCGGCCGGCGTCGCGGTCACGCTCGGGTCCACCTGCGGCGTCAGCACCGAGCGCTCGGGCTCGGCCGCGGCGCGCGCTGCCGCTTCGGCGACGTATCCGGTCGTACGGCGGTCGGGAGACATGTACCGCTCCTCCCTGCATGAGGTCTGCCGGGGCGCGGCCCGCGTGCCCGGGTGGTGGGTCAGTTCGAGGGTAGCCACCGCGACGGCGACGGCGACGGCTTTGACAGGATGGACAGGATGGTGAACAGGATGAAGGGCCCCGGGATGCATCCCGACAGGCCGTCATCCTGTTCACCATCCTGTTCATCCTGTCCAAATGCCGTTGCTGTTGCGGTTGCCGTCGCCTCAAACTGACCCACTACCCGTGCCCGAGCCGACTGGCGCGGCGCGCGAATCGGGCGCAGCATTCGGGAATGAAGAACGCCGCCGCCGAGCTGTTCGCCTCCCATCTGCTCTCCCTCTCCGCGGCCGAATGGGCCCAGATCGGGGCGCGATTCCTGGCGGAAGTGGACGACGAGCGCGGCACCGTGGACGTGGCCCAGGAGATCGAGCGGTCCGGGCTCGCCGCGGAAGTGGAGCGCCTGGCCGAGCGTGTGGGGCCGCACGTCATGCGGATGGAGTCGGTCGAGCGGGTGGGGCTCGACGGGGCATCGCCCGACGCCGAGTGGCCGGAGGAGGCCGAGGCGCTGCGGTCGGTGGCCCTGCACGCCGCCGTGACGGCGCTCGGCGCGCTGCTGGTGCGGGACCGGCTTCCGCCGGGCGCGCTCGGACGGATCTTCCACGCGTTCGAGCCGGCGATTCCGCTGCGCGAGCTGATCGGGAAGGAGGCGGCGGCCGAGCAGTTCAAGCCGCCGCCGGTGGACGACGCCCAGGCGGCGGCGCCTCCGGCGGCGGGCGGGTCGCTGTTCGGGCCCCTCGCGCGGAGCACGACGGCGGAGGACGCCCGGGCGGACGCGCTGGCCGCGAACGCGTTCGTCGCGAGGCTGGAGGCGCCGGGAGACGAGCCCTGGCTCGGCGCAACCGCGCTCTGCCTCGATCAGTTCTCGCTGGTAGAAAGGCTCGACGGTCAGGTGGCGCTGCCCGCCGGGCTCACGTACGACGCGCTGGCGGACGCCGCGTCGCGGCATCTCGACCTGGCGGGCGCACGCGCCGGGGCGGGCGAGGAGCTCGCGCGCCTGGACGAGCGGCTGGCGGCGCGCGCGCGGCGGGTCGACTGGACGCCGCTGAGCAAGCTGGCCGCGTACTCCGGCGTCTCCCGGAGCGAGATGACGCGACTGGCCGCGCGCGCCGCGTGGATGGCCGCCGCGGGGCTCCGGCTGCGGAGCTGGCTCGCGCCTCGGGCGGTGGAGATCGCGTACGCGCCGTTCGAGCGCGTGGTGCCCCTGGACGGCGGGGCCTAGTGTCCCTGCTTACAAGTAAAGCCCGAAATTCGGGTCACGGATTTGCGAGGTGCAGCCGCAACGTGAGGCGTGAGGTGGGGCCATGCGGGGGCGGAAGCCGCAGCGCGTGCGAGTCGCCCGGGCCGACCGGCCGGTGCTCGAGCAGCTCGCCCGGCGGGAGGCCGCGCCGTGGTATCAGGTCCGGCGGGCGCGCATCGTCCTGGCCATCGCCGACGGCGCGCGGACCCAGGCGGTCGCGCGGCAGCTGCAGTGCGACGTGGCCACGGTCCGGCGGACCTGCCGCCGCTACGCGGCGCGCGGGCTGGTCGACCTGCTCGCGCCCCCGCCGCGCTCGGGGCATCCGGCGCGGATTTCCCCCCCTTGAGCGGGCGCAGATCGTGGAGCTGGCCTGTGTCGAGCCGATCGCGGAAGGCCTGCAGCTGACGCACTGGTCGAGTGCGGATCTGGCGCGCCAGGCGGTGGAGGCCGGCATCGCCGAGGCGCTCAGCCCCGCGACCGTCCGGCGGATCCTGGCCGCGGTCGACCTGCAGCCGCACCGGACGCGGTACTGGCGGACGGCGCACCTCGGCGCCGAGTTCAAGGCCCGTGCGGAGAAGGTGCTGTGGTGCTACGCCCACGCCGAGCGCCTGGCGCAGGAGGGCCTCTGGGTCGTCGCGACGGACGAGATGCCGAACCGGCAGGTGCTCGAGCGTCGGCCGATCCGCCGCGCGGTCCCCGGCGCGATCGAGCAGCGGGAGTTCGAGTACGTGCGCCACGGCACGGTCAACGTCCTGACGTTCCTCGTCATCCACACCGGGCGCATGGACGCGGTCTGCCTCGAGGCGAACGACGCCGCGCACTACATCCCCGCGCTGGAGCGCTTCCGGCGCCAGCAAGGCCGCTCCCACCGCGAGGTGCGCGGCATGTTCCTGCTCCACGACGGCGGCCCGAGCCACACCGCCCGGCTGACGCGGGACTACCTGGCCGCTGACGATTGGTGGCGGCCCCGCCTGACGCCGGCCCACGCGTCCTGGCTGAATCAGGCGGAGCTGCTCAACAACGCCTTCGACCGCCGCTACCTCCGGCGCGGCTCGTGGGAGAGTCCCGACGCGTACGCCACGCACGTCCGCGCGTCGGCGCGGGAGTACAACCGGCGCTACGCCCACCCGTTCGAGTGGACGTGGACGAATCACCAGATGCGCCGCTGGTTCGCTGACCATGCCGCTCCCGGAATTTCGGGCATTACTTACGAGCAGGGACACTAGAGCAGGGGTGGGCCCTTGATGAATCAAGGGCCCACCAGCCCTACA
>DATFPD010000569.1:0-11852 GCA_035265005.1 Gemmatimonadaceae bacterium | reverse complement strand
CCACGTCGCGGCGCCGGCGCGCGGGACGCGGTCGGTCTCGGCGGGCCAGGTGAAGGCCGCCGGGCCCGAGCGCGCGACGAGCTGCGCCGTCCACAGCTCGTCCCCGGTGCGCGCGTCGAGCGCCATCACGCGACCGGTGACGCCGTAGTTGTCGCCCCCCGCGTTGCCGATGTAGACCAGCCCGCCCCACGCCACCGGCGCCGCGGGGAAGCTCTCGCCGCGCTTCACGTCCCCAGTCAGGACGTTCCAGAGCTGCTCGCCGGTGCGCGCGTCGATCGCGTACACGCGCCCGTCGTTCGAGCCGCGCACCACCCGCGGCCCGTCCGGCGTCTCCGCGTACGCCACGCCGCGGTTCACCTTGAGGTCGTAGTCCGGCCTGGGGTCGTACCTGTACGTGTGCCGCCACCGCAGCGCACACGTCGCCGCGTCGATCGCCCAGGTGCTCACCGCCGAGGTCACGTAGAGCGTGCCGTGCACCACCACGGGGCCCGACTGCATCGGCACCCGCTCCCCGAGCTCGGCGGTGCACGCCGGGCGCAGCGTGCTCACGTTCTCGGCCGTGATCTGCGCCAGCGGCGACCAGCGCTGCCCCGTCGTCAGGTCGCCGTTGTACGCGCCCCAGTCCGCGCCCGGCGCGACGCCGTCGCCGTTCGCGCCGGCGCTCGCGGCGGCGCTCGCGAACGCGGGCCCGCGGGCCACGCTCGTCCTGCCGCGCGGACGCGTGTCCACGGGCGCCTTGAGAAACGGGAGGAACTGGAGGTACTGGCACCCCGCGGCGCCGAGCGCGATGGCGCCGGCGAGCGCGACGCGCGTGCAGCGCACCGTGCATCGCACCACGTCTGACCGCATCTGCTCCGTCATCCTTCGCGGCCGCCTCCGACGACCGCGCACGCATTACGAGTGGGAGAGGTGACAGCGCAGCCCGCAGGTCGTGCGCCATTCGAGCAGACTCGTCCGGCAGGGGCATGCATCGTGCGCCTTCACACCCCTTCGCAACCAGCCAGTCGAGCATCGCATGAGCAACAACGGCAGTGAGAGAAAGCTGCGCGAGTTCAAGGAGCGCCCACTTCGCCCCGGTGCGCCCGGCGCCGAGCGCCCCAAGGGGCGCCTGCTGATCATCGGCGGGAAGGAGGACAAGGAGGATCAGAAAGTCATTCTGCGCGAGCTGGCGCGCCTGGTCGGCAGCGGCAAGCTGGTCGTGGCCACGGTCGCCAGCGGCAGCCCGGACGAGAGCATGGAGCGGTACGAGAGTGTCCTCCGCAGTCTGGGCGTGCGCCACCTGTACCATCTCAAGATCGAGGAGCGCGCCGACGCCGAGACGGTGAAGGCGCTGAACATCCTCGAGGGCGCGACCGCGGTCTACTTCACCGGCGGCGACCAGCTCAAGATCACGAGCCAGATCGGCGACACGCCCGTCTACTCTCGGATCTACGAGATCTTCCTCCAGGGCGGCACCATCGCCGGCACCTCGGCCGGCGCCGCCGTGATGAGCGAGACGATGATCGTCGGCGGCGGACAGAACGGCTCGCATCGCATCGGCGAGAATCTTCGCCTTGCCCCCGGGCTGGGCTTCGCCAAGGACATGGTGATCGACCAGCACTTCGCCGAGCGCGGGCGGATGAGCCGCCTGCTCGGCGTCGTCGCCCAGAACCCACGCATCATCGGCATCGGGATCGACGAGAACACCGCGATCGAGGTACGGGCGCATCGCGGGTTCCGCGTGATCGGCGAAGGCGGCGTCTACGTGATCGACGGTCGGGACGTGATGTACTCCAACGTCGCCGAGGAGGAGCAGAGCCGCACGCTGTCGGTGTTCGGCGTTCAGTTGCACCTGCTCAGCCAGGGCGACACCTTCGACCTCGTCACGCGCGAGCCCACGGCGCACCCGGCGGAGGAGGTGGACGAGGAGCTGCTCGGAAAGGAAGAGAGGGAGCCCGCGGGCGAGGCCGCCGACGCATGAGCTTCATCCTGATCGAGAACGGCGAGCTGTACTGCCCGGAGCCGAAGGGGCGGAAGTGCATCCTCCTCGCCAACAAGCGGATCGAGAAGATCGCCGCGAAAATAGACCGCCGCGCCCTCGACACGCTGGGCGTCGAGTACGACGTGATCGACGCGCGGGGGTGCGTCGTGACGCCCGGACTCGTGGACGCGCACGAGCACCTGCTCGGCGGGAGCGGCGAGGGGAGCCTGGCGCTCCAGACGCCGATGCTCTTCCCGAGCGAGATCCTGCGCTCCGGCATCACGACGGTCGTCGGCACGCTCGGCGTGGACACCACGATCAAGACCATCCAGGGGCTGCTCGGCCGCGCGAAGGCGCTCACCGAGGAGGGGATCACCGCCCGGATGTGGACCGGGGGCTACAACATCCCGCCGACGACGCTCATGAACTGCGTCCGCGACGATATGGTGTTCGTGGACGAGGTCGTGGGGTGCGGCGAGATCGCCATCTCGGACGAGCGCGGGCTCAACCAGTCGGCGCAGGAGCTGGCGAAGATCGTCCGCGACACCCACGTCGGCGGGCTGCTGAGCGGGAAAGCCGGCATCAGCCACTTCCACGTCGGCGAGGAGAAGACGCGCCTGAAGCCGCTGCGCGACATCATCGAGCAGTTCCAGGTGAAGCCGGACTGCCTGTATCCCACGCACGTCCAGCGGAACGAGAAGCTGCTCCGCGAGGCGATCGAGCTCGCGCACGCCGGCGCCTACGTGGACTTCGACACGGTGAACGAGGACCTGGCGAAGTGGTTCAAGCTCTACATCGACGAGGGCGGGCCGATGGAGAAGCTCACCATCTCGTCCGACGCCGACTCCGGGACCCCGGACATCCACTACCGCCAGCTGTGCGAGCTGGTGGTGAAGCACCGCTACACGCTCGACCTCGTGCTCCCGATGGCGACGACGACGCCCGCCCGGCTGCTCAAGCTCGAGCAGAAGGGGTGCATCGAAGAAGGAAAGGACGCCGACGTGCTGGTGCTCGACGAGGGGACGCTCGAGATCCGCGACGTCATCTCACAGGGCGAGCGCCGGGTGGCCGACGGCCGGATCGTGAACCGCGAGAAGTTCCTGAAGAAGAGCAAGCGGCACTTCACGCTGCTCGGCGACGAGGCCCCGCCCGGGCTCGGCACGCTCGACGAGTCGCGCTTCGTCGGGGTGGAGCGCTGAGGGCGCGCCATCAGGCCGTCAGGCGCGCCCGCGGCCGCGGTACTCGCGTTCCGCCTGCAGCCAGTCCTCCACCTCGCCCCCGGGCGCGTTCCCACGCGCGAGGTACAGCTCGTAGGCGCGCGTCCTGATCTGCTCCTCGGCCGGCTCGGGCTGCTGGTCCTGCCTCCGCTCGGCGGCGATCGCCCCGTCGCCCCTTTCCGGCGCCGCGGTCGCGGCCGATGCCTTCTTCCGCCCGGACTTGGTCATGAAGGATGCCCTCCTGGGGTCTGGTGTCGGCGACGCACCGCGATGAGGCCGCGGCGGCGTCGGAATCGTTAGGGTACGCTTCTTCGTGGCGGCGCGAGGCGCCGCTTCGAGCTTATCCAGCATCCGGCTGGAAGTCCAGATGGGCGGCCGCGGGCGCGGCGCCCGGGCACTCGTTATGTACGCGCCCGTACCACGGCGGCCGCGGAATGCAAGTTGCGCCTGGCTCCGCTCCCGCGCCGCGCGCTTCGGCTCTCCGCCGCTCGCCTTCGTCCCGACCCGCGTCTTCTTCACCAGCGGCGTCGGCACGCACGAGACCCAGCGCGTGGCGATGCAGCGCGCGCTGCGGAAGGCCGGCGTCGCCGACTGCAACCTGGTGGAGGAGGAGGAGGCGAAGGGGAAGAGCGAGCAGCGCGGGGAGAAGCCGGACTACGCGGTGGCGATGGCGGTCGCGGTGTTCCTCTGACGCCCGGGGCCGTCGTCAGGCGTCGGGCATCGGGGCGCGCGGCGTCCCGTCGCCGATCGTGGTGCGCCCGTCCTCCGACGTCTTGACCCCGTCGAGCGGACTCGGCGCACTGGACCGCCCCCCGTCGAGCAGCCGGTCGAACTCGCGGCGGATGATCCGGTAGCACTCGCACGCGGCGGCCTCCAGCGCGCCGCGGTCGAGCACGCGGATGCGCCCGTACGTGTATGTGATCGCCCTGCGGGCCTGGAGCGCGCCGGCGGCCTCGGTCACCGTCGCCCGGCGCACGCCGAGCATCTGCGACAGGAACTGGTGGGTGAGCGCGAACTCGTCCGCGCCCACGCGGTCGTGCGTCAGGAGGAGCCAGCGCGCGCACCGCTGCGACATGGAGTGCAGCCGGTTGCAGGCGGACGACTGGGCGATGAGCGTCAGCAGCGCGTGCGAGTAGCGGTGCAGCATGCGCGTCAGGGCGCCCTGGCGCTCCGCCTCGGCCCGAAAGGCGGCGGCGCTCATGCGGTAGGCGCGCCCCGGAACCTGGCAGAAGGCCTGCGCGGACGTCTGCTCCGCGCCGTGAAAGAGCGCGAGCCCCACCATCCCCTCGCGCCCTATCGTCGCCGTCTCGACCGCCGTGCCGTCGGCCATCACGCCGAGCACCGAGGCCACGCCGTCCTCGACGAAGTAGACGTGCTCGATCGGCCGGTCCACGTCGAACAGCACCTGCTTGAGCTCGAGCTCCACGAGGTCGAGGCTCGGCGCGATGCGGGCGTACTGATCGTCCGGCAGCGCGGCCAGAATCCGGTTGAGCGGTGAAGCGACGGCGGTGCTCATGGGCGACTCGCCTCGGATTGTACGTTGTCGTACCAGTTGGCCATGTCGTTGTGTACGATACCGCACGAATCCCACTCGCCCAGCATCGTGCCTTCCACCGACGGCCCAGCGGTCGATCCCGCCCGCGCGACACGCAGCGCCTCCGCGGCATTTTCCGTACTTTCGGCGCCCGCTCCGGAGGTTGGGTAGTGGGTCAGTTTGAGGCAACGGCGACGGCAGCGGCTTTGGCAGGATGAACGGCGACAGGATGCACAGGATGGTGAACAGGATGCCGGCCCCGGGAGACTTCGAATCCCGAAGCCGTCATCCTGTTCACCATCCCGTCCATCCTGTCGCCGTTCATCCTGTCACAATGCCGTTCCGGGATGCCCGAAGCGGCGATCCGGTCGGGCGGGAGCGTGAAGTGCACGCTCCCGCCCGACCGGATCGCTTACGCGCTGGTGAGTCTGGTGACGGTGCCGGGCGCGGCCGCCTGAGCGCCGAAGGCTACCGGCTCGCCATCAGCTGCGCCGCCGCGGCGCTGATGGCGAGGTCCTTCGCCGCGCGCCGCCGGGTGCCGGCGTCGATCGGGCGGCCGTGGGCGCGCGCCGGCGGCTCGGCCATCGTGATCCGGGTGGACACGCAGCGCACGCTATGCCCCTCGGTGCGGGCGTGGCGCCGCGCCTGGCCGAGGGTGGCGCGCACCGAGGCGAACTCCGAGGTCTCGCGCGTGAAGTCGCACATCGTGCACTCGACGACGAGACTGAACTGCTTCAGCATCGACATGGGGGTTTCAGAGCTGGGAGGCCGGAGCGGCAGGCGCGTCCGTCGAAGGGAGGAGCGCCATCGCCGCGCAGGACGACGTGCGCCCGGCGTCCGCGACCAGCCCCAGCATGTAGTCGTGCAGCGCGACGATGGAGTCGGCCGCCGCCCGCTGCAGCTCGCCGCCGGCGCCTGACGAGAGCCCGGTCCGCGTCCGGATCAGCTCCGCGTAGCCCAGGCTGGCATCCATCGCCGCGCGCAGCTCGCGAGTCAGCCTCGCCGCCAGCTCGGCGCCGGCGCGCGCGGCGCCCTCCGCCTCGGCCCGCGCCTCCCGCTCGCGCGCCAGCTCGTCCGCCAACTGGCGCGTCCGGTCCTGCACCCGGCTGTCCAGCTCGGCGTCCGTGCGCGTGGCGCGCTGCTCGAGCGCGCGGCGGTCGCTCACGTCGCGGATGATCCACCGGAGCGCCGTGCACCGGCCGCCTCGCTCGCGCACGGCGGCCACGCGCACCGCGATCGGGAGCGATTCGCCGTCGCGCAGCCGGAGATGCAGCGACAGCTCCCCCACCTGCTCGGCCCCGCACAGGCAGTCGAGCTGCGTGCGGAAGGAGCGGCGCGCGTCCACGTCCACGAAGTTGATCAGGGGCTTGCCGCCCAGGTACACCCGCGGGATCCCGAACAGCCGGGCGGCCGCCACGTTCGCCTCGCGGATCGTCCCCGAGGCGTCGGTGATGACGTAGGCGTCGGGCGCGAAGTCGAACAGCTCCTGGTAGCGTCGCCGCTCGGCGTCCAGCTCGTCGCGCACCGCTTCCAGCGCCTCGTTCTGAACGCGAAGCTCCTCCTCCGCGACCTGGAGCTGCTCGACCGCGCTCATGAGCTCGGTGATCGCGTCGCCGTTGGTCGCCGCGGTCGGATTGGCCACGACCTCGGGCTCGATCGAGAGCGGCGGCTCGGCACGCAGCGCGGCGGCGCGCTCGCGCGACCTGCGCACGCCACGCGAGAAATCGGCGAGCGTGACCTCGGTGAACTTGGGAACCATTCGCATCGGCTCTGCCATGAATCCCTGCTGCTGTTGGCGAGAACGGGGGGGGACGCGAATCGCCGGCCGCTGCTGCTGCGAGTGCGAGTCGGCCGGCGATTCGTCTCGTTAGGGAGCGAAAGATACGGCCGATGCGCTAACGAGTCAAGTCATTGTAGCATAATAGTTTAGAGCCATTTCACGGTACGTTGACGTACCGTGTTCGGCACCGTACGAAGTTCATGGGGCCCTGCCGGCGGCCGAGCTGTGTCCCGGCTCGGCCTCCCGCTCCTCCACCGGAAGTGGGTCGCGCGCGGTCGTCCTCTCGTTCTCGGAGACCTGAATGCCGTCGAGCGGGTCCGAGGTCGCCTCGCGTCCGAGCAGCAGGCGGACGGTCTCGTTGCGGATGATGTGATAGCACTCGCACACGACCCGCTCGAGGCCGGCGCGGTCGCGGATGGTGATCTTCCCGTAGCGGTACTCGATGAGCCCGGCCTCCTGGAGCGCGCCGGCGGCTTCGGTCACCGTCGCCCGGCGCACGCCGAGCATCTGCGCCAGGAAGTGCTGGGTGAGCGCGAACTCGTCCGCGCCCGCGCGGTCGTGCGTCTGGAGGAGCCACCGCGCACAGCGCTCGCGCATGGTGTGTACGCGGTTGCACCCGGAGGTCTGCGCGGCGAGCGTGAACAGCGCCTGCATGTAGCGGCCGAGGATGGTGGCCAGGGCGGTCCGGCCGCCTATGCCCCCTCCCACCGCGGCGAGAAAGTCCTCGGCGCGAAGGCGGTAGGCATCGCCGGGGACCTGCATGAAGGTGTGCTCCACGCTCCGCTCGCCGCCCAGGAAGAGCGCGATCCCGGTCATCCCTTCGTAGCCCACGGTCGCGGTCTCCACCCCCGAGCGGTCGGCCATGATGCTCAGGACCGACGCGACGCACGTCTCGGGGAAGTAGACGTAGTCGATCGGGCGGTTGACGTCGCAGACCACGTGACGGGCGGGGAGCGATACGCGCTCGAGCCTGGGCGCGATCGCGGCGTACTCGTCCGCGGGAAGCGAGGCGAGAATCAGGTTGCGCGGGCGCCCGTCGAGGTCGGCGGCCGTCGATCCGGGCGTAGCCAAATCAGATGGTTGATTCCGGGTGGCCATGGTCGTTCCTCGTTCCTCGTTCCACGTGTCACGTGGTGCGTGGATCAGTCGATTCGCTCATTTCGCTGGCCACAGCGAGCTCTTCGGTTTCACTGGGCTGTTTCAGGGGGGGCCGCATGTGCATTTCCTTTGCCGCTGTGGCCGATCCCTCTCGCGTTCGATTGGCAAACGGCGCACCTTGGCGCCCAACGAACCTGCCCCGAGGATACCGTGCATCAATCGTCTCGCGCCGCCCTGCTGCTCGCCGTCGGCACCGCCACGCTGCTCGCGCCGCCGCTCCCGGCGCGCGCGCAGAGCGCCGGCATCAGCGCCGACCTGTACCGCGAGATGCGGTGGCGGATGATCGGCCCGCACCGCGGCGGCCGCACCAAGGCGGCCTCGGGGATTCGCGGGCAGCCCAACGTCTTCTACGTCGGCGCGGTGAACGGCGGCGTCTGGAAGACGACCGACTACGGCCGCACCTGGCTGCCGATCTTCGACGACCAGCCCACCGGCTCGGTCGGCGCCATCGCCATCGCGCCGTCGGACCCGAGCGTGATCTACGTCGGGAGCGGCGAAGGGCTCCAGCGCCCGGACCTGTCGGTCGGAAACGGCGTCTACAAGTCGACCGACGGCGGGCGGAGCTGGACCCACCTCGGGCTCCGCGACGGGCAGCAGATCCCGCAGATCGTCGTGCACCCGACCGACCCCAACCGGCTCTTCGTCGCCGTGCTCGGCCACCCCTACGGGCCCAACGCCGAGCGCGGGCTCTTCCGCTCCGCCGACGGCGGCCAGTCGTTCCAGCGGGTGCTCTACCGCGACGAGAACACCGGGGCGGTGGACGTGGCGCTCGACCCGTCGAACCCGGACGTCGTCTACGCGGTGCTCTGGGAGTCTCGTCAGGCGCCGTGGGAGAACGGCGTGTTCAACGGCCCGGGGAGCGGTCTCTACAAGAGCACCGACGGCGGGCAGACCTGGCGGCAGCTCACCCAGGGGCTTCCCGCCTTCGCCGACGGGCTCGGCCGGATCGGCGTCAGCGTAGCGCCGCGCGACCCGCGTCGGCTCTACGCGACGGTGGAGGTGCGGGGGCAGGGCTACGTGTACCGCTCGGACGACGCGGGCGAGCACTGGATGCGCACCAGCGAGGACACCCGCGTCGCCACGCGCCCCTCCGACTTCGCCGAGATCAAGGCCGACCCGAAGAACGCGGACGTCGTCTACAGCGCGAGCGTCGTCACGTGGAAGTCCACCGACGCCGGCCGGACGTGGACCGCCTTCCGCGGCGCACCGGGGGGCGACGACTACCACCGCATCTGGATCAACCCGGACAACCCGGACATCATCCTCATCGCCGCCGACCAGGGCGCGATCATCACGGTCAACGGCGGCCAGTCGTGGAGCTCGTGGTACAACCAGCCCACGGCCGAGTTCTACCACGTGAGCACGGACAACGCCTTCCCGTACCGCGTCTGCGGCGGGCAGCAGGAGTCCGGCTCGGCGTGCGTGGAGAGCCGCGGCGACTACGGGGCGATCACCTTCCGCGAGTGGACGCCGGTCGCCGCCGAGGAGTACGGCTACGTCGCCCCCGACCCGCTCGACCCGGACGTCGTCTACGGCGGCAAGCTCACCCGCTGGGACCGCCGCACGCGCCAGGCGCGGGACGTGACGCCGAAGGCGTTCCGGTCGGCGGACTATCGCGTGCTGCGCACCGCGCCGGTGCTGTTCGACCCGCTCGACCCGCGCACGCTCTACTTCGCGTCGAACACGGTCTGGAAGACGACCACCGGCGGGCGGAGCTGGACGCAGATCTCCCCGGACCTCACCCGGCAGCCGTCGTTCGTCACCCTGGGCCAGCCGGGGCGCGACTCCGCGTCGGCCGGGCCGGCGCGCGGGGCCGACGCAGGCGTCGGCCCTACGGCGCGGCCGGCGTCCACCAGCGTCCCACCTAACGTGGGGAAGTACGCCGAGTCGGACGTGGCGCGGGCGACCCACCCGGGGGTGGTGTACACGCTGGCGCCGTCGCCGGTGCGCGCCGGGACGATGTGGGCCGGGACGGACGACGGGCTCATTCATCTGACCGTGAACGGCGGCGCGACCTGGAGGGACGTGACGCCGGCCGCGCTGCGCGACCGCCCGTGGAGCAAGATCTCGCTGATCGACGCCTCGCACACCGACCCGCTCGCCGCCTACGCGGCGGTGAACACCCTGCGGCTCGACGACCTGCGCCCGCACATCTACCGCACCCGCGACGGCGGGCGGACGTGGGCCGAGGTCGTCGCCGGGATCGACAGCGGCACGACCATCAACGCCGTCAGGGAGGACCCGAAGCGGAAGGGGCTGCTGTTCGCGGGGAGCGAGGCCGAGGTGTGGGTGTCGTTCGACGACGGCGACCACTGGCAGTCGCTCAGGCTCAACATGCCGGCGACGTCGATCCGCGACCTGGTGATCAAGGACGACGACCTGGTGGTGGGGACCCACGGCCGCTCGTTCTGGATCCTGGACGACATCACGCCGCTGCGGCAGGTGGACGCGTCGACGGCGGCGCAGGACGTGGTGCTCTTCCGCCCGCAGACGGCGACGCGGTGGCGGTGGAACCTCAACACCGACACCCCGCTCCCGCCTGACGAGCCGCAGGGCGAGAATCCGCCCGACGGGGCGATCGTCGATTACTGGGTGGGCGGGCCCTTGATGAATCAAGGGCCCACCACCCTGGAAATCCTGGACGCGGCCGGGCGCGTCGTGCGCCGGTACGCGTCTACCGACACGGCGATGCCGCCGGCGGACATCGGGAACACGCCCCGCTACTGGATCCGGCCGACGCAGACGCTCTCGGCGGCCCCGGGGATGCACCGCTTCGTCTGGGACCTGCGCTACGAGCGGCCGGCGGTCACGGAGAGCGCCTACCCCATCTCGGCCGTCTACCGGAACACCCCGCGCGAGCCGCGCGGCCCGTTCGTCGTGCCCGGCACGTACACGGTGCGGCTGACGGCGAACGGCAAGGCCGTGACGCAGCCCCTCGCCGTCCGCCTCGACCCGCGCGCGAAGGCGACCCCGGCCGCGCTGGCGCGGCAGCTCGCCGTCTCGCGGCAGCTCACCGATGGCATGCGGCAGAGCCTCGACGCGTTAGGCGAGCTGCGCGCCGCCCGCAAGCGCCTGGCCTCGCTCCGCGGCCGCGCCGACGCCGACTCGCTCGACGCGCGCCTGGCCGCGATCGAGGGCGGGGGCAGCGGCGGCCAGCGCGGCGGGCGCGCCGCGGCCGCCGCCGACAACCTCGCGCGCCTGCACGCCGAGCTCCAGCAGCTCTACGAGACGGTGCAGGGCGCCGACGCCGCGCCCACCACGCAGGTGGAGGCGGCCGTCGCGGAGAAGCTGCGCGCGCTGCGCGGCGTCATGGCGCGGTGGGACGCGGCGCGGGCGGTGAAGGTGGACTAGGGGCGACGCCGGCGTCGCCCCGGCCCGCGGCGGAGCACGCCTCGGCCCCGGGCACGCACGGCTCGTCCCCGTCGCGTGGCGGCCGTACGTGCGCTGCGTAGGCTGGCGGCATGACCGCGCACACGCACCGCCGCCCCCGCCGCGCGATCGCGGCCGGCTGCGCCGTGGCCCTCGCGGCGCTCGTCGCCGCCGAGGCCCCGGCGCAGCCGCGCGCCGCCCGCGACTCGGCCGGGCTCGCGCGCCTGCGCGCCGCGTTCGTCGCCGCGTACGACCGGGGGGACGCCGCGGCCATGGCGGCGCTCTACACCGACGACGCGGTGCGGCTGCCCCCCGACGCGCCGCTCCAACGGGGGCGCACCGCGATCGTCGCCGGCTACCAGGCCTCGTTCGCGCAGCGCACGCTCCTGCCGGCGCTGGAGCTCTCGACGGACGCGATCGCCTGGACGGGGGACGGCGCGGTGGAGTACGGCCGCTACCACGAGCGGCTCTCGCCGCGGCGGCCCGCCGACACGCTGGCCGAGGACGGGAAGTGGATGGCGCTCTCGAGGCGGCGCGCGGACGGGAGCTGGCAGTACGTGTGGTCGATGTTCAACCGCGACGCGCGCGCCCGCGTCGTGGGCCGGGTCCCGCGCGACACGCTCGCGCACCCGGCGGCGATCTCGCTCGCGACGGCGACGTGGGTGTCGTGGGGGAGGGGACTCGACGCGGCGCTCCTCGACGGCGACCCGGCGGTGCCGGGCCGCCCCTACACCGTCGCGCTGCGCATGCGGGACGGGAGCTGGATCAGCCCGCACTGGCATCCGAACGCCAAGCAGGTGGTGGTGCTCGGCGGCACCCTGCTGATGGGCCACG
>DATFPD010000568.1:0-7849 GCA_035265005.1 Gemmatimonadaceae bacterium | reverse complement strand
CGGAGGCGACGCGCCTGCGGCCCGCCATGCTCCAGCAGTAGAGGTGCCCTTCGACGCTGATCGCGCAGCTCTCCTTCCCGCCGCCGGCGACGCTCAGGAAGCGCTCGTGGGGGAGCACCGGCACCAGCGCCCCCGGCGCCGGAGGGTTGTCGAGGCCGGCGGCTCCGAGCACGCCGTCGCTCCCCTCGCCGCGGCAGCGCAGCTCGCCGTAGCGCAGCACCATGCAGGTGTGGCCGGCGCCCGCGCTCGCCGTCGCCACCGACGCCACCGGCCCCGCGGCCACGAGCTCCGGGTCGGCCAGCATGGTGGTGGTGGACGCGACCATCATGGTGTCGGTCGTGGCGACCCGCGCCGCCGGCGCCGTGGACAGGCGCACGACGCGCGCGACGCGCCGCGGCTCGTCGTGCATCGTCACGGTGACACACGCCTTGGTGCCGAGCAGCAGCCAGACGACGATCGTGAGCAGCTGGAGCACCGGCGTCACCTGCTGCGTGGCGACGCGCGAGCGGCCGCGCGCGGCGATGAGGCAGGCCGCCGCGGCCATCGTCCCGACGAGGCTCGCCCAGATCGTCGAGCCGAGCACGAGGACGGCGAGGGTGAGGACGAGCGCCATCGCCGCCAGGACGTGGGCGCCGCCGCCCGCCGCGGCCGCCGACCGCTGGGCCACGGCGGCCCCGCCCGCCGCCGCCGCCCGCGCCGAGCCGGAGCGTCGCCCCGCCGCGGCGCCGTGCGGCCGCGCCGGCGTCGCGCGCTGCGCTGCGGCGATGCCTGACGAGATGCCCGACGACGCCGGGATCGGGATGCGGGCGAGCACGCCGGCGGGGGTGCCGGCGCCGGCCGCCGGGAGCGGCGTCTGCGCCGGGATCCCGAGCAGCGACACCGCGCGCCCGGCGGCGGCGGCGCGCGACGGGAACGGGTCGCGCCCGCCGAGCTGGCGCGCGCGCTCGCACCAGGGGCACGCGTCCAGGTGCGGCCCGAAGCGGTGCTGCTCGTTCGCGGCGCAGGTCACCAGCGCCGCCTCGGCCTCGCGCAGCGCGCCGGACCACGCCTGCGCGGTGGGGCGCACCGACGGGTCGCGGTGGCCGTCCACGAACGCGCGCACGAACATGTCGCGCAGCGTCGGGGCGACGGCGCCGAAGGGGAGCGCGCCGCGCGACGGGCGGTACGGCCCGATCGCCGGCGAGAGCAGGCCGGCGTGCGGGAAGTGCCCTGCGCGCACCCGCGCCTCGAGGGGCGGCGCGTCGCCGGCGCCGGTGAACTCGCCCATGAACGGGTGCGTCCCTTCCATCAGGATCTGGAAGAGCAGCACCGCGAGCGCGAAGCGGTCGTGCTCCGGGGCGCGGTCGACGTCGGTGAAGCGCACCCCGAGCAGCTCGGGCGGGGTGTACTCCGCCTTCCCCACCGGGCAGCGGTACACGGCGCGCTCGCCCCCCGGCCCGCCCGGGCGGGGGTCGCGCACCTGGAAGGAGTCGGTGTCGACGAGCGTGACCAGCGCGGTGTCGCGCGCCAGCACGTTCGACTCGTTGAGGTCCCCGACCACGTGCCCCTGCGCGTGCACCGCGGTGACGGCGGCGGCCAGGTTGCGCGCCGTGCGGTGGAGGTACGCGTAGTGGAAGGAAGGGCAGTGCTGGCGCCTGCTGCGCGGGTTGTAGAACTCGAAGAGCGCACGCGCGCCGGCGATGCGCGGCATCAGGAAGCCGGCCGCGAGCCGCCCGTGGCCGTTGGCGTGCTGCCAGAGCATGTCCAGCGGCCACGCCACCGAGACGTGCGAGCCGGCGGTCGGGTCGGCGGGGGGCGCGGCCAGCATCGCCAGCAGCTTCGCCCCGTGCCACTCGGCCGGGCGGTGGTAGACCTTGGCCGCGAGCTCCCCGGAGAGCGCGTAGATGCTCGCCTGCCCCCCGGTCCCGATGACCTCGGCGCCGCTCAGGTCGACGACTTGCTGGGTGCTGTGGCTTTCCAGACGCATGCTGCGGAAAGGTCGTGTGTGGGGACTGCTGGGCCGCACGGCGGCCCGCGGGACTGCTACGCGGCACAGCCGCGTGCGGGACTGCTAGCCGCCCGCGGCGGCTAGCAGTCCCCTCAACAACATTCTTCCTCTCTCACGGCGAGTAGCAGTGTGACGTCGTCGTCCGTGCGGGCGGCGACGCGGGGGCCGCGGAGGAAGGCGGCCAGCCCCTCGGCGGCGGTCCCGGGGTCGGCGGCGCCGGCGGCGTAGCGCAGGAGCGGCGCGAAGAAGGGCGGGTGCGGGTCGCCGGCGGGCATCGCCAGGGCCAGCATCTGGAGGCCGTCGGAGAGGACCGCCAGCCGGGCGGCGCCCGACGACGGCGCGCCGTCGGGCGCGTTGCCGTTAGGCTCCCACCACCCCCACTGCGCCGCCTCGACCGCGCCCGGGGTGCTGAGGAAGGCCGTCTCGTTCACGTACTCCCCCCACCGCGGGGACGTCAGGGCGTGCAGCCGGCCGCCGGCGTCGGCGCAGACGGCCGCGCCGTCCCCCACCTGCATCGCCGCGACGGCCTCCCCGCCGGGGAGCGCGGCGACCACGATCAGCGTCGTCGCCAGGTCCTGCGGCGCCGCGGCCCGCGCCGCCGCCTCCGCTCCGACGGCGGCGCGGGCCACGGCCAGGGCGCCGCCCAGCGTCGCGCGCAGCGTCGCCGCGTCCGGGCCGGCCGGCAGGGCGCGCGCGGCCGCCCGCACCGCGGCCCGCGAGGCCACCTCCGCCCCGAGGCCACCTAACGATGCGGAGCCCGCGCCGTCGGCCACCGCCGCCACCAGCGTCCCGCCGGCGGCCAGCGCCCAGTGGTGCGCGTCCTGGCAGGGGACCCCGGCGCGCTCGTGCCCCGCGCCGGCGACCGAGGCCGCGACGACGCGCCACGGCGACGGGACTCGGCCCTCGGGGCTCGGCACTCGGCGGGGTGATGCCAGGCCATCCGCCGAGTGCCGAGCCCCGACGGCCGAGTCCCAATAGTGCGGCGCCCGACGCCTTCTCACGCGCGCCTCACAGCGCCGCCCACCCGGGCGGCGCGAGCGGGACCTGCTCGTCCGGGCGCGAGAGCGCCACCGCCTGCATGCTCCCCGACAGCCACACGAACAGCTCGCGGAACTTGAGCCCGCGCAGCTTGAGTGGGTAGCGCGGCCCGATCGCGCCGAGCTGCTGGAGGTTCGCCCCCTCCACGCCCACGGCGAAGAAGGCGACGCGCTTGCTCCGCTCCGCCTCGCGCACGCGCTCCGACGCGCGGCGCACCAGCTCGTCCGGCTCCCCCTGCGGCTCGCCGTCGGTGATCATGAACACCCACGGGCGGTAGTAGGCGATGCCGTTCGACTTGTACTGCTGCTTCCGCCCGTCGATCAGGTCGAGCGCCTTCTGGATGCCCGAGCCCATCTTCGTCAGCCCCTGCGCGGTCAGCACCGGCGGCTCGAACGTCTCCACGCCCACGAACGGCTGGGCGACCGAGACGTCGTCGTCGAAGGTGACGATCGCCACCTCCACCCGCCGGGCGGCGAGCGCGTCCTTGCAGGTCTCGAGCTTGAACGCCCAGAGGCCCTCGTTCAGCGCGTCGATCGGCGGCCCCTGCATCGACCCCGAGGTGTCGAGCAGCAGCACGCACGGGCAGCGCGGCTCGGGGTTCTCGGCGAACTCCACCGCATCGTCCAGGCTCAGTACGTCGGACACGTGCGACTCTCCCGGCAGGCTCTCTTCAGGGTACGTGAACGGTCGGGGGCGGCGCAAGAACTTCGAAGCCGCGGTCATGTGTACGGCGTGCGACAAACGTCGTTGGACGCCAATCCGCAGGGAGAAACGGGGATGGAGGGATGAAGGGATGAAGGGATGACGAGCATCCCGAACGGCCGTTCATCCCTCCATCCCTCCATCCCCGTCTCTCCCTGCGACACCGCCTCCACGGAGGTACGTTTCCTCCCGACCACCAGCATCCGAGGTTCTCATGCACATCTCCCCCCTCCGCCTCGCCCTCGGCGCCGCCGCCGTCGCGTCCGCCGCGGCCGCCGCGGCCGTCGTCGTCACGCACCCGCGCGAGGCCGCCGCGCAGCAGGGGCTGGCGCGCCCCGCGCGCTTCCAGGTCGCGGCGCTCCTCGGGTCGCCGGGGGCGTGGGTGATCCTCGACACCGAGAGCGGCGACTTCGAGCACTGGCGCAGCGAGGGCGGCTCCTTCAGCGTCGCCCGCACGCGCTTCGCGAGCCGCACCGCCAGCGTGCGCACGATCCAGTTCACGCGCGGCGACCCGTCGCCGTCGTCGCCCCTCCAGCAGCCGCCCGCCTCGGCCACGCCCGCCAAGCGCGAGCCGCCGCCCCCGCTCCAGCGCACGCCGTAGGCAACTTGCCAGGGCAGATCGTCAAAGGCTTACCACGGATGCACACGGATAGGGGCACGGATGCACGCGGATACTGCCCGACGGGGTGTATCCGCGTGCATCCGTGCCCCTATCCGTGTGCATCCGTGGTAAGCCTTTGACGGTGCCACGCCGCGGCAGTGGGTCAGTTTGAGGGCGCCGGCCTTGCGACGGCGACGGCGACGGCAACGGCATTTTGACAGGATGCACAGGATGCACCGGATGGTGAACAGGATGCGGGCCCGCCGCGATGCATCCCGGGGTACTTCATCCTGTTCACCATCCGGTGCATCCTGGCGCTGTTCATCCTGTCAAAGCCGCTGCCGTTGCTGTTACCTCAAACTGGCTCACTACCCACGCCGCCCTGCCCTGCCCCGCCGCGCTCGCTTAGCTTGCGGTGATCGGACACCGCTGGTTCGGGTGGGGCTGCTTCGGGAGGGGAGGAGCGAGGGATGAGTCTGGACACGGCGAGGGAGTGCCCGCTGGCCGGCGTACTGGCGGAGCGCATGCGCGGCGCGCGCGAGGAGCTCACGCGCCGCTGGCTGGAGCGGATCGCGGCGCGCGTCTCGATTGACCCCAACCACGTCTTCCCCACCGACGCCATCCTCGACCACGTGCCGCTCCTGATGGACGGCATCGCCGACTACCTCGAGGACCCGGCGAACGAGATCACCAGCGACGTGCCGGTGGTCGCCAAGGCGATGGAGCTCGGCGAGCTGCGCCACAGCCAGGGCTTCGACGCCTACGAGATCATGAAGGAGTACGAGATCCTCGGCGGGATCCTGTTCTCGTACCTGTCGCGGGTGGTGGAGGCGGTGCCGGAGCCGTGCGAGAAGGGAGAGCTGCTGGAGTGCGGCCACCGGCTCTTCCGCGCGGTGGCGATCATCCAGCAGACCACCACCAACCACTACCTCCGCCTGGCGAACGAGCGGCTGAAGGAGCGCGAGGAGCGCCTGCGCCTCTTCAACCGCGCGATGGCGCACGAGTTCAAGAACCGCATCGGCACCGTGCTCGGCGCCGCCGACGTGCTGCTCACCCCGGGCGCCGTGCCGCCCGAGCAGATGCCGCGCTTCCACCGCATGATCGCCAAGAGCGGGCGCGACATGCACAACACGCTCGAGAACCTGCTCGCCCTGAGCCGGCTCGAGACCGACGCGCGCCAGCAGCGGCACATCGGGCTGCGGCAGGCGGCCGCCGAGGTCGCGCGCCAGCTCCGCGAGGCCAGCGACGCCCGCGGCGTCGAGGTGCGCCTGGCCGAGGACATCCCGAACGTCGAGGTGAACGCGGCGGCGGTCGAGCTGTGCCTGACGAACTACGTCTCCAACGCCGTGAAGTACGCCGACCCCGCGAAGACCAGCTGCTGGGTCGAGATCTCCGGCGAGGTGCAGGGGACGCCGGGCAAGGAAGGATGCCGCATCATCGTCCGCGTCCGCGACAACGGCCTCGGCGTCCCACCCGAGGCGCGCGAGCAGCTGTTCAGCCGCTTCTTCCGCGCCCACGCCGAGACGATCACCGGCGTCGAAGGCACGGGGCTCGGCCTCAGCATCGTGCGCGAGACGGTCGAAGCCATCGGCGGCGACGCGTGGGCCGAATTCCCCGACGAGGGCGGCTCCGCGTTCTGCTTCTCGCTCCCCTGCCGGCGGGGACAAGACAAGTAAAAGAGCTGCGTGCTGCGTCCTGCGTGCTGCGTGCTAACGACCTGCCGGGAGGCATCCCAAGGCACCTAGGACGCAGGACGCAGGACGCAGCACGCAGCACGCAGCACGCAGCACGCAGCACGCAGGTGGTAAGTCTTTCTACCCCAACAGCCCGAACCTCCCCACCGCCACGAACAGCGCCATCAGCGTGAGGACGATCGGCACGATTGCCGGCTCCTTGCGGCGGAGGCGCGTGGCCACGGCGCCGGCCATGATCACGGCGAGGCCCAGCGCCGCGATCGGGGTGAGGATCGGCATGATGCCGGTGAGCCACGGCAGGATCACGCCGAGCGCGCCCAGCACCTCGGCGAGGCCGATCAGCTTGAGCTGCGTCGGCGGGATCTCGGCCGCGTACTCCTGCTGCCGCTTCGCGGCGAGCGCCTCCCTGGTGAGCACCAGCTTCATCACGCCGGCCGGGCCGATGATCAACGCCAGAAGTGCCTGCGTCACCCAGAGAGCGATGTCCATCGCGTGGCTCCGTTGATTGTGGGGGTCGTGCGGCGGCCATACGATCGGCGTTCCGGGCGGACTCGACAAGGCCGTCCCTGCCGGCGAACGGGTCGTCCCGGCATCCCGCCGTCCCGGCATCCCGCTCTCTGGACGCCACGCCACCTCCGACGTAGGGTGTAGGAGAGCCGCCCACCTCAGGAGCCATGTACACCACCTGCCTGTTCTGCAACTCGCACCTCGGCACGAACGACGTGCTCCCCACGTTCCCGGTGGGGCGCCGCCTGGCGTTCGACATCGACCTGGGGCGGCTCTGGGTGGTCTGCAAGGCGTGCGGGCGGTGGAACCTGACGCCGCTCGAGGAGCGCTGGGAGGCGATCGAGGAGTGCGAGCGCCGCTTCCGCGGCACGCCGCTCCGCGTCTCCACCGACAACGTGGGACTCGCCCAGCTCCGCGAGGGGCTCGAGCTCGTGCGCATCGGCAAGGCGCTCAAGCCGGAGATCGCCGCCTGGCGCTACGGCCGGCTCCTGCTGCGGCTGCCTTACGAGGGGCGGAGCGCCATCGCCCGCGCGCGGGCCGCCGGGCGCAAGCTCGCGCACCAGGTGGCCGACACCGTCACCGAGGTGCTCCCCACCACGCGCCTCGGCTACGACGCGCTCACCTGGCTGCGCATACAGCGGCTGCGGCGCCGCGTCCTGGACGCCGTGACGGGGCCGGACGGCCGCCCGTCGTTCGTCCGCTACATGCACCTGGAGGGGACGGAGCTCATCCGCCCCGAGCGGCAGGAGCACTGGCGCATCCGCGTGCAGCACGACGGCGGCGTGGCCGAGATCAGCGGCGACGTGGGGCTCCACACCGCCGGCAAGCTGCTCTCGGCGATCAACGGCATCGGCGCCACGCACGGGGACGTGGAGTACGCCATCGCCAAGCTGGCGGACGCCGGCAACCCCGACGGCTACTTCGCCAAGATCGCGCAGCTCGCGATGCGCACCTCGTGGGGAAAGCACCCGGACGCGCCGCGCGACCTGCCGGTGGCGGCGCCGGTGACGTCCGAGGCCGAGCGGGTGGCGCTCCACATCACGAACCGCTCCTTCTGGGGGCGGGGCGCGGTGGGCAGCGAGCCGCGGACCGCGCTCCCGCGGCTGCCGATGGTGGACCGCCTGGCGCTCGAGATGGCGGCGAACGAGGACACCGAGCGCCGCGCCATGGAAGGGGAGCTCGCCGAGCTGGAGGCGGCGTGGCGCGAGGCCGAGGAGCTGGCGGCGATCGCCGACGGCCTGCTGACGCGCGACGCCTTACGCGGCTCGCTGCGCCACCCCTCCCGCTACGACTCCGGAATCTCCGAGCCGGCGCCCGCGG
>DATFPD010000567.1:0-10093 GCA_035265005.1 Gemmatimonadaceae bacterium | reverse complement strand
TGGCGGTGGCGGTGGCGGTGGCGGTGCGGGCGGCTGGGCCTTCGGCGCCTCCGTCGCCTGGAAGATGCGAGTGAACTCCCCGGGCGGCCGCTGCGCGGGCGGCGGCGGCGGCGGCGGCACGGCTGGGCGCGTCGGCGCGGGCTCGCTGCTCGGCGGCACCACGGTCGGCGACGATTCCACCGCGCTCACGCCGAAGATGCCTGTGAAGCTCCCCGGTGCGGGCGGTACGGGCGGCGAGGGCGGAGCCGGCGGCGGCGCGGACGGCGCCGCCGGCACACGCGTCGCGATCGGGCGTGGGGCCGTGGCGGGCTCCGGGCTCGGCGACGGGGGACGCACCGCCGGCATCGGCTGGGTGGCCGAGTCGCTGATCGTCGAAGACGATGTGGGCGCGGAGCCGGCCACGGTGGGACGCGGCGGGACGAACGTCGCCTGCGGTGGTGGCGCCGGCGGCGCAACGGGCGCAACCGGCGCGGCCGGCACGGGGCGCGTGCTCGGGATCGCGGTCGTGCGGCCGTCGCCGGCGTCGGCCACGGGGCCCACCGTGCCGAGCTTCGACACGAGCCACTCGGCGAGCGACTTGTAGTCGTGCAGGAACTTGGTGACCACCACCGGCACGCCGTCGACGTCCGCCGTCTCGATGACCTGCCCGCGGTCGGCCGGGTCGAGCCGGTCGAGCGAGGCGAGCAGCGCCGGCGCGTCGGAGACGAGGTGGTGCGCCATCACGACGCGCCGCGTCGACAGCTCCTGCACGATGTAGGTGCTGACGGGCCGCTCGGCGAGCTGCTTCATCGTCTTGTACTTCGCGGCGAATTCGGCGCTCGTCATGGAGAGGGCTGCTGGCGAGACGGAACGGCGGCGGCACGCGTCCGACGGCGCGGAGGTGCCCCGCGCCACATATTATAGTGATAGCCGCGGTGCGATGACGTGCGCAATCACGACGCGGGTTCGCGGCGCCGGCGTGGGCCGGCGCGAGGAGGCTATGACGCAGCTGTCACGCGTGGTCTGGAGCGAAGGGATGCACCTCGCCCAGCACCACTTCCAGGCGCAGGGCCGGTACTTCGAGGACTCGCTCCACTTCGCGCTCTCGCACCTGTTCTTCAAGGCGTACGGGGTGGTGGGGTGCGAGCTCGACGCGGAGGCGCTGCGGAACGGGACCGCCGCGCTCGTGCACGCCCGCGGCGTGATGCCGGACGGGCTCCCCTTTCAGATCCCCGACGCCGACGCGGCGCCGCCGCCCCGCGAGATCCGCGAGCACTTCTCGCCGACGCAGGACAGCCACCTGCTCGTGCTCGCCGTCCCCGCCTTCCGCGACGGCGCCGCGAACTGCGCCCCGGACGGCGCCGCCAACGGGGCGGCCCGCTACGTCGCGCAGCCGAGCGTGGTGCGCGACGAGGTCTCGGGGCGCGACGAGCGGCCGGTGAGCTTCGGGCGGAAGAATTTCCGGCTGCTGCTCGACGAGGAAGTGGGCGAGGGCGACGTGGCGCTGCCGCTGGCCCGCGTGCGGCGCGACGGCTCGGGCCACTTCATCTACGACCCCGACTACGTGCCGCCGAGCCTCCAGATCGGCGCGAGCCCGCGGCTGATGCAGCGGCTGGCGCTGCTGGTGGACGTCCTCGACGCGCGCAGCGACGCGGCGGCCGCGGGCGGCGGCGGCGGCGCGCCCGGCGGCCAGGACGTGGCGAGCTACTGGCTGCTGCACGCCGTGCGCACGAGCCTCCCGCCGCTGCGCCACCAGCTGCAGCGTCGCCGCGCGCACCCGGAGCAGCTCTACACGGAGATGGCGCGGCTGGCCGGCGCGCTCTGCACCTTCGCGCTCGACTCGCATCCGCGCACGCTCCCGGCGTACGACCACGACCGTCTCGAGGAGTGCTTCGGCGCCCTCGACGCGCACATCCGCGCGCACCTCGAGGTGATCATCCCGACGAGCAGCGTGACGGTGCCGCTGCGCGCGTCGACGGCGCCGTACCTCTTCACCGGCACGGTGACCGACCGGCGCTGCTTCGGCGCGTCGACCTGGATCCTGGCGGTGCGCTCGTCCGGCATGGCGGCGGCGGAGCTGGCCGCGCGCGCGCCGCAGCTCATCAAAGTGTGCGCGAGCAAGTTCACGATGGAGCTGGTGCGACGCGCGTACCCGGGGATGAAGCTCGACTACCTCCCCGCCCCGCCGCCCGCCATCTCGCCGCGCCCGCAGACCGCCTACTTCGAGATCGGGCGCGCGGGCCCGTGCTGGGACACGATCGTCTCGACCGGCGAGGTCGGCGTGTACCTCCCCGACGCGCTGCCAGGGGCGGAGGCGGAGCTGGTCATTGAGCTGGAGAGCTGAGCCGGCGTGACGCACGACCTATCTTCCCCGCCGAACCGGCCTGTACATTCGCCCCATGACTGACACCCGCCGCGGGCATCTCGCGCTGCTGCTGCAGGAGGCGTTCACGGCGACGGTGCGCCTGAGGGCCAACCGCCAGATGGCGGCCGACGCCGAGTCGTTCCGGACGCACATGAAGAACCTGCTGAGCGTGGCCGACCAGGAGGCCCGCCGCGCCGGCTACGCCGACGGCGACGTGCGCTTCGCGCTCTACGCGCTCGTCGTCTTCCTGGACGAGTCGGTGCTCAACTCGCAGCAGCCGATGTTCTCGGCGTGGCCCAGCCGGCCGCTTCAAGAGGAAGTGTTCGGCGGGCACATGGGGGGCGAGCTGTTCTTCCAGTACCTCCAGCAGCTGCTGGCGCGCGAGGACTCGGACGACCTGGCGGACGTGCTCGAGGTCTACGAGCTGTGCCTGCTGCTCGGCTTCCAGGGGCGCTTCACCGGCTCCACGTCAGGCGAGCTCCAGGTGCTGGCGCAGCGGGTGGGCGAGCGGATCGCGCGCATCCGCGGACCGGCGGGGCCGCTGGCGCCGGCGTGGGCGCCGCCGACGGACGCCATCGGCGCGCCGCTCGGGGACCCGTGGCTCCGGCGCCTGGCGATCGGCGCCGCGGCGTCGGCGCTGCTCGCGGTCGCGCTGTTCGTGGGCTACCGCTCCGCGCTCGGCTCGGGTGCGGACGAGGTGCGCGCGGCGGCGGCCGCCGCGCCGACGGTGCCCGCCGCGCGCTGAGGAGCGTCCATGAGTCCGAGAGCGAAGCTGTGGCTGGGCGGTGTGGTCGCGTTCTTCACGTTCTGCATCGCGGCCTGGCGCCTGGCGGGGATGCTGGGGCTCCAGTCGAAGGACGCGTGGATGCTGCGGGGCGGGCTGCTGGCACTTCTGGTCGCCGTGGCCGGCGTCCTGATCTACACGTTCCGCGACCGCCTGCTGGGCGACGCGTCGGCGGCCGCGGCGGCGCCGGGCGTGGCCGACGACATCGACGCGATGGTCGCGGCGGCGGAGAAGCAGCTCGCCGCCTCGCGCGCGGCCGGGAAGACGGCCGGCCGTTCCATCGGCGCGCACCCGGCGGTGGTGGTGCTGGGGCCCGAGGGGAGCGCGAAGACGACGACCGTGGTGCGCTCGGGGCTGGAGCCGGAGCTGCTGGCGGGGGACGTCTTCCGCGGCGAGACGGTGGCGCCCACGCCGGCGGTGAACCTCTGGTTCGCCGAAGGAACGGTGTTCGCGGAGGCCGGCGGCCCGATGGTCGGGGAGCCGGACCGGTGGGCGCGGCTGGCCCAGCACCTGACGCCGCGGCGGCTCTCCGCGGCGTTAGGCCGGGGCGGGCAGGCGCCGCGCGCGGCGCTGGTGTGCTTCAGCTGCGAGGAGCTGACGAAGGCCGGCGCCGGCGAGGCGGTGCCGGCCGCGGCGCGCGCGCTGCGCCAGCGGCTGGTGGAGCTGGCGCAGCGGTTCGGGGTGCGGCTCCCGGTGTACGTGCTGTTCACCAAGGCCGACCGCCTGCCGTACTTCGGCGAATACCTCGCGCACCTCACGCGGGAGGAGGCGCGCGAGGTGGTGGGGACGACGCTGCCGTCGGACGAGGGCGCCGCCGGGTCGTACGCCGACCGCGAGGCGGCGCGGGTGAGCGCCGCGCTGGACGCGCTCTTCCTCTCGCTCGCCCGGCGCCGGCTGGAGCTGCTGCCGCGCGAGAGCACGCTACCAAAGCGCGCGCTGGCGTACGAGTTCCCGCGCGAGTTCCGCAAGGCGGCGCCGCTCGTCACGCAGTTCCTGGTGGAGCTGTGCCGGCCGAGCCAGCTCCAGGTGAGCCCCTTCCTGCGCGGCTTCTACTTCACCGGCGTGCAGGCGGTGCTGGTGCGGGACGTGGCCCCGGCCGCGGCGCAGCAGGCCGCCGCCGCGGCGGGCCCGCTGGCGGTCAAGGCGACCGGGGTGTTCGACGCCCGCGCCGTGGCGGCGGCCGCGGCCGCGCCGGCGGCCCAGGGCGCGGTGACGCGCAAGATCCCGCGCTGGACGTTCCTGGAGCGGCTGCTGCCGGACGTGGTGCTGCGAGACGAGGCCGCGCGCGCCGCGACGAGCGGCGGCACGCGCGTGAACTTCCTGCGGCGCGCCCTCCTCGGCGTGGCAATCGCGCTGCCGCTGATCGCCGCGCTCGGGCTCACCGTGTCGTTCGTCCAGAACCGGCGGCTGGAGCGGGAGACGGCCGACCTCGCGCGGGCGGCGGCGGCGGCGGTCGCGCCGGCGCAGGCCGAGCTGCCGGCGGCGGACGCGCTGCGGCGGCTGGATTCGCTCCGGGCGACGGTGGTGCGGCTCCGCGAGTACGAGCGGGACGGCGCGCCGTGGCGCTACCGGTGGGGGCTGTACTCGGGGAACGCCGTCCTCCCCGAGGCGCGCCGCGCCTACTTCGCGGGGCTCGACCGGATCGGCCTGGGGCCCACTCGTCAGGCGCTCGCCGAGGCGCTGCGCGGGCTCCCCGACACGCCGGGCGCCACCGCCGACTACGGCCCCACGTACGAGACGCTCAAGGCGCACCTGATCACGACGACCGAGCCGGCGCGC
This sequence comes from Gemmatimonadaceae bacterium, assembly GCA_035265005.1. GTDB lineage: Bacteria > Gemmatimonadota > Gemmatimonadetes > Gemmatimonadales > Gemmatimonadaceae > DATFPD01. The sequence goes on along the minus strand of DATFPD010000567.1, from coordinate 5,186 downwards.
AGCACGCCCGAGTTCCTCTCGCCGGTGCTGCTGCGGCGCTGGCTAGCCGGCCGCGACCTGGACGCCGAGCGGTCGACGCTGGCGCGCCGGCAGCTGGACTTCTACGCCGACGAGCTGCGGCGCCACGGCGACCCGTACGGCCCCGGCGCCGCGGACGCGGCGGGGGTGGGTCGCGCGCGCGCGTTCCTGGCGAAGTTCGCCGGCGCCGGCGAGGGGATCTACCAGTTCATGCTGTCGGAGGCGGCGAAGGGGAACCCGCCGGTGCGGCTCGCCCAGCGCGTTCCCGGCTCGGTCGGCTACGTCTCCGACCCGTACGAGGTGCCGGGCGCCTTTATCAAGGGCGGCTGGACGTTCATGCAGAACGCCTTCAAGAGCGCCGACCGCTACTTCACCGGGGAGAGCTGGGTGGTCGGCGAGCAGGCCGGGCCGCCGGTGGACCGGGCGGCCGTGATCGCGCAGCTCCGCGCTCGTTATGCGGCGGACTACGTCAAGCACTGGCGCGCGTTCGTCCGCTCGGCGTCGGTGGCCCGCTACGCGAACGTGCGGGAGGCGGCGCAGAAGCTGACCGTCCTGAGCGGCAACCAGTCGCCGCTGCTGGCGCTGCTCTCGATCGCGGCGCAGAACACGGACGTGGACTCGGCGACGGCGGCGGCGTTCCAGCCGGTGCACGCGGTGACGCCGCCCAAGGTGACGGACAAGCTGATCGGCGAGACGAACGGCGGCTACGTCAACGCGCTGGTCGCGCTCCAGTCGGCGCTCGAGGCGGCGGCGGCCGCGCCGCCCGGGCAGGGGGACGCCGCGGCGGCCCCGGCGGCGCAGAGCGCGCAGCAGGCGAAGGTCGCGGCCCGCCAGCTCGCGCAGGGCTTCCGCATCGACCCGGAGGCGCACCTGGAGTCGGCGGTGCAGAAGCTGCTCGAGGACCCGATCGCCAACGCCGAGCCGCTGCTCAAGAGCTTCGGCGCCACGGAGCTCAACGCGGGCGGGAAGTCGTTCTGCGGGACGTTCCGCGGGCTGATGGCGAAGTACCCGTTCAACCCCAACCCCGCCGCGCCCCAGGCGACGCTGGCCGAGGTGAACACGGTCTTCCGCCCGCTCACCGGGGCGCTGTGGACGATGTACGCGGCGACGCTCCAGAACGCGCTCGTCAAGCAGGGCACGCAGTACGTGCCGAAGCCGGGCGGCACGACGACGCTCTCGCCGGCGTTCGTGGAGTTCTTCAACCGCGCGGCGGCGGTCACCGACGCGCTATACAAGGAGGGCGCCGCCGAGCCGCGGCTCACCTTCTCGGTGAAGCCGCTGCTCTCCGCGCCGGCGTCGGCGGTGTCGATCACGGTGGACGGGCAGACGGCGACTTCCACCCCGAACTCGGCGCAGACGCGGCAGATGGAGTGGCCGGGCGCGGGCGTGCGCGACGGGCGGATCGCGGTCACGCTGGGCGGGGCGGACGTCACGCTGCTGTCGTACGAGGGGCCGTGGTCGGCGTTCCGGCTCTTCCAGGAGGCCGAGGCGTGGACCACCGCCGGGCAGGTGCACCGGCTGGAGTGGACGCTGCGCACGCGCGGCCAGACGGCGACGCTCGCCGACGGGACGCCGGTGAAGGTGGCGGCGGAGCTCAACCTGGGCGCGACGCCGCCCGTCTTCCGGCGCGGCTACTTCGCCGGGCTGAGCTGCGTCAGCGAGGTCGCGCGTTGAGCAGACGGGCACACCGCCCGAGTCCTCTTTCGGTCGGCTTCGCTGAAGAGCAGTTCGACCACAGAGGCACAGAGAACACAGAGGAGGGGCACACGGGAGAATGTCCCCCTGCCCGGACGAGATGTGAAGGATCCTGAGAGGGGTCGCGGCCGCAGGGTCCTCTCCAGGTCTTCAGCATCTCCTCCTGATAGGAGGACCCCTCTCCCGTGTGCAGGTCCTCGGTGTCCTCTGTGTCTCTGTGGTCGATTCGCTCGTCGGCAAAGCCGACCGATCGGGGGCTCGACCGATGTGCCTTCCCTCCGTGGTCGAATCCTTGGCCGCGGCGCTCGGCGGAGTCAGCGGGCCGCTGCGGGCCACGGGGGGACCTGCGTGCACGGGTCGGCCCCGGCCGGCACCCGCACGCGCTGGGCGTAGGGCGCCGCCTCCGCGGGTCGGCCGAGGTGCGTCAGCGTGCAGGCCATGCGCGCGTTCGCGATGTCGTCGCCGGGGTCGAGGCGGAGGGCCGCCTCCAGGTCCAGGCGGGCCTGGGCGAAGTCGGCCTCGGCCAGGTCGCCGGGGACCGTGCCGCGCTCCTGCGCCAGCCCGCGCGACAGGTAGTGGCCGCCGAGCTCGCGCCTGACGACGGCGCTCTCCGGCTCGCGGCGCGCCGCCTCGCGCAGCAGCTCGCCCGCGCCCTCGGGGTCGCCGTCGTCGCGGCGCATTACCGCCAGGTAAAGGAGCGGGAGCGCGAGGCGCCGGTAGAGCTGCGCCGCCTCGCCCAGCTCCCGCTTCGCCGTCTCGCGGTCGCCCGCGCGGTAGGCGGCGATCCCGCGCTCCACCTGCTCCGGCGTCCCGCCCACGTCCAGTCCCGTGCGCTGGCCCAGGTCGGTCACCCAGCCGCCGACGCCGCCACCGCCGCCGCCTGACGAGGAGAACGAGCCGCCGCCGAGGCAGGTGGCCACGAACAGCACCGCCGCCACCGCGAGCGCGAACGCCATGATCAGGCACCCGCGCAGCAGCCCGAAGACTCCGCCTCCGCGCGCCGGACGCGCCACGCCGCCGCCCGGGAACGGGAGCCGAGGGAAGACGACGTCGGGGATGGTCGCGCCGATCTCCTCCAGGGATCGCTCCGCCGCCTCCGCGCGGCGCCGGCGCGTCGGGAACGGCCACGAGGGCGCGGTCGGCGCGGGGGCGGGCGGCGGGGGCGTAGGCGTCCGCCGGCGCGGCGCGGGCGGTGGGGGCGGCGCGGGCGGCGGGCGGCGCGAGAGCTCCTCGCGCTCGCGCCGCTCCCGCGCCTCGCACTCCGCGCACACGGGTCCGTCCAGCCAGCGGCCGCCAGGATGGTTGGGGCACCAGTTCTTGACCTGCGCCTCGCCGCAGGCCTCGCACTCGCCCGGGTGGCTCTGCGTCGTGCCGCAGTGCGGGCAGCGCAGGACGACGTCGCTCATCCGCCGCCCTGCTGCGCGCCATCGCCGGCGACTTCAGGAGCGGGCTCCCCGGGCGGCGCCGCGGGATCGGCGTCGGCGGGCGCATCGGCCGCGTCAGGCTGCTCCGCTTCCGCCTGCGGCGGCCCGGACTCGGGCGGGAAGATCTCGCGCACCAGCTCCGGCGGCACCATCAGCCGGTGCACCTGCGGCAGCGCGCCCGGCACCCAGCGCGCCACGACCGGCACGCGCTCGTACGGCCCGAACGCCTCGCGCGGGAGCCGGCGGGACATGAGGTTGATGGTGACCAGCGGGTACGGCTCGTACGCCGGGTAGAGGGCGTAGCGCTCCTCGATGTGGTCGTGGCCGCGGACCATCCGCGCCACCGGGCGCCCCAGCTCGGCCGACAGCGCGCAGAACGCGGCGAAGTCCTCGCGCCCGAACTGGCCGCCGCGCGTCGTGCGGTTGGGGATCTTCTTCCGCGCCCGCGGGTGCGCGCGGAGCCAGACGAAATCTTCCAGGCAGCGCGGGTCGTTCCAGTCCTTTCGCTCGGCGAGCTCCGCGTGCAGGTCGGTGTGCGGAAAGCCGCCGTGCGCCACCAGCAGCCCGTCCGGAAAGAAGAGGGCCCGCGGCGCCGACGCGAAGAGCCGCACCGCGAGCCGGCCGGCGCGCACCGCCCACTCGTCGTCCAGCTGCGCGTTGAGCCACTCGCTGAAATCGGACGGCGACACCGTGGCGGTGAAGCGCTCCCCGTCCCAGCCCAGCGACTCGTCGTGGTTCCCGGAGATGACGCACACAGTCCCCGGCGACTCGAGCACCAGCTCGTAGATGCGCAGCAGCACCTCGACCGCGCAGCCGCCGTCGTCGAACAGGTCGCCGAGGAAGACGAGTCGCGGCCGACGCTCGGGCGTCGCGCCGGCGTCCGGCGCGCGCACCCGCGCCAGCGCGGCCTCGAGTCCCAGCAGGTCGCCGTGGATGTCCCCCAGGAACCAGAGCGGCGCCTCCTGGTCGAGCGAGCGGACGACGATCGCGCGGTCGTCCGGGCTCGCTCGGTCGGCGTCGAAGAGCAGGCGCGTGCCGTCGGCCGAGTCGAGCAGCTCTTCCAGGCGGCGCACCGTCTCCGGCGCCCGGGCGCGAATCGCCGCGACGTCCGCGGCCGCCCGGCGGATGGCCTCCCAGTCGAGGTCGCCCGCGTCGACGACCGGCGGCGGCGGGGGCGACGCGGCCGGCGGCTTCTCGACGTCGGGCGCGCCGCAGAAGCCGGCCAGCAGCCCCGGGTCCTCGGCGTCGGCGGGCTGGGCGCCTAACGGCTCGTCGTCGCGGCCGCCGCTCACAGCGCGCGCAGCGTGAGGGGCAGCTTGACGATCCCCTTGCCGCGCCGCCCCACGGCCACCACGTCCCCCTCGTGCAGCGGGCGGGACGCCGAGACGATCTCGCCGTTGAGCAGCGTCTCGTTGGTGGTGCCGGGGAGCGGCGTCAGGTGCCACTGCCCGGTGGCGTTGCGCTCGAGCACCGCCTGACGCTCGTCCCAGAACTCGGCGTCGCCCCCGAACTGCCGGAGCAGGCGGCGGCCGATCTCGGTCCGCACGCCCACCTGGAGCACCTTCCCCGCGGCGTCCACGAGCTGCACGCGCTGGCTGCCGATCGGCAGCCTGACGACGTCCTTCGGCGCGGCGCCCGCCCCGGTCGCGGCCGGGGCGGGCGCTGGCTTCGCGGGCGCCGGCTTTGCGGGAGCGGCGGCGACCGACGCGGCGGCCCCGGTCGCGGTGCGCGGGGCGCGGCCGCTGAGGACCGCCCGCAGCTCGGCCGCGGTGGGGCGGTCGGCGGGCCTGGGCGAGAGGCAGCGGTGGAGCGCTTCGGCGACGCGCGCGTTCTCGGCGGGGGCCGGCAGCGTGCCGCCCAGCACCGGCGGCCTGGCCTCGTACGCCTGCACCCGGCGCGCGTACTCGGCCTGGTCCTCGCTCCAGTACGGGTGCTGGCCGGCGAGCAGCTCGTAGAGGATCAGCCCGCAGGTGAAGATGTCGGAGGCGAGCAGCGGGACCGCGCCCCTGGTCATGTGCTCGGGCGAGCGGTAGTTGTCGGTGCCGACGT
>DATFPD010000566.1:0-11720 GCA_035265005.1 Gemmatimonadaceae bacterium | reverse complement strand
TCGCCGCCGCCACTCGGTCGGCGCCGCCGGCGAATCGGAAGAAGCGCAGCATGAAGCGCTCGCCGAGCGCCTTCGCCAGCGCGCTGTCCCGCCCGCCGAGCTGCTGCAGCACCCAGTCGCCGCGCGGCCGCCCGTCGGGGCCGTCGGCCAGGCGCATGCTCTCGGAGTCGTCGATCAGGATGCCAAGGAAGTTGCGCTGCGGCACCGCGGCCGAGACCATGAGCCGCGGGCGGAAGAGGCAGAAGAGGAGCACGGCCAGCGCGACCGCGCGCATGACGCCGAGCACCACGCGGTCGACGCGGCGCGCCCGCGGGCCGCCGGCGCGCGCGTAGGTGAGCAGCGCTGGCACGCCGACCACCGCGCCGAGCAGCAGCGTGAGCGCGATCGGCCAGGGCGACCCGAACGCCAGGTCGCCCCGCTCGAAGACCACGGGACGGTACTTGAACAGGAACTCGAAGACCGATTCGAGCATGGCCACGTCATGGGTGTACGCGCAGCGCCCGCACGGAGTTGAGAATCGGTGCGGGTGCGGGAACGCTCAAGCGCCGAGTGACCGAACCGGCGCGTCCGGTTGCGAGTGGACCGCCCGTGGTGGCGGGCGGGACCCGAGGAGCCTCTACCATCAACGCGCGACGCCGCGCCGTCGTTCAAGGGTGCCGGAAGTGCGCACAGCCCCCTTCCTCAAGAGAAGCGTCGGCACGCGCCCGCACAACCCCGCGGCCTACGGTCGTAGGACACCGAAGTCTACGGGGCGGTGCCCGGGGGCGCTGTCAACTTGGTGTCAGGAGGGAAGGCGGGACGAGGGATGGGGGATGGGGGATGAGCTGCCGCGAGGGACCCTTCGCTGCGCTCAGGGCAATCTGTCCCGAGGCACGTGCAGTTCATCCCCCATCCCGCAACCCCCGTCCCGCATCCCCCGTCCCCTCACTTCAGCTCCAAGGAGTGTTTCGTCACCACGTCCTGGTACGTCTGGTAGCCGCCGCTCGCGTACTCGCTCAGGAAGCTGTCGACGGTCTGGAGGAGCTGGGTGCTGAAGTAGCCGGGGACGGCCTGCGGGTGGGTGCGGCCGTAGGCGCTGCTGAAGTAGCTGCGGACGATCACGCTGCGCGCGTCGCGCGGCATCTCGCGCAGGTTGTCGGCGAAGCGCTCGAAGCTGCCCGCTCGCATCAGGTAGAACTCGACGTTCGAGGTGTAGAACGCCGAGAGCCGGTCGCCGCGCGAGGCCACGTGCTTCGCGATCGCGCGCACGGCCTTGTCGCCCGAGAGGTCGCCGACGACGGGGACGACGAGGTTCTGCGCCTCGAGCCGCTTCACGAACTGGAAGTCCGCCTCGGCGGCCAGGAAGCTCGACTGCCGGCCGTCGAGGTCCTTTTCCATCAGGAGCTGCCGGTAGGTGGGGTAGTACGGGCGCGGCGGGCGGCCGGCGCTGGTGAAGCGGACGTCGAGCCCGCCCTCGTAGAACATCGCGTGCAGGCGCCGGATCGTCGCCAGGTCCTCGTCCGTCAGCGGCAGCCCGGAGCGCACCACCGCCGCGCGCACCGTGGAGTCCGACGCGTCGAACAGCTGCTGGCTCGACGGCACGGCGTCCAGGTAGTCCACGATCTCCTGGAGCGTGCGCCCGCTCCAGCGCCGCGCGTCCTTCGGCACCGGCTTGCCGAACAGCAGCGCCAGGTACTCGACCCGGCTCTCCGACATCCCGAACAGCGCCTTGAACAGCAGGTGCTCGAGCATGTTGTCGCGCCGGATGTCGATCAGGTAGGCGATGCGCGGGCGGACCTGCGCGATGTAGGAGAAGTTCTGATCGGGTCCGACGCCGACGTAGGCGCCGCCGGCCACCCCCATCCGCCGCATCTTCCCGAGCACGTGCAGGTACGACGACTCGTTCGAGATCAGGTTGTCGCTGTCGAAGAAGCCGCCCGACTCCGACAGCTCGCCGACGAGGCGCACCCACTCGGCGTCGGAGAGGCGGCTCGCGGCGGCCGGGGCCGTGGCGCTCGCCGGCGCGGAGCGGCGCTGCTGGGCGAGCAGCGGTGCGCCCAGCAGCGGTGCGCCGAGCGGCGAGGGGCCGGCGGCGGTGGCGGCGAGTGCGGCGAGTACGGCTCCGACGAGAACGGATCGCATGCGGTCCTCGGACAGACGCGGTGTTGTGGGCCAGCGGCCGATGCAGCCGGCGCGGCCGGTCAGCTCAAACCCTAAAGCAATCGCCGCGTTCCCGCACCGGCCGCCCGGCCGGCGCTCACCCGTCTTCGGACGGGGGCGCGGGCCCCTCCAGCACGCGCCGCGCCGCCGTCACGTCGTCCTCGTGCACGGCGAGCCGGGTCGGGAAGAGCAGCCCCATCGACGGCAGCATCCCGCCGGCGTTGTCGGGGATGAGCATCGAGCGGATCCCCTCGGCGTCCAGCGCCGCCTGGGCGATGCGCGCCTCGATCTCGTCGTGGTAGGAGCGGAGGACGACGATGTAGTCAGACAAGTGATTCGGCGGGAGCGGAGGACGCGAAGTCGAGGAACCCGAAACGGATGATCAGCGTACAACCCCGTCGCGCCCCACGCAACGCACGGGTCGCGCTGCTTTGCGCCCGTCCGCCGGGGCCGTTACATATCGAAGAGCAGGCCCTGCCCAGCCCGCCGGCGCGGCGCACCTCGGCCGCCGAGCGCCGGCGCACAGTCGGAAGCCCACCAGCCGGATCCCTCCCGTGATTCGCACCACGCCCCGCGTTCCATCGCCGCGCCGGCTCCTCGCCGCCGCGCTGCTCCTCGCCGTGCCGCTCGCCCCGCTCCACGCGCAGAAGCGGAGCGCCCGCTCGTCGGCCGCCTCGGCCGGCAGCTCGTCGGCCAGCGTCGACGCCGCCCGCAAGTTCATGGAGGGCGCCGAACGCGAGATCACCGAGCTCAGTACGAAGGCCAACCGCGCGCAGTGGGTGGCCGCCAACTTCATCACCGACGACACCGAGGGGATCTCGGCCGACGCGACCAAGGACCTGAACGTCGCGATCCAGCGCCTGGCGATCGCCAGCAAGCGCTTCGACAGGGTGACGCTGCCGGCGGAGCTGCGGCGGAAGATGACGCTGCTCAAGCTGTCGCTCGCCGCGCCGCCGCCCGGGAACCCGGCCGACGCCACCGAGCTGACGCGCATCTCGTCGAGCCTCGAGGCCGATTACGGCAAGGGCACCTACTGCCGGCCGGCGAAGGGCGCGGCCGCGGGCGGCAAGGAGGAGTGCCTCCAGATCAACGCGCTGTCCAGGATCCTCGTCGACAGCCGCGACCCTAACGAGATGCTGGACGCCTGGCAGGGGTGGCACCGGGTGGGGGCGCCGATGCGGGAGCGCTACGCGCGCTTCGTCGAGCTGTCGAACAAGGGGGCGCGCGAGCTGGGCTTCGCCGACGCCGGGGCGATGTGGCGCTCGAACTACGACATGCCGCCCGACGAGTTCGCGAAGGAGCTGGACCGGCTGTGGACGCAGGTGCGGCCGCTGTACCTGTCGCTGCACGCCTACGTCCGCGCGCGCCTCTCGGAGCGCTACGGCCCGCAGGTCGTCCCGCCCGACGGGATGATCCCCGCGCACCTGCTCGGCAACATGTGGGCGCAGGAGTGGGGGAACGTCTACCCGCTGGTCGCGCCGAAGGGCGCGTCGGCGGACCCGGGCTACGACCTGACGGCGCTGCTCAAGGCGAAGAACACCGACGCGATGGGGATGGCGCGCTACGGCGAGGGCTTCTTCACCTCGATGGGGCTGCCGAAGCTGCCGCCGACGTTCTACGAGCGGTCGCTGTTCGTGAAGCCGCGCGACCGCGACGTGGTCTGCCACGCCAGCGCCTGGACGGTGCTCAACCCGGACGACGTGCGCATCAAGATGTGCACGGAGGTCACGGGCGAGGACTTCGTGACCGTGCACCACGAGGAGGGCCACGACTTCTACTACATGGCCTACCGGAACCAGCCGATCCTCTTCCAGAACGGCGCGAACGACGGCTTCCACGAGGCGATCGGCGACGCGATCGCGCTCTCGATCACGCCCGACTACCTGAAGACCGTCGGGCTGCTCGACCGCGTGCCGCCGGCGTCGGCGGACACGGCGCTGCTGCTGCGCCAGGCGCTCGACAAGGTGGCGTTCCTCCCCTTCGGGCTGCTGATCGACCAGTGGCGGTGGAAGGTGTTCTCGGGCGAGGTGAAGCCGGCGAGCTACAACGCCGCGTGGTGGGAGCTGCGCAACCGCTACCAGGGCGTGAGCGCCCCGCTCCCGCGCAGCGAGGCCGACTTCGACCCGGGCGCCAAGTACCACGTCCCGGCGAACACGCCGTACACGCGCTACTTCCTGGCGCGGGTGCTCCAGTTCCAGTTCTACCGCGCGATGTGCCGCGAGGCGGGCTTCACCGGCCCGCTCCACCGCTGCTCGTTCTACGGCAACAAGCAGGCGGGCGCCAAGCTGTCGGCGATGCTCTCGCTCGGCCAGAGCAAGCCGTGGCCCGACGCGCTCGAGGCCCTCACCGGCGAGCGCCGCATGGACGCCGGCGCGATGCTCGAGTACTTCGCCCCGCTCCAGAAGTGGCTCGACGAGCAGAACCGGGGGCGGAGCTTGGGGTGGGATCAGAGCTCGCGGTCGGCCACGAAGTAACAGGCTGCGAGTTGCGAGGTGCGAGATGCGAGAGGGGCCTCGGGAAGCTGTGGGCGCTTGATTCATCAAGCGCTGGCTCCCCGGGGCCCCTCTCGCAACTCGCACCTCGCAACTCGCAACGCTGTCAGGCCGGGTCGTACTCCTTCAGCAGCTTGCTCGTCTTCGCCTCGGCGATCCGGTTGAGCAGGCGCTTCGCCTCGTGCTCGTCGCGGAGGGTCTTGGAGAGAGTGATCGTCGAGCCGATGGTGAAGAAGAGGCCCATCGCCATATAGCCCTTCACCCACAGGTCCACGGGCAGGTAGAGGAGTCCGGTGACGGTGGAAGCGAGGGAGATACCGAAGGCGGCGCGGACGAAGAAAAGCCACGAGGCGGAGTCGCGCTGCGCAATGATCGTCGTGTCATCCATGGGGTCCATCCAGCTCGGTGAGGGTTCTGCGTCAGGGAGCGTGGATGAACGATGCGACGGGCCACGGTCTCCCGGCGTCCGTCGGGTGACGTAGGCGGCCGACCGGGGGTACGTAGCCGAGGTAAGTCGTTGATGCGGCGCGAGGTCGCCCCCGTGCCCTCCGTGGTTCAGCTTCTCCTGAGGGAGGCGAGAACTGCTCTAGACGCTCTCGCCTCCCTCGGGGCCGTAGAACATCACCCACACCGCGAAGTCGTCGCTGAACTCCTCGAACCGGTGCGGGACGCCCGCGGCGACGAAGAGGAGGTCGCCCGGGGCGAAGGGGCGCCGCGACGCCCCGTCCCAGAACGTGCCCGTCCCGCGCGCGACCACGTAGACCTCGTCGCGCGCGTGCGGCTGCTGCGGGTCGGTGCCGCGCGGCGCGTAGATCTCCGTCTGGAGCGTGCCGTGCTCGAACAGCATGGCGAAGCGCTTGCCCCCGGGCCCGGGGAGCGCCGCCAGCGCCGTGTCGAGGGTGAGGTGCGCGCGGTCGGCGCTCATGTCGTGTCGTCCTCCGGTCAGGCGAAGAGCGTCAGGCGAAGAGCCGCACCAGCCGCTCGCGCTCGCCCTCGTCAGGCAGGCGGCCGGCGCCGGCGGCGACGTTGTCCCGCATGTTGCGCGGCTTGCTGGTGGCGGGGATCACGCACGTCACCGCCGGGTGCGCGAGGATGAACTTCAGGAACGCCTGCGCCCAGCTCTCGGCGAACGGGCGCACGAAGTCGGGGACGGGCTTCCCGCGCACCTGCCCGAAGAGGTCCCCGCCCTCGAACGGCCGGTTCACCAGCACCGCCGTCCCGGACTCGGCGGCCGCGGGGAGCAGCCGCCGCTCGGCGTCGCGCAGAGCGATCGAGTACGGGAGCTGGATGAAGTCCACCTTCTCGCGCCGGATGACGCGCTCCAGCTCGTCGAACGCGTGCGTCTGGTAGTGCGTCACGCCGATGTAGCGCACGCGACCCGCTTCCTTCCACCGGCGCAGCGTGGCCAGGTGCGTGCGCCAGTCCACCAGGTTGTGCACCTGGATCAGGTCGAGCTGCCGCGGGCGGTGCAACAGCCGCATCGACTCCTCCATCTGCCGCGCGCCCGCCCGCTCGCCGCTGGTCCAGACCTTGGTCGCGATGAACAGCTCGCCGTTCGCGCCGATGCGCTCGGAGAGCCGGCCCGTCACGTCCTCCGACTTGCCGTACATCGGCGACGAGTCCACCAGCCGCCCGCCGGCGTCGCGGAAGACGCGCAGCACCTCCTCCAGCGGCGCCAGCGACTCGGCGCTCAGGCTCGGCGGGTCGAACGTCTGCCAGGTCCCCATCCCGACCGCGGGAACGGCTTCGCCTGACGAGGGAATCGTACGCGTGAGCATGCGGGCTCGAGTCGGCCGGCCGCCCCGCAGCCCGAGCAGCGACGCGGCGGCGCCGGCCAGGAAGGCGCGGCGGGATGGTAGCGGGGACATGAGATGAAGGCTTGAACGATACTGATTCGCGGCGCGGCGTGGCGGTGTGGACCCCTCAGCGTACGCTCCCTACCCCACCACATCGCAATGCCCTGGCCGTCAGCCTTCCGCCAACTCCACGCGCTCCAGCGTCGTCATCTGCGACGCCAGCGCCTCGCCGACGTAGCTGTGCGGGCCGCAGCGGACGAGGCGCAGGCGGTCGAAGAGCCGGCGGTAGTATGCGGTCGGGCGGTAGTGCCAGTGGCGCAGGTCGCCCTCCATCTCGTCGGCGCTGGTGAACAGCTCCAGGTACGCCACGCCCCCCATGAGGGTGCGGACGTGCTCCAGCCCGCGCCGCAGCTCGCCGGTCTCCAGGTAGTTCAGCACGTCGCAGCAGACGACGAGGTCGAACGGCCCCTCCAGCTCCAGCTCGTCGAGGCGGCCGATCTCGCCGAGGAGGATGTTGCGCCGCGCGCCGAAGCGCCGGACGACGTACGGACTGGAGTCGACGCCGGTGTATTCGATCCCCGGCCGCTCCGAGCGGAGCACCGTGCGCCACGGCGCCTCGCCGGCCCCCACGTCGAGCACCGTCCGCACCGGTCGCCCGAGCACGTACTCGGCCACGCCGAGCGCCATCCGCGCCTTGCGCGCGACGTCGGAGCCCGACTTCACCCGCGTGCGCGGGTCGCGGTACCAGCGGTCGAAGTAGGCGCGGTCGTAGCGCTTCACTGCCTGACGATCAGACGACCGACGCGTAGGGGATGACGCGCTCCGCGTACGAGTAGAGCCGCGCCCGGGCGTGCGGCGGCAGCGAGTCGCGGAGCATCACCGCCGTCAGCGCGTACCAGAGCGCCTGGTATGCCGCGCACGGGCCGCCCGGCTGCCGCTCGGCGATCTCCAGCAGCTCGCGGAGCGGGTTGGGCGTGGCGCGGAGCCGCGCTAGATGCTCCGGGTCGCGCCGGAGCGCCCGGTCCCTGGACAGCTCCTCCGAGACGCCGCGCACCAGACCGACGAGCTCCGCGGGCTCGTCCCAGAACGTCTCCCACAGCACGGACGAGATGCCGCGCACCGCCATGAGCCCCATCTCCGCGCCGAGGCTCGCGCGCTCGATCCGCGCGAGCAGGGAGCCGCCGGCGAGGGGCGCGCCGGCGGCGTCGAGCCGTCCCCACTCGGCCGGCGTCAGCGCGCGCACGCGGCCCAGGAACGCGTCGGTCGCGGGATCGCGCTCCTCGCAGCGGCGGGCGATCCGCTCCTGATGGAAGTCCATGCCCTTCTCTCACTCGAAGAACTCGCCCACCGAGCGCGCCAGCCGCGCCCAGGAGATCTTCTCTAGCGGGTGCGGCGTCCCCGGGAGCACCTCCAGCTCGGCGTTCGGGAGCGCGCGGTAGGCGCCCGCGCTTTCGTCGATGCTCACCATCCCGTCGCGGTCGCCCACGGCGATGCGCACGCGCTGCCGCACCCTCGCCAGCTCCTCGGCGCCCAGCGTCGGGCGCTCGCCGAGCGCGCGCATCATCTCCGCCGTGCGGCGCAGCACGTCCTCCCACCCGCTCGCGGTGTGCCGCTCGGCGAGCGCGCGGGCGAACTGCGGCACCTTCGCCTGGATGCGCGCGGGGTCGAGCATCCCCGTCTCGCGCGCCGCCGACTCCGCGGTCCACTGGAACTTGGTGCCGAGCGTCATCACTCGCTCGACGAGCTCGGGCCGCGTGGCGGCGAGGTGCAGCGCGACGTAGCCGCCCATGCTGTAGCCGAAGATCGGCACCGGCCCGCCGATCGCCGCGCGCTCCACGTACTCCGCCACGTTCTCCGCGAACTGCTCGATGCGAAACGGCCGCCCGCGCCCCGCGGCCGCGCCGTGTCCCTCGAAGTCGATCGAATGCGGTCGCACCCCATCGCCGAGCAGCGGCAGGAGCGGCGCGAGCTGGTCGCGCGCGCCGAGCGCGCCGTGGAGAAGAAGCAGATGCGGCAAGCGCGCGTCAGCCGGGCCGGCCGCCGTGGCGGCAGGTCACGCACACGGTGTGGCCGCCGAGCTCCGTGCGGAGCCGCTGGAGCCAGGAGCCGTGCAGGTGGCGGAAGCAGAGGATGCGCTTGCACGACTCGCAGACGCCGCCGCTGATCAGGTCGAACCGCGCCTGGCAGGCGTCGCACTCGGTGGCCATCTCGGTGCGCGCGAAGAAGCGGAGTGGGGACATGGATGGCGATCCCTCGCTCCGTTCAGGATGACCGCGTCGCGGTCACTTCCCCACCCCGACGCCCCTGTCCGCGTCCAGCCACTCGCGCGGATTCCAGTTGACGGGGACGGCGCCGACGCGCTCGAAGCGGATGCGGGCGTCGTCGCACTGCACGAGCGCGATCAGCCGCCGGCCGGTGAGGAGCAGCCGGCGCGACGTGGACTCGATGGCGTCGAGCACGGCCTGCGCGAGCTGGCGGTCGGCGCGGGCGAAGCTGTCGAAGTGGCGGAACTCGAGCGCGAGGCACCCCGAGGGCGGGAGATCCAGCTCGGCGAGCGCGTCGAGCCAGCCGGCGAGGTTCTTCGCGAAGTGGTCGGGGAGGCCGAGCGCGGGGTAGAGCCCCTCGAAGAACGCGCGGCCGCTCGTCCAGTGGATGGCTTCGAGCACGTGCAGCCGGTAGCCGTTGGCGCGCAGCCAGGCGCTGTCCTCGGAGAGGATCGTGGAGCGATGGTACAGGGTCACGGCGCCGCTTTCGAGCAGCCGCCAGTCCAGCCGCTCGCGCTCGACCGGGTCGTCGCGGAAGGCGGTGGGCGTGGCCGGCGCGGCGTCGGCGAGGCCCTCGGCGCGGGACGGGCGGTCGCCGCGCGCGCCGCGGCCGAAGAGCCCCGCGAAGAGCCCGCCCGCGCCGCGCCGCCCCCCGTTCGCGCCCTGCTGCTGCCGGCGCCCGTCCCTCTCGCTCCGATCGCTCATCGCCGCGGTTGGTGTTGGAGACACGCTTCTGTGACTCGCGCGCAAGGTGGCCGGCGCGCCGCGGGCTGTCCAGTCCGCGGCTCAGCGGCTCGGCGCATCGTTGCGCTCGAAGCGTGCGAGCCCGTGCAGCACGAGCAGGCAGAGTGCCGTGGCGCCGACCGCGAGCGTCCAGCGCCCGAGCCCGCAGGCGACGCCGAGCGCCGAGGCCGTCCACACCGAGGCGGCGGTGGTGAGGCCGCGCACGCGCTCGTCGCGGCTGCTGACGAAGATGATCCCGCCGCCCAGGAAGCCGATTCCGGTGGCGACGGCGTCGATCGCGCGCAGCGGGTCGGGCCGAATGACGCCCGGCGGCTGCCCCATCGCGTCCGAGACGATGGTCTGCGTCAGCGCGACGAACAGCGCCGCCCCGATCCCGACGAGCATGTGCGTGCGCAGCCCCGCCGACTTCCCCGCCCGCTCGCGCTCGTACCCCACGGCGCCGGTGCACAGCGCGGCGGCGGCGAGGCGGAGGAGGAGCAGGAGGTCGGACTGCATGACGGGAGGTTGGTTGGACGGTCAGAGTCCAGAGTACATGGCCGCGCTGTGGCGGGGGAGAGAGCGCCTCCGAGCGACCGCGCCGCCCGTCGCGAGTACGCGCTCACGCATAGTACCGCCGTATCGCCGCCGCCACTCCGTCCAGGTCGGGGAAGAGCCGGCGCTCGTCGACGCTCGCCAGGTCGAGCTGGTCGCGCACGCGGGGCACGGCGTCGGCGGGGATGATGAACTTCGTGAGCGCGGAGGCCAGGCCGTGCGCCTCGAGGAAGGCATCGAACGGGCGCGACGTGTCGGAGCAGAGCGTGAAGGTCGCCGACTGGGCGACAATGCGCGCGTCGAGCGACGGCGGCTCGACCATGCAGACGAATGGCTCCCGCGGCGCCTGCTCGTCGAACAGGTCGGCGGGGGTGAAGTGGCGGCCGCGGCCGAAGTACTGGTCCAGGTCCTGGATGAGGAGCGCGAGGCGCGGCAGCCCGAACGCCTCGTGCACCTGCATCCAGTCGAGCCGCCACACCGCGCGCGGGCCGCGGTGCGCCGGCCGCGCGGTGGTAGCGAAATGGGCGGCGACGAGCGGCGAGTACGTCCAGTCGAGCAGCCGCGTCGGCACCCCGTGATGCTGGGCCGTGAACAGCAGCTCCCAGTCGTCGGCCGGCGTGGTGTGCGGCAGGTACGGCCGCGAGTAGCGGATGAAGTTGCGCAGGATGTGCCCCTCGAGCCGCGCCTTGCTGTGCGGCGGCTCCACGCCCCCCAGCCGGTCGAGGCTCGTGAGCAGCGGGCGCGCGGGGTCGAACGAGCCGCGGTAGACGCCGGTGTCGCGATGGCGCCCCGTGATGGGGTCGGGCTCGTTCGGCGTCACCTCGTCGATCAGCTGGCCGACGCTGGTGATCTCGATTCGCTTGATCGGCATGCAGAGAGAAAAGATGTATACGCTGCGCATGTCGCATTCCGCGCGCCCGGTCTCGACCCGAGGTGGTGGGTCAGCTTGCCGGCAGCAGGGGGCCACGGATCAACGTAGGCGCAAGTCGCGGTCGCCTCAAAGCCCCGCGCCGAGGCCGAGCAGCGCGTGGAGCGCGACGTTCGGCACGGTGGCCGAGCCGTCGGCGACCGGGACGCGCGCGGTGGAGGCGGTCAGCTTCACCTCCGGGAGCAGCGAGAGACGGCGCGCGAGGCCGACGCCGTAGCCGGCCGCGAGTTGCATCGTGGGGCCGGCGATGTGGTAGCCGCCGCCGAGGAACGTTCGCCCCGGGTCGTTGCGGCGCCCCCGCACGACGTTCTCCGCGTGCGCCACCGTCAGCCCGACGCCGACGCGCAGGCTCCAGTCATTGGTGCGGCGCGCGTAGTTCAGCGTGGCCAGGTTGTAGCCGTGCGTGACCTCGAACTGCCGCACCTCGGGCGGAAGATTGGTGAGGTACAGCTTGTGGTGCACCAGCTCCGCCTCCAGGGCGTCCCTCCCATTCGCCGCGTAGCCCAGGCGATAGGCGTAGTACGGCGCGTCCCGCCACGGGCGCGTGGCGTAGCGCGCGCGCAGGCGGATGTCCGGCTCGCCGCGCTGCCGGATCACCAGCCGCGTCGGCAGACTCCACGCCGTCCCCGCGAAGAACGCCGCCTGGAACCGCGCGGGGCGCGTCTGCGCGTGCGCCGGGCCCGCCGCGGCGAGATGCGCGAGCACGAGGCAAATCAACGGCGACGGCGACGGCATTTTGACAGGATGCACAGGATGCACAGGATGGTGAACAGGACGAGGGCCCCGGGAGACTGGACTTCCCGGGGCCCTCGTCCTGTTCACCATC
>DATFPD010000565.1:0-9679 GCA_035265005.1 Gemmatimonadaceae bacterium | reverse complement strand
CGTCAGTAGTCAGTAGTTGAGTTGCCTGGCAGCTCAACTACTGACGACTGACGACTCGCCGTTCGCCGTACGGAGCGCTCAGAGCCAGTCGCCTGTCGTCGGCTCGAGCGGAAGCGTCGGCGTCGGCTCGAACGGGGGGATCGTCGGCAGCGTCGGCTTGTAGATCGTGATGCCGAAGCCGCCGGACACCGACTCCAGCGCCTCGTCGTTCAGCTCCTCCTGCTCCTCGCCCGGCTGGGGCGTGCGCTCCTGCTCTGCCATGGGAATACCCTCGCGTGTGTGCGTGGCGGGTGGGGACTCGCGGACGTCAGGCGCAGGGGCAAGCGACGTACCCCGCCCGGCCCGCGTGTCAACCGCCGCGACGACAAGCTGTTGCGCGTGCGCGCGGGCCGCGGCGCGCGGCGCGGCGCGAGCCCGCCCTCTACCGGATAGAGCGCCGGCTCCGCGCACCGCCTGACGAGTCGGGCCGCGCCCGGGCCGCGCGGGGCGCCGCGCCCATGCCCCGCAGCGAGTTGCGCCCGCCGCGCGGCCGGTACCTGACGCGGCGCGACACCTGCATTCCGCGCCGCCGTCCACCCGAGGAAGAGGAGCGATGACGGTCAGGGACTCACTCGCCGCCGAGCTGCGGCGGGCGGTGCGCGGCACGGCCAGCGCGGCGGGCGCGGCGCTCGACGGCGCGGCGTCCGACTTCGGCGGCATCGTGCGGCGGCGGCCGGCGGCGGTGGTGCGGCCGGCCGACGCCGGCGACGTGGAGCGGGTGCTGCGCGTGGCGCGCGCCCGCGGGGTCCCGGTCACGACGCGCGCCGCCGGCCACTCCGTGTGTGGGCAGTCGCTGAGCGACGGCGGGATCGTGCTCGCGATGCGGGCCATGGGGCGCGTGCTGGCCTTCGGCGCCGACCGCGAGGGCGCCTGGTGCGAGGCCGAGCCGGGGGCCCTCTGGCGCGACGTCGCCGCCGCCGCGCTGGCCCGCGGGCTCGTCCCGCCCGTGCTCACCGACTACCTCTACACGACGGTCGGCGGCACGCACTCGGTGGGCGGGCTCGGCACCGCGTCGTTCCGGCACGGCGCGCAGGCGGACAACTGCGTGGGGCTCGAGGCCGTGACCGCGCGCGGGGAGCGGGTCCGGTGCTCGCGGCGCGACCGCCCGGAGCTGTTCGCGCACCTGCTCTGCGGGCTCGGTCAGCTGGGCGTCATCACCCGCCTGCGGATCCGGCTCCGCCCCCGCGGCGCGCGCGTCCGCACGCACCTGCTGGCCTACGCGCGGCGCGACCGGATGATGGCGGACCTGCGCGCCGCGACCGCGCCCGCCGGTGACGCCTGGCCCGCCGACCACGTGGGCGGCTGGGGCGTGGACGCCGGGGGCCGGTGGATGTACCTGCTCGCGCTGACCGCCGAGGGGCACACGCCGGCCGCCGCCGCCGCCCGCGCCGATGCCGCGCTCGCGCCGCTCCGCCCGGACCGCGTGGCGCGCACCGAGGACCGCGCCTTCGCCGACTTCGCGCTCAGGGGCGGGGCGCCTGACGAGCACGCCGCCGCGGCGGCGGACGCGGCGCACCCCTGGGTGGACGCCGTGATGCCTCCCGCGGCCGCCGACGCCTACCTGGGCGAGATGCGCCGCACCCTCCCGCGCGCGCTGCTCGCCGCGTCCACGGTGCTCTGCTGGCCGCTCCGCCGCCGGGCCCTCACCCGCCCGCTCTTCGCCCTCCCGGCGGCCCCGCCTGACGACTCGGACGGCGGCGACTTCCTGGTGCTGGCCAGCATCATGCCGACCGTCGCGCGCGCCGACCTGCCCCGCGCGGCGACGCTGATGCGGCGCGCCGGCGAGCGGGCGGTCGAGCTGGGTGGGAAGCGCTACCTCTACGGCTGGATGGAGCCACGCCGCACGTCGTGGCGCACCCACTTCGGCGCGGCGGCGTGGGAGACTCTCTGCCGCCTCAAGCGCGAGCACGATCCGGACGGCCTGCTCAACCCGGGGTTCATTGCCTACGACTTCATGGCCCGGGATGCCGTCGCCGCAGCGGGACACGGATGAACACGCTGGCCGATACGCTGCGGCACTTCGCGCCACTGGTCCCGGAGGCGCTCGTCTCGCGCCGCGCGCTGGCGCGCGCCACGGACGCCGCGGCGCTGATGCCCGCGGCGCTCTCGAACCTCATCTACCTGGAGTGCCGGCTGCGCGCGGACGACGACCGCGTGGACCTGGCAGTGAACGTGGACCAGCGCGGGCGCGGCATTCTGGCTGGTACCGCGCCCGCGTCGGCGGCGCTCGGTGATGACGTGCGCGCGCACCCGGCGTGGGCGCGCGTGGGGGAGCTGGCGCGCCGGTGGGCGGACCCCGCGGCCCCGCTCGCCGACGCGGTCGAGGGGATCTGGCTGGAGCTGGACGATGCGGCCGGCCGCGGCGCGGTGCCGGCGCCGGGCGTGTTCGTGGACTTCGACCACCGCGCCCTCGCCGCCGGCGGCGAGGGCGACGGTGCCGACCGCCTGATGGCCGATGCCCTGGCGCCGCTGCTGGGCGGCGCGGTGCCGCGCGATCAGGCGGCGCGCCTGCGCCCGTGCCTGGACGCGCTCCCCGCGGGCGCGTTCGTGATCTACCTGGGCGTGATGCTCTCGCGCGCCGGCGCTGACGCGTCGCCCCCGGTGCGCGTCTGCGCGATGGGGGTGAAGGGTCCGGCGCTCGCGAACTACCTGCGGGCGGCGGGGTGGCCGGGCGATCCGCACGAGATTGCGCGGGTCGCGGCCGAGCTGGCGCCCGCCGGCGCCGCGATGGTGCACCTGGACGTGGGCGCCGCTGGCGTGGCGCCGGCGCTCGGCCTCGAACTCACCTTCGCGCGCCGGCCGCAGCTGGACGGCGTGCTCGCCGAGGCCGGCCTGCTCGACGCGCTCGCGGCGCGCGGGCTGTGCGCGGCGGAGAAGCGCGACGCGCTCGCCGCGTGGCCCGGCTACCGCGTCGAGACGCTCCCGCACGAGCTGTGGCCCAGCGTGGTGGTGCGGCGGCTCAACCACGTGAAGGTGGTGTGCGGGCCCGAGGGCGCGCGCGAGGCGAAGGCGTACCTCTGCGTGCACCACGAGCCGCGCGCCCGCCGGTGGACGCCGGGCTCTATTCCATAGAACCACGCCTCCTGCTTCCGGCGGCGCGCGGCGGAGCCGGCGCGGCATCGCTCGGCTGCATAACGAGTTAGCGGCGCGCCGCACCGGGTATGGCGATTGCCTTTGGGCTCGGCGAGCGGGCTCGGCCCCGCGGACCCTTCTGCCCAGGAGCGAGCGACCGTGTCGCCATCACCCGACAAAGACCAGCAGGCGTTGGAGGCGGTCCTCGCGCGCGCCGCCGAGGACCTCGAGTTCCGCCAGCGGCTGCTCGTCGACCCGCGCCGCGCGATCGAGGAGACGTTCGGCGTCGCCATCCCGGCGGACTTCCGCCTGAAGTTCGTCGAGCGCGGCACGGACGCGGACGCGTTGATCGTCCTTCCCGACGTCCGCCAGTCGTCGTCCGAGGACGTGCTCTCCGACGAGGAGCTGGAGCAGGTCTCGGGCGGCGTGGACGCGCACCTCACCTGGTCCCGCGCCGTCGCGCACCACGCCCGCCGCCCCGCACAGGGTTAACCGACGCTAGCCGCGCCGACAGAGGAGACACTCCCATGAGCGAGCACGCGCTTCCCCTGCACCTGTCCTCGTCGTCGCTGCTGGCGCCGGCCGCCGCCGCGACGGCCGCGCCGGCGGCGCTCGCGCGCCCGGCGTTTCCGGCCGAGGGCGAGCTCTCCGACGACGACCTCGAGCACGTCATTGGCGGCCTCGCGCGCGCCTGGGTCGGCGGCGCGCCGGGCCTCGACGCGATGGGGCGGGGGGGGCTGATCTCGTGAGCCGCCGCCGCCTGCTGCGGCTGCCACTCGTCGCGACGCTCGCCGTCGCCGGCGCGGCGCGCGCGCAGGCCGACGCCCGGCCGTCGGGCGGGCTCACGCTGAGCGACGTCGTGCGCGTCACGCTCGCCGGCGGCTCGCGCATCCGCTACGACGCGCAGGAGGTCGAGAGCTGGAAGGGGCGCGTGATGGCGTCGTCGGCGCCGTTCGACCCGCGGCTCCGCACGGCCGTCACCAGCTCGCGCGACAACCAGCGCTTCGCCCTCGGCGCCGCGCCCGTCTGGGCGGTGCAGCAGGACGTCGGCTACGAGGCTGGCGTGGAGAAGGAGTTCCGCTCAGGGATCGTCGTGTCGCCCGGCGTGGGGGTGACGCGGAGCGCGACCTCGCTCGCCGCCGACATCCCGACCGGCAGCGCCACCGCCGGGGTGCGCGTGCGCGTGCCGCTGATGCAGAACCGTGGCGGCTCCGTGAGCGCGACCGCCGAGCGGGTGGCCGAGCTGGACTACCGTGGCAACGTGGAGGACCTGCGGCACACCGTGGCCACGTCGCTGCGCGACGCCGCCATCGCCTTCTGGTCGTACGTCGGCGCGCGGCGCCGGCTCGATGTGCTGACGACGGCTGAGGCGCGCGCGAAGCGGCTGGCCGACGAGACCGAGCAGCTCGTGCGCGCCGACGAGCGGCCGGCGGGCGACATGCGGCAGCTCCTCGCCAACCTCGCCACCAAGCGCGCGGCGCGCATCCAGGCCGAGCAGGCGCTGGTGCAGGCGCGCTTCGCGGTGGCCGAGGAGATGGGGCTCCGCCCCGCGCTCGCGGCCCGCCTCCCCGACCCGGCGACCGACTTCCCGGTGCCGCCCGAAGAGGCCGACACGACCGAGGCCGCGGCGGCGCGCGCGGCGGCGGCGGTGGTCGAGCGCCTGACGACGGCGGCGCTCGCGCGCCGCGCCGACCTGGCGGCGGCGCGCGAGAAGGGCGAGGCCTCGCGCGTCGAGCTCGGCGAGTTCCGCAGCGCCGCCCGCCCGCGGCTGGACGTGACCGTGGGCGTGGGCTACACGGGGCTCGAGAGCGGGCCCGGCGTCGGCCGCCTGTTCACACCGCTCTACCGCAACGTCCCTGGGCTCAACGCCTCGGTGCAGGTGAGCTACGAGCTGCCGGCGCTCAACGCCGCCGGCCGCGGCCGCGTGGCGCAGGGCGAGGCATTCCTGGAGCAGCAGGCGATCGGCCGCGAGCTGATCGAGCGGCAGATCGGCGCCGGCGTGGCCACCGCGGCCGAGGGGCTGCGGCGCAGTCGTCAGGCACTGCGCGAGTCGCAGACCGCCGTCGCGCTCTACCGCGAGACGGTCGACAACGAGAAGCGGAAGTTCCAGCTCGGCATGTCCACGCTGTTCGACGTGATCGCCGCCGAGGACGCGCTGACGAACGCGATGCTGGGCGAGATCGCGAGCCAGCACGCCTACGCGGCCGCGATCGCCTCCCTCCGCTTCGAGGCCGGCGCGCTGGCCGCGCACGACCCGGCGGGGCTGCTGACGCCGCCCTAACGCGGCGCTCGGCGCTCGGCACTCGGCCGTGCTCCGGGGAGCCCCGGCGTCCCGAGGTCGTGCCGAGCGCCGAGCGCCGAGCGCCGAGTGCCGAGTGCCGAGTGCCGAGTCCCTGACGACCGACAGCCCTTCCCCGAGAGAGCACCCATGTCCGCCCAATCCACCGTCTTCCGCAAGGTCTCGCTCGACCGGCTGGCGTCGCCGGAGCAGCTCGACCAGCTGATGCAGGTCACCGACCCGCGCGGGTGGGTCGCCCTCGCGGCGGCCGGCGCGCTGCTCGTGACCGCGCTCGGCTGGGGGGTGCTCGGCAGCGTGCCGGAGAAGGTCTCCGGGACCGGGATCCTGGTCAAGAGCGGCGGCGTGTTCGAGGTCATCCCCTCGTCAGGCGGCCGCGTGAGCGACGTCGCGGTGGGGGTCGGCGACGAGGTGAGCGAGGGGCAGGTCGTGGCGCGCGTGGCGCAGCCCGAGCTCGCCGACCGCCTCCAGCAGGCGAAGGTCGAGCTGGAGAACCTGCGCGCCGAGCACGAGCAGGCGGCCGCATTCGGCAGCCGCGACGTGACGCTCCAGACCGCCTACCTCGCCCAGCAGCGCGCCAGCACCGAGCAGTCGATCGGGGCGGCCGAGCAGAGCCTCAAGTGGCTGGCCGAGAAGATCGCCAACCAGGAGCAGCTGGTGCAGCAAGGGCTCGTCACCAAGTCCACCCTCCTCTCCACGCGGCAGCAGTACGACGCGACGCGCGAGAAGATCAGCGACGGGCGCAGCCAGCTCACGCAGATCGAGGCCAAGCAGCTCGCGCTGCGCAACAAGCAGGAGGAGGACGTCCGCGGCAGCCTGGCGCGGATCGAGGAGCAGGAGCTGCACCTCGCCGACCTGGAGCGGCAGCTCAAGACTGCCTCCGAGGTCGTGGCGCCCTACACCGGGCGGATCCTCGAGGTGATGACAGAGCGCGGCAACGTGGTGGCGCCGGGCGAGCCCATTCTCAGCCTCGATCTTACGGGGCGCGCGGTGAAGGGGCTGGAGGCGGTGATCTACGTGCCGTCGGTGCACGGCAAGCAGATCCGCCCCGGCATGCGCATCCAGATCTCCCCCTCCACCGTGCGGCAGGAGGAGTTCGGGGTGATGCTCGGCACCGTCACCTACGTGTCGGACTTCCCGGCCACGGCGAAGGGGATGCGCCGCGTCCTCAAGAACGAGAAGCTGGTGCAGGGGCTCTCGGGGAGCGACGCGCCGTACGAGGTGCACGCCGACCTGATCGTGGACCCGGCCACCGCGAGCCGCTACCGCTGGTCCTCGTCCAATGGGCCGCCGCTCAAGATCCAGAGCGGCACCCTCGCCGGCGCGACGATCGAGGTCTCCACCCGCCGCCCGATCGAGATGGTCGTCCCCCTCGTCCGCAAAGCGTCCGGCATCTAGCGGCACTCGGCACTCGGCGCTCGGCACGTCCTCCACCACCGCCCCTCTCTCCGTCGTCCCAATGCAACTGTTGAACAGCTGGCGCCAGCGCCGGGCGGCGAGTGCCGACGGATCGCCGAGTGCCGAGTGCCGAGCGCCGAGTGCCGCACCATCCCGAGTGCCGAGTCCCGCGGCGTCCCGCCGCGTGCGGACGCCGACCGTGCTCCAGATGGAGGCGGTGGAGTGCGGCGCCGCGTCGCTGGCGATGGTGCTGGCGTACTTCGGGCGCGTGGTGCCGCTCGAGGAGCTGCGCGTGGCGTGCGGCGTGTCGCGCGACGGGAGCAAGGCCAACAACGTGCTCAAGGCCGCGCGCACGTACGGCCTCGTCGCCAAGGGCTTCAAGAAGGAGCCCGCGCAGCTCAAGGCGATGCCGCTGCCGATGATCGTCCACTGGAACTTCAACCACTTCCTCGTCCTGGAAGGGTTCCGGAAGGGCAAGGCGTACCTGAACGACCCGAGCTACGGGCCGATGGTCATCTCCGAGGCGGAGTTCGACCAGGCCTTCACCGGCGTCGCGCTGGTGTTCGAGCGCGGGCCTGAGTTCAGCCCCGGCGGGGACCGGCCGAGCCTCGTGCGCGCGCTCGCCCGCCGGCTCCCGGGGGCGCGCCTCGCG
This sequence comes from Gemmatimonadaceae bacterium, assembly GCA_035265005.1. Classification (GTDB taxonomy): domain Bacteria; phylum Gemmatimonadota; class Gemmatimonadetes; order Gemmatimonadales; family Gemmatimonadaceae; genus DATFPD01. Next base: position 2,222 of record DATFPD010000565.1, on the reverse strand, counting down.
CTCGCGTTCATCGTCCTGGCCGGGCTCGCGCTCGTCGTTCCCGGGATCATCGCCCCCGCGTTCAACAAGGTGTTCGTGGACGAGGTGCTGGTGCGCGGGATGGCGAACTGGGTGAAGCCGCTGCTCCTGCTCATGGCGGCCGCCGCGCTGGTGAGCGGCGGGCTCACCTGGCTCCAGCAGCGCTACCTCCTGCGCCTGGAGGGGCGGCTCGCGCTCCAGACGTCGGCCACCTTCTTCTGGCACGTGCTGCGGCTCCCGGTCGCGTTCTTCACCCAGCGCTTCGCCGGCGACATCGGCAACCGCGTCGGGATCAACGACCGCGTCGCCAAGCTCCTCTCGGGCGACCTGGCGACGACCGCGCTCAACGTGCTCGTCGTCGCGTTCTACGCCGCGCTCCTGCTGCAGTACGACGTCGTCCTGACGCTGATCGGCGTCGCCACCGCGGCGCTCAACATCGCCGCGCTCAAGTGGGTCTCGCGCCGGCGGGCGGACCTCAACCAGCGGCTCCTCCAGGACCGCGGAAAGCTGATGGGCGCGGCGATGGGCGGGCTGCAGACGATCGAGACGCTCAAGGCCACGGGCTCCGAGTCGGACTTCTTCAGCCGCTGGGCGGGCTACCAGGCGAAGGTCAGCAACGCCTTCCAGCAGCTGCAGCTCACGACCTCGCTCCTCTCGGCGGTGCCGCCGCTCCTGCTCGCCGTCAACACGGCGCTCATCCTTGGCGTGGGCGGCATGCGCGTCATGGACGGCCACCTGAGCATGGGGCTCCTGACGGCGTTCCAGTCGCTGATGCTGGCGTTCATCAACCCGATCAACCGGATGGTGGACCTGGGCGGCACGCTGCAGGAGGTCAAGGGCGACATGAACCGGCTCGACGACGTGCTGCGCGCGCCGGTCGATGAGGGTGCCGATCCGGCCCGGCTGCCTGACGAGGGTGCCTCGCCCAAGCTGTCGGGCCAGCTCGACCTGCGCGGCATCTCCTTCGGCTACAGCCGCCTCGACCCGCCGCTGATCAAGGACTTCAGCCTGTCGCTGCGCCCGGGGAGCCGGGTGGCGCTGGTCGGCGGGTCGGGGTCGGGGAAGTCCACCGTCGCCAAGCTCGTCTCCGGGCTCTACGAGCCGTGGGCCGGCGAGATCCTGTTCGACGGCCAGCCCCGCCGCGAGGTGCAGCGCGCGGCGCTCACCGCGTCGGTCGGCGTGGTGGACCAGGACGTGAGCATGTTCGAGGACTCGATCACCGCCAACCTCACGCTCTGGGACGCCACCGTGCCCGAGGGGGACCTGGTCCAGGCGGCGCGCGACGCCTGCATCCACGAGGACGTGACCGGGCGCCCGGGCGGCTACGCGGGAATGATGGAGGAGGGCGGGCGCAACTTCAGCGGCGGCCAGCGCCAGCGGATGGAGATCGCCCGCGCCCTCGCCGCCAACCCCACCGTGCTGGTGCTCGACGAGGCGACGAGCGCGCTCGACCCGCACACCGAGAAGGCGATCGACGACAACCTGCGCCGCCGCGGCTGCACCTGCCTGATCATCGCCCACCGCCTGAGCACGATCCGCGACTGCGACGAGATCATCGTCCTCGAGCGCGGGACGGTCGTGCAGCGCGGGACGCACGCCCAGCTCGCCGCGGCGGCGGGGCACTACCGCAACCTGATCGCGAGCGAGTGAGCGCCGCCCATGCTGCCCGTGCCGCCCATGCGTGAGACCACCCAGGACGACGCCGCCTCCGGGGTCCGCTTCTTCGAGGAGGCGGGCACGCCCGTCGAAGCGGGCTCCGACCGCCCCTGGCTCCTCGACGGCGACGGGGCGTGGCTCGTGCGCGCCGGCCAGGTGGACGTCTTCGCCGTGCGCCTGGGCGCCGGCGGGGAGCCCGCCGGGAGCCGGTCGCACCTCTTTCGCGTCGAGGCCGGGCGCACGCTCTTCGGCCTCGGCCCCACCCCGGCCGGCCGCTCGCACGCCCTGCTCGCCGTGGGCACCAGCGGCACCCGGCTCCTCGCGCTGCCGCAGCCGGCGCTCCGCGCCCTGGCCTCGCGCCCCGAGGACGCCGCCGACCTCTTCGCGCTGGTGGACGGCTGGGTCGAGGCGCTCTGCGCCGGCGTCGTCGCCCGCGACGTGGCGCCGCAGCGCTGCGCCGAGCTCGACCCCGGCGCCGAGGTGCGGCTCGACGCGTCCGCCGTCGTCAGGCCCAGCAGGAGCGTGTCGTGGGTGCGGCACGTCGAGGG
>DATFPD010000564.1:0-6273 GCA_035265005.1 Gemmatimonadaceae bacterium | reverse complement strand
ACTCCTCGCCCGCCGAGAGCCGCTGGGCGAAGAGCGCGATGCCGACGTTGCTCGACTTGCTGATCACCCGGCGCAGCGACATGCGAGGCGCGCCCTCGTGGTCGTGGATCGTGCGCTTCTCGAGCGTCAGCACGCCGTTGTGAGTGTCGATCTCCTCGTCAGGCGTCGCGCGCCCGAGCTCGAGCAGGCGTGCCGCGATGAACGGCTTGGCGGTGGAGCCCGGCTCGAACGGCTCGGTCAGCGCGGTGGGCGCGGGCGCCGGCCGGCCGCCGCGCCAGGCGGCCATGGCGAGCACCGCGCCGCTGTGCGGGTCGAGCACCACCACGTCGCCGCCGCTCGCCCCCATGTTCGCCACCGCGTCGGCCAGCGCGCGCTCGCAGATGTCCTGGAGTGCCGCGCTCAGCGTCAGCGTCACCGAGTGGCCGGGCCGCGGCGCCACGCCGGGCGCCATCGGCGACTCGAAGCTCCGGCCGCGCGCGTCGCGCACCGCGCTCGACGTGCCGCGCTCCCCGCGCAGCAGGTCGTCGAGCGCGCGCTCCAGCCCGTCCACCGGTGCGCCGTCGGGCCCGACGCGGCCGATCACCCGCCGCATCCCCTCGGACGCCAGCGACACGCGCTCCACGGTCGGCGACACGTGCACGCCGGGGATCGTCCGCGCCGGCGCGACGTCCGACGGCAGGAACGCGCCCGGCATCTCCACCCAGCCGCGGCTCTTGTCGGTCGCCCGACGCACCATCGGCTTCGGCACGCCGGCGTTGGCGAGGGCCCGCTGGAGCGCCCGCACGTCGCGGTCGCGGACCTCGCGCGGGTTGACGGCGAGCCTGACGAGCTCGCGGCTCTCGACCAGCCGCTCGCCGGACGCGTCGAGCACCGCGCCGCGCGGCGCGGGGAGCGACGTCTCCTTCAGGTGCTGACGCTCCGCGCGCTGCTGCCACTGCCGCCCCTGCCACAGCTGCACCTGCGCGGCGCGTCCCACCAGCGCGAGGGCGAACAGCCCGATCGCGCCCTGCACGATGCCGATCCGACTAACGCTGGGCACTCGACCCTCCTCCGGCGCGCCCGGCCCCGGCCGGCCCGGGGCGCGCAACGCTGATGACCTGACTGTCGCTGGGCACGCGCATCCCGAGGCGGCGCTCGGCAATGGGCTGGAGCTTCGCGCGGCTCGACAGGTCGCGGATGTCGCCCTCGAGCCGCGTGCGCTCGGAGAGCAGCTGCGCGAGTCGGGCGTCGAGGTCGCGGATGGCGCGGTCCTGCGCGTAGCCGTAGCTGCGGCGCCAGATCACCGCCGCCGCGACGGCGACGAACGCCACCAGCAGGATGGCGACGACGGAGCGGCCCTTGAGCCGCGCTACTCGGCGCTTCGCCACGCGCGGAGGCGCGCGCTTCGCGAGCGCGGGTTGCGGGCCGTCTCGTCGGCGCCGGGCGTGACCGCCTTGCGCGTGACCATGCTGCCGAGCGCGCGCCCGCGGCACGTGCACACGACCTGCCGCGGCGGGCAGACGCAGGCCGCGCTCCAGTCGCGCATCGCGCGCTTGACCGTGCGGTCCTCGCCCGAGTGGTAGGCGATGACGGCCAGCGTGCCGCCGACGACGAGCCGGTCGCGCAGCTCCGGGAGCGCGCGATCCAGCCCCGCCAGCTCGTCGTTCACCGCGATGCGCACGCCCTGGAAGAGGCGGGCGAAGTCCGGGGCGCCGCTGCGGGGGCCGAGCGCCTCGCGGATCGCGCCGACGAGGTCGTCGCTCGTCGCGAACGAGCGGTTCCCGCGCCGCCGCACGATCACGCGCGCCAGCCGCGCCGCGCGGGGCTCGTCCGCGTATTCCTTGAAGATGCGCATCAGCTCGCGCTCGTCCGACTCGTTGAGCAGCGCGGCGGCGTCGAGCGCGGCGTCCTCGCCCATCCGCATGTCGAGCGGCGCGCCCTCGCGGAAGGTGAAGCCCCGGCCGGCGTGGTCGAGCTGGTGAGACGAGATGCCAAGGTCCAGGAGGATGCCGTCGAAGCCCAGGTCGCCGAGCTCGCCCACCTGGTGCAGGTCCGCGTAGTTGGCGACGAACGCGTGAAACCTCCCCGCCTGCTCGGCGTCGCGCAACCGTTCGCGCGCGGCCGCGACCGCCTCCGGGTCGCGGTCAACGGCGTACACCTCGGCGCCGGCTTCGAGCAGCGCCGCCGAGTGTCCGCCGCCGCCGAGCGTGCAGTCCAGGACCCGCCGCGCCGTCCGCGCCGCCGTGGGCGTGGGCGACGGCGCGACGGTGAGGAGCTGCACGACCTCGTCGACCAGGACGGGCGCGTGGTACGTGCTGTCCCACGCGCCCGCCGACGATCGGGGAGCGGTCATTCTAGCGGCCGGCGGTGCGGAGCGTCAAGCGAGGCGCGGCACGAGGCGGCACGACGCGGCGCGCGCCGCGCGTTTGCCCCGAGCGCGTCCCCGACGCATTCTTCCGCACGCCCATGAGCAACTCCTTGAAGAGCTTCGTCTTCATCATCAACGGCAAGGTCGCCGAATCGGACGCCCTGCGCCACCTCGTCTCGTGGGTTCGTGATAAAGGTCACACCGTGCTCCCGCGCGTGACGTGGGAGAAGGGCGACGCGGCCGGCTACGCGCGCGACGCCGCCGAGGCGGGCTCCGACGCCGTGGTCGCCGTGGGCGGCGACGGCACGGTCAACGAGGTCCTCAACGGCCTGAGCGGCTTCGACGTGCCGATGGGGATCATCCCGATGGGGACGGCGAACGACTTCGCGCGCCAGGCCGACATCCCGCTCGACGTGGACCACGCGATGGATGTTATCCTGCGCCGCAAGCCCCGGCGCGTGGACACCGCCGAGCTGAACGGCCGCCGCTTCCTCAACGTGTCGACCGCCGGCGTCGGCGCCGAGGCGACGGCCGAGACCTCCACCGCGGCGAAGGGCGCGCTCGGGCCGCTCGCCTACGCCCTCACGGGGCTGAAGAAGCTCGCCGGCCTGGAGGCGAAGCGGGCCACGTTCACCGGCCCGGGCTTCGATCGCACGGTGGATTTTCTCGTGTTCGCCGTGGGCAACGCGCGGCTGACCGGCGGCGGGACGGCGGTGACGCCCGAGGCCAGCGTGACCGACGGGCTGCTCGACCTGTGCATCGTCGAGAAGATGCCGCGCACGGAGTTCGCCCGGCTGGCGCTCAAGATCAAGCGCGGCGAGCACCTGGAGGAAGACGGGGTAACGTACGTGCAGATCCCGGCCGTCACGGTGGAGAGCGCCCGCCGACCGATCACCGTCAACGTCGACGGCGAGTCGCAGCACCTGCACCGCCTCGAATACCGCGCTCGCCCGATGGACCTCCTCCTGTACCTGCCGAAGCTGCCGGAAGAGCCGGAGGAGGAATGACAGATCCGAAGTGCGAAGTACGAATACGAGAAGGTGCCTCGGGAGGCAGAGACATCCCGAGGCACCTTTCCTATCTCGTACGTCGTATTTCGAATTTGCCTTACGCGTCGCCCCGCTTCCGCGTGCAGAGCGTCGCTACCACGCGGTCGGCGAGGCCGGTGAACTGGTCGGGGCGCGGGGCCTCGGTGCCCACCGGGAGGTAGCCGGCGGCTCGCTGGAGGTCCGACTGCGCCTGACGCGCCATCTCGCAGCTGCGGGCGGCGCTGGCCTCGCTCAGCGCCTGCTGGCCGACCAGCAGCCACGACGCGCCGATGAGGAAGCGCGCCTGGACGCGGACCTGGCCGCCGCCGCTCAGCGTGTCGGTGAGCGCCAGGAACGGGACCGCGCGCTCGAAGTCGGCGCGGCGGCGCGACTGCTGCGCGGCCTGCACCATCTGGTTGCCGATGCGCAGCAGCACGTTCGATAGATAGGCGCGGCCCGCCGAGTCGGCGGCGGCGCTCCCGCGGCGCGCCGCGGTGAGCGCCGTGCCGGGCTGGCCCAGCTCGACGTACGACAGCGCGGCCTCCGCCCACGCCTCGGCCATCGCGGGGCGGAGCGCGATCGCCTTCCGCGCGGCGTCGAGCGACTCCTGGTGCAGGCGCCGCATGCGGAGGCTGCGGGCGTAGAGCACCCACGCGCCCGGGCTGTCGAGGTACAGGTAGACGCCGCGGGCGGCGGTGGCGAAGGCGGCCGCCGTGTCGCCCGCCGCGACGTAGGCCCCGTGCAGCCGCGCCACGAAGGTCGTGTCGACGTACGCGCTGTCGGCGCGCGCCAGCGACTCGCCGGCGGCCGCCGCCCGCCGCCACTCGCGGAGCGCCAGCAGGAGTCGGAAGCGCAGCGCCTGCACGGCCGCGGCCGCCGAGTCGTTCGCCGCGAGCCGGTCGAGGCGGACCACGGCGCGCGCGGCGGCGGCACTGTCCACGCGCTCGACCGCGCGCGTCACGGTCCGCTCGACATCGGTGGGCGGGGCGGGGGTGACGGCCAGGAGGCGCATCCACGCGTCGAGCGCGCGGTCGCGCTGCCCGCGCGCTGCGTTCGCCTCGGCGAGCAGCTCCAGCGCGACCTCGTTATGCGGGTGGACGGTCAGCACCTCGGTCGAGACGATCGCGACCGAGTCCGGCGCGGTGAGCATCGTCGCGAAGGTGCGCGCCAGACAGAGCCGGGCCAGCGTCGACCGCGGGTAGATGGCGATCGCCTGCCGCGCCGCGGCCGCCGCCTCGTCGAAGCGGCGCGCGGCCAGCTCGGCGGTGCAGGCGCGCTCCCCGTCCAGCTGCCGGCGGGTGGCCTGGAGCGCGCTCGAGACCACGGCCGCGGCCTCGTCCAGCGTGCGGCCGCGGGCGGGCGGGAGCGGCTGCACCAGCCGCGCGTCGCGCGCCAGCACGAGCCGCGGCTCGATCACGACCCACGTCCCCTCGCGCCGCACGCCCGCGTCCAGGATCTCGCCGGCCCGCACGACCGTCGCCAGCTCGCGCAGGTAGCCCACGGGGATGGAGTCGGCGCACGCCAGCTCGCAGCCCGGGAGCATCGCGACGAGCGCGTCGCCGGGCACCTGCCAGAGCGTCGTCGCCGGGATGTCGCGCGCCAGCCGGTCGCGCACGGCGGCCGCGGCGTCGCGCCCCAGCGCGTGGTCGGCGCCGCTGCGGAACGCCTGGGCGACGAGCATCGCCGGCGCGCCGGGCGGGCGGACCGGCGTGCGGCGCTGGGCGCCGGCCGCCGTCGGGGCCGCGACGCACGCCAGCGCCGCCGCCGCTCCCGCCGCGGCGCGGCGCACGCACGCCACTCCAGTGGTCCATCGCCTAACGTCCATTCGGCGCCCCCGACGCGATTCCTGTCTACTGGTACGCGCCGGGGGCGCCGGATGTTGCGGGCCGGTCACTCGTCGCGCCCCTTCCGGCACACCGCGGCCGCGAGCCGCGCGGCGTAGTCGCTCGCCTGGAGCGCGCCCTGCATGATCTGCGCGGCCGCCGCGGGGCTGGCCGCGCCGCCGGCGGGCGCCGCGACCTGCGCCGCGTTCAGACTCGCCTGGGCGTCCCTCGCCATCTCGCAGCTCCGGCTCCGGGCCGCCTCCTGCGCCAGCGACTGTCCGATCATGAGGCGCAACGCGCCGATCAGCAGCTTCGCCTGGGCCCTGAGCGGCACGGCGCCGGCCAGCGTGTCGGCGACCAGGACGAGCGGGAGCACGCGCTCGAAGTCGGCGCGCGCCTTCGTGCGCTCGGCCACCTTGTAGAGCGGGCCGGCCTGACTCAGCAGGCTCTGCGCAAGCTGGAATCGTCCGACGCTGTCGACCCGGGGCGCGGCCACCCGCGCCAGCGCCAGCACGCTGTCCGGTTCGTTCAGCTTCGAGTGCTCCGTCGCGATCCGCAGCCACGCGGTGGCCCGCGCGGAGTCGAGCCCGAGCGCGTACCGCGCGACGCCGATGGCCTGCCGGTATTCGCCCGCCTCGTCGAGCATCTGCGCGTACAGCAGCCACAGATCCACACTCTGCGGCCGCGCCGCCGTCACGCGGCCCAGCATCTCCGCGGCGAGCGCCGGCTGGCTGTCGCGCGAGATGTCACGCGCCAGCCGGAGCTGGAACGCCTCGGTCGCGTAGCTGCTGTCCAGCTGCGCCAGCGTGTCGGCGGCCGCGATCACGCGCCGCCACTGGTGGGCCGCCTTCAGCACGCGGAGCTGCGCCTCGCGGCAGCCCAGCGACGCCGGCCGCACCCGCACCAGCGAGTCGAAGATCGCGATCGCGTTCGGGAGGCTCTCGGTTCCGGTGGCGCCCGCGGGCGCGCGGCAGTTCTCGTCCTGCCGTTGGTACCGCGAGCCGAACTCCGTGGCGCGCTCCCGCTCGCCGCTGCGCACGGACGCGTCGGTCGCGTACTGGAGGGCGAGCCGGTC
>DATFPD010000563.1:0-4119 GCA_035265005.1 Gemmatimonadaceae bacterium | reverse complement strand
CACGCGCGTCGTCCCGTTCAACGACGCCGAGACGCTGTCGTCGCTGCTCGAGGAGCTCCGCGGCCAGGTGGCCGGCGTGATCCTGGAGCCGGCGATGATGAACATCAACATCGTCCCGCCCGTGGACGGCTACCTGCAGCGTGTCCGCGAGCTCACGCGCGACCACGGCGCCGTGATGATCTTCGACGAGGTCAAGACCGGCGCGGCCGTGGCCGCCGGCGGCGCGACCGAGCTGTTCGGCGTGACACCCGACGTCGTCTGCCTCGCCAAGGCGATCTGCGGCGGCCTGCCCGGCGGCGCGATCGGCATGACGGACGAGCTCGGCGCGCTGGTCGCCTCGGGCCAGGTCCGCCAGCAGGGCACCTTCAACGGCAACCCGCTGGTGATGGCCGCCGCCGAGGCGACGCTGCTCGAGGTCCTCACCGACGAGGGCTACGCGAAGCTCCACAAGCTCAACGAGGACCTGATGGCGGGCTGCGACCGGATCATCGCCGAGTACGGGCTCCCCGCCCACACGGTCGGCATGGGCTCCAAGGGCTGCGTCGTGTTCTCCCGCGAGCCGATCCGCGAGTACCGCGACTACCTGACGAAGATCCACCACGAGCTCACGAACCTCGCCTGGCTCTACCACATGAACAACGGCATCTTCATGACGCCGGGCGAGGACGAGGAGTGGACGCTGTCCGTACTCCACACCAACAAGGACCTCGAGCGCTACCTCGAGGTGTTCGAGACCTTCGCGCGCGACGTCACGGCCGCGGGAGGCTGAGCCTCCGGGTTCGGCGGTACGTGACTGATCGCGTGCTCGGCGAGCGCGGTGATGGTCAGGCTCGGGTTCACGCCCACGTTGGCCGGGATCGCGGAGCCGTCGCAGACCAGCAGGTTCTCGTAGCCGAACACGCGCTGGTGCGCGTCGACCACGCCGCGTGACGGATCGCCGCCGATCACGGCGCCGCCGAGGATGTGGGCGGTGCTGGGGATGTTCAGCACCGCCTCCATGACCGAGCTCTGCGCGATCCCGCCCGTGCGCTTCGCGAGCCACTCGGCGAAGTGGTTGGCCACGGGAATGAACGTCGGGTTCGGCCGCTCCGGATCCTGCTGCGTCTGCAGCCGCACGCCGCCACGGAGGTCCCGCTTGGGCACGAGCGAGATCGCGTTGTCGAGCGTCTGCATGCAGAGCACGATGATCGTGCGCTGCGACCAGCCGCGCGGCGAGATAGTGCGCAGCAGCCTGACCGGGTGGCGCGCGATCGCCGCCAGGAGCTTCAGCGGCCGTGTGACCCGCGTGCCGTCGCCGACCATCAGCGTGTAGAGCAGGCTCATCGAGTCGCCGGCGTCGCCGTAGGTGACCGTCTCGATGTGCGTGTCGGGGTCCGGGTAGACGCTCGAGCTGATCGCGACCCGCTTGACCAGCTCGGCATGGTCCTTCGGGAGCGTGACGGCGAGGATGGCCTCGGAGTTCGTGCGCACGCACCGGCCGAGGCGGTCGGACACCCGCGGCAGCGAGCCCGCCTGCTTGCAGCGCGCGAGCAGCTTGTTCGTGCCCAGCGCTCCCGCGGCGAGGACCACCCCGCGCGCGCGAACCGTACGGCGATCGCGCCGCAGCCATGCGCCCGGACGCTCCGTGGTGACCTCGTAGCCCTCCGAGCCGTCGGGCGCGCCGACCGGCCGGACGTCGACGACCTCCCGCTCGGGGAAGACCTCGGCGCCCGCGCGCTCCGCGAGCCACAGGTAGTTCTTCACCAGGGTGTTCTTCGCGTTGTTGGGGCAGCCGACCATGCAGCGCCCGCACAGCACGCAGCCAGTGCGGTCGGGACCGGCGCCGCCGAAGTACGGGTCGGGCACCGTGACGCCCGGCTCGCCGAAGAAGACGCCGACCCGCGTCTTGGCATAGGAGTCGGCGGCGCCGATCTCGCCCCCGTACTCGCGCAGGAGCTGATCCGCCGGGTCGTCGGCCTCGACCTCGGTGACCCCGAGCATCCGCTCGGCCTCCACGAAGTGCGGTGCGAGCGCCGCCTCCCAGTCGGCGAGGCCCGCCCACTGCCCGTCACGGTAGAAGCGCGCGGGCGCCCGGTAGAGCGTGTTCGCATAGCCGAGCGAGCCGCCCCCCACGCCGGCTCCGGAGACGACCGCGACGTCGCGGAACGTCGAGAGGCGGAAGATGCCGCGCATGCCGAGCCGAGGCGCGTAGAAGTAGCGGCGCAGGTCCCACGTCGAGCGCGGCAGGTCGTCGTCGCCGAAGCGCCGCCCGCACTCCATCACCGCGACGCGGTGGCCCTTCTCGCTCAGCCGCAGGGCGGCGACGCTGCCTCCGAAGCCCGAGCCGATGACCAGCCAGTCGTAGTCGTGGTTCTGACGCACTGTCGGGAAGCGTAGAGGAGCCGCCGCGGCGGCTCCTCACTTCCCACGGAGGTTGCTAGACCCCGGGCGTCGTGTCCCTCGGCTCCACGGGCGTGGGCGCGGGCGTCGGCGTGGTGGCGGACGTCGGCTGGGACGGGCTCCGCTGGTCGCCGCCCTTGCGGTTGAGCATCCCGCCCAGCTTGTCGCGGTTCTTGAAGGCCACGCCCGCCGCCGCGGCGAGCGCGGCGAAGCCGCCGGCCTTGCCCTTCTTGGTGTTCGGGGTCGCCTTCGACGCCGCGCCCGTGGGCAGGAGGCCGGTGAGTGTGCCGGCGATGCCAGTCTTCTGCTTGGGCTTGTTGCGGCTGAAGCGGGCCGGCATCTGCGGCGTGCGGCCGCGCGGCGCGGTGCGCGTGGCCGCCGTGCGGCGCGGCGTGGTGCGGCGCGCCCGGGTCTGCGCGGCGCCGGGGCGGGCGAAGCGGCCGGTGCCGGTGCGAGGGGTGGGGCGGGTCGTCTGTGCCATGGGGGAGCTCCTCGGATGGGGTCCTTCGAGGATGCGTTCCGGCCGGGATGCGCAAACGGGCGCGCGACCGATTCCTGACCCGTCGGCGTCGCGGCTCAGCAGCAGCGCGCGCGCGGGTTCTCGTCGCGCATGCGCATCCGCCGCCGCTCGTACTCGCGCCGCGTCATCACCGCCTGGTCGGGGTGCTCGCGGCGCATGTGCTCGACGTAGCGGTCGTACGCGCTCTCGCCGGAGACCTCTCGCAGGTACCAGCGGACGCCGCCGACGGCCTCGCGCAACGTCACGGCGCCCGGCTCCCCGCCGTCTCGCGCTCGCGCACGAAGCTGCCGCTGCCGCGTCCCGCGTCGCCGTCGCCGCCCCACTCCGCCAGCATCGCGCGCTCCTCGGGCGTCCAGAACAGGCCGGCGGGTGCGAGGATCCGGGACGGCACGGACTCCGCCTCGGTGCTCGGCAGCGGCGCGCGGGCCCGGATCGCCTTCACCCACACGCGCGCGGCGTCGAGGATCACGACGATGATCAGCGTCGCGAACAGCGCGGCGAGCACGCCGTCGACCGTCGAGTTGGTCACCACGGCCTGCATCTGGTCCGCGTCCTTGGCCGGCGGCAGCACCTCGCCGGCGTCCAGGGCCTCCTGGAAGGTGTCGCGCTGCGCGAAGAAGCCGAGCTTCGGGTTGTCGCTGAAGACCTTCTGGTAGCTCGCGGTCAGCGTCACGGCCGCGTCCCACGCCAGCGGGATCGCGGTCACCCACGCCCACTTCAGCCGCCCGGACTTGATCAGCAGCGTCGTGCAGACGGTGAGCGCGACGGCCGCCAGGAGCTGGTTGGCGATGCCGAAGAGGGGGAACAGCTGGTTGATCCCGCCGAGCGGGTCCGTCACGCCGACGTAGAGGAAGTAGCCCCACGCGCCCACGACGATCGCGCTCGTGAGCCACAGCCCGGGCTTCCAGCTCACCCGACCGATCGGCTTCCACACGTTGCCCAGGGTGTCCTGGAGCATGAACCGCCCGACCCGCGTGCCCGCGTCCACCGTGGTGAGGATGAACAAGGCCTCGAACATGATCGCGAAGTGGTACCAGAACGCTCTGAGGCTCTCACCGGTGGCGCCCGAGAAGATCTGTGCCATGCCGATGGCGAGCGTCGGCGCGCCGCCCGTGCGCGCGATCAGCGACTCCTCCTCGACCCCGGCGGCCGCGGACTGCAGCTCCCCCGGCGAGATCGCGAAGCCGAGCCCGTTGACGGCCTGCGAGGCCGACTGGACG
>DATFPD010000562.1:0-4602 GCA_035265005.1 Gemmatimonadaceae bacterium | reverse complement strand
CATGGCGTCCGGCGCGCGACCGCGCGTCGCCGAGCGCGATGTACCCCCACGCGTCGCCGGGCTCGAGCGCGGCGTAGCGCTCGTAGAGGCGGATCGCGCCGGCCGGGTCGCGCCGCTGGCGGAGCTGCGCCAGGCGGAACGTGGCGCGCGAGCTCGCGGGGTCGGCGGCCAGGACGGCGGCATACTCCCGCTCGGCCGTCGCCGCGTCCTCGGCCGCGAAGGCCGAGTCGGCGCGCGCGAGGCGGGGCGCCTGCGCGAGCGCGGCGGTGGGGAGGAGGACGAGCAGCGCGAGCAGCGGCGTGCGCACGTCAGCCTCCGACCTTCGCGAACTGACCGGAGTCGCGGCGCGGGAACGGCGTCGGGCGCGGCACCCTGCGCCAGGCCCCGCTCGGCGACTCGCGACGCGGGTGCGACACGACGCGCACGGCCGGCGCGGTGCGCGCCGCCGCGGCGAGGATGGTGGGCGCCAGTCCGGGCGCGGCCGGCGCGCGGCGGCCGACCGCGAGTCGCGCCAGCTGCACCGCGGCCAGCACCGCCGCCAGCGTCCCGAACGAGAACAGGAGCGCGCCCGTGCGCACCACGTTAGGCGCGTCGGGGCGCCCGGCCGTCCCCAGGGCAGCGGCCGCGCCGGCGTGCTTCACGACGACGCCCAGCAGCCACCCGGTGGCCCAGATGCCGCCGAGCACGCCGGCGGCGAGCGCCGCCTGCCGCAGCGCCAGCCGCCACCGCGGCTCGCCGCCGGTGAGCGCGCGGTGGAGGGAGCGCACCGGCATGAGCAGCGCGCTGAGCAAATAGAACAGGCCGCCGATGCCGGCGCCGGGAAGTCCTGCGGTCATATGAAAGTCGGGATTCGTGTTGGGTCGCAGCTCTCTTAGTGCCCCTTCTCGTACACGCGGAACGACCGCCCCAGCACCCACTCGCTGAAGGCGGCGCGGAGGAAGAACGCGGCGTTGACGGTGCGCAGCACGAAGTAGGCGGGCATGCTCGCCAGGGCGCGGCGCACCTCGCGGCGCGGGGCGGCGCCGGCGATCACCGGGACCAGCATCGCCGGCGCGTCGATCACGTAGCCGGCCAGGAGCCACGGGTTGCGCAGCCCGAGCGCGAGGGCGGGGAGCAGGATCAGGTAGATCGCCGCCGCCAGCGTGGCGTCCCACACCGACACGGCGACCGCCGAGCGGAGGAAGGGGACGTGCAGCAGCCCGCGCCAGTGCAGGCTCACGTTCTGCGCGAAGCCGTGCGACCAGCGCCGGAGCTGCTTGCGCATGAACGCGAAGTTGTGCGGCTCGATCGGGTAGCACACGGCCTCGGGGACGAAGCGTACCTGGTGGCCGGCCTGGTAGAAGCTCCAGGTCAGGTCCATGTCCTCGGCCAGCGTGCGCGTCTGCCACCCGCCGGCGGCGCGCAGCGCGTCGGTGCGGTAGGCGGAGAAGCAGCCGGAGGCGATGAGCGGCTTCCCGTGGAACTCCTGCACCTGCTTGTAGAAGGTGAAGGCGAACAGGTACTCGATGTAGCGGCCGCGCTCCCAGATCGTGCGCACGTGGCGCGGTACGACGAACCCGCACGCCGCGGCGACGCCTGGCTCGTCGAGCGCCGCCATGAGCCGCTCGACAGCGTCGCGCTCGAGCGCGGTGTCGGCGTCGATCGCCATCGTGTACTCGGTGCGCACGAAGGCGAGCGCGTAGTTCTGCGCCCCGGCCTTGGAGCCGGTGTTGGCCGGCGGTCGGATGACCGTCACGCCGAGCGCGCGCGCGACCTCCGCCGTGTCGTCGGTCGAGCAGTCGTCGACGACGATCACCTCGGCGGGGCGCGCCGTCTGCGCCTGGAGGCTGCGGATAGTGTCGGCGATGCTCGCCGACTCGTTGTACGCGGGGATGATGACGGTGAGCCGGGCCGCGCGCGCGGACCCGCCCTGCCGGTCGTTCGCTCTATCGTGCACTCTGAGCTCCAATCGTGGAGAGAAGCCGCTGCGGTCGCGGCGATACCTTCTCATGACGATCGAAGCGTCCTGCGCGAAACGGCTGAGTTCGGCCTAATACATTGTTCAGCTTCTGTTTAGGGTGACGACTATCACACGGGGATAGCAGGAGCTGCCGGCCACGGATGAACGCGGATGCACACGGACCTGTCCGGGCGACAGTCAAGGCTCCTCCGTGGCCAACCCTCGCCGTTCATCCCACGCAGAAGCCGTTCGTGTCAGCCGGGAGCGACTGAACCGCGGCTCGTAGCGCGGGGAGGCGGCGCGCCCATCTTGCCCACGTCTTCGACGGAGAGCGTGGTGCGCGGATGAGTGGACGAACGAACCGCGCGACGGTGCACGTCGCGCTGACGGGGCTGACGGCGCTGCTCGCGGGGTGCGCGGCGCGGAGCGAGCAGCGGGGGTCGTCGGCGGCAGCGGGCGCGGGGCCGGCTGCGATGTTCCGCGGCGGCCCCGCGCACGACGGGCGCTACCCGGGACCGGCGATCGACGGCTACGGCGGGCTCCAGTGGCGCTTCCAGACGCGGGGGCCGGTGACCGCCACGCCTACCGTCGCCGGTGATCTCGTCTACGTCGGGAGCGCGGACGGGCGGCTCTACGCGCTGCGGCGCGCCACCGGCGAACCCGCGTGGACGTTCGACGCGAGGAGCGCAATCGCGTCGACGGCGGCGGTGGCGGAGGGGAAGGTGTTCGTCGCCGCCCGCGACGGCCGCCTGTACGCCCTGGACGCGCGCACCGGCGCCGAGCGGTGGCGCGCCTCGCTCGGCGCCGACCGGCCGCTCCCCTGGGGGCACGAGAGCGGCGACTTCTACGTCTCGTCGCCCGCGTACGCCGGCGGGACGCTCTACGTGGGCGGCGGGGACGGCAACGTGTACGCGCTGGCGGCCTCCGACGGGGCGGTGCGCTGGCGCCACGCGACCGGCGGGCGCGTCCGCTCGTCGCCGGCGGTGGAGGGCGGCCTGGTGGTGGTCGGGAGCGCCGACGGCGTGGTCTACGCGGCCGACGCGCGCACCGGCGCGGCGCGCTGGACCTTCGCCACGTTAGGCGCCTCGCTCGAGTCGGGGAGCTTCGGCTTCGACCGGCGGACGGTGCAGGCGTCGCCGGCCATCGTTGGCGACCGCGTGTTCGTCGGCGCCCGCGACGGCTTCGTCTACGCGCTCGACCGCGCGACCGGCAGGCTCGCCTGGAAGTTCGACCACGAGATCTCGTGGGTGAACAGCTCGCCGGCGGTGGCCGACGGCGCGGTCTACGTCGGCACCTCGGACGGCTGGTTCGTGCAGGCGCTCGACGCGGCCACGGGCGCCGAGCGGTGGCGGACGAGCACGGCGTCGGCGGTGTGGGGGTCGCCGGCGGTGGTGGACAGCTTCGTCTACGCCGGCGAGGCGGCCGGCAACGTGCTGGCGCTGGACGCGCGCACCGGCGCCGAGCGGTGGCGGTGGCGGGTGGGGAGCCGCGTCTTCTCGTCGCCGGTGCCTGCGGCGGGGACGCTCTACTTCGGCGCCGACGACGGCGCGGTCTACGCGCTGAACGCCGCCCGCGGCCGCCCGCTCCGCCGCGCGGTGTTCTGGGACGCGCGGGTGGCGAAGGCGGCGCGCCTCCCCGGGCACGAGCGGATCCGCGCGTTCTTCCAGGACCGCGGCTACGCGGTGCTCGACGCCGACTCGCTCGCCGCCTTCCTGCGCGCCCGTGCGGCCGACCGGAGCCCGAGCGTGGTGGTGTTCGCGATGGACTACTTGCCATCGGGACTCGGCACTCGGCCATCGGGACTCGGCGAAGAGTCGCTGCTCCGGAGCTACCTGGAGGCTGGGGGGAAGGTCCTCTGGTTAGGCGTGCCGCCGCTGCTCTTTCCTAGGGACCCGTCGACCGGGGCGCAGAATCTCAAGGACATCGACCGCGGGGCCACGCTGCGCCTGCTCGGCGTGGACCACGCGCGCGGCAACTTCGACGTCCGCGGGGCGACGGTCACGCCGGCCGGGGAGCGGTGGGGGCTCTCGGGGTGGTGGACGAGCAACTGGGGCGCCGACCCGCGCACGGTGACGCAGGCGCTGGCGCTGGACGACGAGGGGCAGGCGACGGCGTGGGTGCGGAGCTACGGGGGCCCGGCCGGGAGCGGCTTCGTGCGAATCCCGGCGCAGACGTGGGGGGAGGCGCCGGCCGCCGCGAACCTGCTCATGCTTCAGGTGGCGGCGGAGTACTTTCCGCGCTGAGAGGACGTCGCGCGGTCGTCAGTCGTCGGTAGTTAAGTTGCCGGTTGCCAGGTGAAGTTGCGAGTTGCCAGTAGCGCCGGGCATCCGGGATGCCAGGTGCTACTGGCAACCGAGAACTTCAACTGACGACTGAGAACTCGACTACTGGCCACTGGCGACTGCTGTTGACCCATAACGGGCGCAAGCCGCATCGGTACACCCCCGCCTGGTGGATCCCCGGCGGCCATCTGCGCACGCTGTGGGGGAAGTTCTTCCGCCGCCGGCCCGCGCCGCCCACGCGGCGGGAGCGGTGGGAGACGCCGGACGGCGACTTCGTGGACGTGGTGCGCCTCGACGCGCCGGCGGCCGGCGCGCCGCGGCTGCTGCTGGCGCACGGGCTGGAGGGGACGGCGCGCTCGCACTACGTGCGCGGCTTCTTCG
>DATFPD010000561.1:0-3717 GCA_035265005.1 Gemmatimonadaceae bacterium | reverse complement strand
CGGCGTCGGGACGCGTCGGCCCCGTCGGCTGGGCGGGCACCGTCGCCACGCCCGCGCGCGCGCCTCCGTGCTCGGCCGCGTCGGCGAGCCGCGTGCCGCCGCGCACGAAGCCCACGTCGATCCCGTTTCGCCGCAGCAGGGCGGCGAGCGAGTCCGCGCGATCCTGCTCGTCGCGCTCAAACACCACCGCGCGCGGGACGGTTCGCGCGCCGTCGGTCACCGCGCTTCGCCTGAACTCCGCGTAGTCGCGCACCCGCTCGCTCGCGCGGCGTGCCGTCGTGAGCAGCGTCGCCCAGGCCGCCGTGTAATGGTGCCACGCCGCGTCATGCAGGGTGAGCACCGTGCCGTCGCTGCGCCTGATCGCACCGCCGCCGCTCGACGCCTCCTCGAACGTCATGCCAACCGCACCCGTCAGGCTCGGCCACGACACGCCGTAGCCCGGGTAGAACTCGTCGTAGCCCTCGCGCCGGAAGAACGGCCAGCCGCGCTCGTCGAAGGCGGCGGCGTTGGACGCGGCGTAGACGTCCCACCACTTCTGGATGCTGCCGTGGAGGTTCTTGTTGAGCGGCTCCATTGGCGGCGCGAAGAAGTACGTGGAGTTCGACCCCATCTCGTGCAGGTCGACCGCCACGTGCGGCCACCACGTCAGGAACGTCGCCGCCCGCGCGCGCGACTCCGGGTGCGACTGGACGAACCAGTCGCGGTTGAGGTCGAACACGTAGTGGCTGCCGCGCGCGCCGGGCCACAGGTTCGTGTGCACCATCGCGCCCGGGTTCACCGGGAGCGGTCCTGTGCCGCGCAGACGCGTCACGTCCTGCACGTGCCGCTCGTGCCCGTCGATGTTCTCGATCGGCTCGACGAGCACGACGACGCTGTCGAGGATCATCCGCGTCTCGTCGTCCTGCCCGGCGGCGAGCTGGTACAGCAGTGCGAGCGCGGCCTCGGTGCCTGACGCCTCGTTCCCATGAATGGTGTGGCCGAGCCAGGCGATGGCGGGCAGCCGCGCCGCGGCGGCGCTCCGCTCGGCGTCGCCGGCGCGTCCGTCGGCCACGCGCGCCGCATCGGCGCGGATCTGGTCGAGCCGCGCCCGGTTCGCGTCCGAGGCCACTACCGCGAGCACGATCTCCCGCCCCTCGAAGGTGCGCCCGAGCGTGTCCACCGTGACGCGCCGGCTCGCCGCGGCCAGGCGCTCCAGGTATCGCACCACCTTGTCGTGCGACGTGAACCGCTCCCCGATCTCGTAGCCGAGCACGGCGCGCGGCGTCGGCACGGCGGGGTCGTAGCCGCGGCCTGCGCCGCTGTAGGAATGCTGCGCGGTCGCGGAGCGCGCCGCGAAGAGCGCAGCCGCGACCGCGCAGAGCGTGCGCAACTACTGACGCCCCTTCATCGGGTACCAGGTCAGTCCGAGCGTGAAGCGGGTGGTGGTGGCGTCTAGCTCAAATCCCTCATCGGTGACGGAGGTGCCGCGAAACTTGATCGTATCGAACTTGCCGAGCGACACGCGGGCGCCGAGGTCGAGCGCGAGCGCCTGGTTGAAGAAGAAGTTGATCCCGCCACCGACGGTCAAGGCGTTGCCGCTGTATTCGAGCTTTCCACTCTCGCCCTCCAGCGGGACATCGTCGTCGTTGCTGGAAAACGCGCGACGAGTGATGCCCCCCTCGACATACGGGACGTAGATGCTCGTGGGGCTATGGAAAGAGTAGCGCGCCAGCAGGTCGACGTGCGCAAGGGTCATGTCCTCATTTCCGCGATCTGAGACTCCTTCCCACTCGAACGCAGCGCCATTGAGGCCCAGCAGCACGGCGAATCTCGGCGTAAAGCCCCAGCCCAGATCCAGATTACCGCCGCCGCCGGTAGTGCCATCGCCGTCCTCCGGACTGAAATTCGTCCCGCCCAACCCTATGCCGAGGATGAACCCGGTCGACCGCACGGGGGTCCTGCTCTGCGCCGCCACCGGCGCCGCGGCGAGGAGCACGGCCGCCGCGAGGGCGCCGCGCGTGAAGTAAGAGTGCATATGGTCTCCCTGATCGATGGTCTCGATTGGCCGCGCCCAGCGTCGCGCGCGGCGGCAGAAGGGTAATCGGAGCGCCGGGCGCCACCAAGGTGCCCGTGACCCGCCCCCCCACCTCGATCGTATAGGGAATGGATCTGACGCGCGCCGCGCGGCCACCCGCTGGCCGCCCCTCGCGCGACTCGTAACTGGTTACGGAACTTGTCGTTCGCCGAACGTACGCGCCGGCTCCTGGCGGAGCGGGTGCCAGACCATCCCGGCTACGTCGAGGGCATCCTCGTCACCGGCTCGCGCGTCTTCGCGAGCGGGGCCATGTTCGCCGGGCTCGTGCTCGCGCTCGGTGGTGGCCACTACGCCATCGCCGCGGTCGCCGCCATCCCCTACCTGGCCCGGCTGCCGCAGCTCCTGGTGCCGATGCTGGTCCGCCGCCGCCCCTCGGCCACGGTGGCCCAGGCGGCCGCCTGGCTGGAGCGCCTCGGCCTGCTGCTGGCCGCGGCCGCCGGAATCCTGAGGCCGGATGGCTGGGCGGTCCCCGGCTTCCTGGCCGGGCTGGCGGTCGCCATGCTCGGCCAGTCGGTCTACGACGGGACGATGGCGGCGCTCCACTCGGAGGCGTCGACCCCCGAGACCTTCGGCCACTACAACGCCGCCAAGTCGCGCTGGGCCTCGATGGCCGGGCTCGTGCTCGGCGTGCTGGCCTCGCTGGCCGTGGACGCCACCGAGCGGGTCGGGGTGCCGGCGCACGTGGCGCGGGCGCTGGCGATCGCGACCGGCGTCGCGATGCACCTCTTCGTCTACTTCGCGCTGGAGCGGATGCGCGGTGTGGCGAAGGAGCACCTGGCCGCGCGTCGCGCCCGCGGCCGGCAGACGGTGCCGACGCCGGCGTTCGTGCTGCCGGTGCCTGGCGAGCGGTGGGCGCTGGTCCGCTTCGCGCTGGCGTGGGGCTTCGCCACCGGAATCTCGCTCCGCCAGGGCGAGGCGATGGCGATCTCCATTCTCGGCGTCTCGGTGGGCGCGATCACGCTGCTCAACGCCCTGCTCGTCGGCGCCGGTCTCCTCGGCGCCAAGACCTGGGGGCGCCTGGCCGACCGCTTCGGCGGCAAGGGGCTGCTCTCGATCGCTCTGGTGGCGCTCGCGCTCGACCCGCTGTGGGTGATCGCGGCGATGCTCGTGCACCCGCTGCTGCTCGTGCCGAGCTACTTCCTCTGGGGCGTGTTCAACAGCGGCTGGAACATCGCCCAGAACATGACGCTCGTGCGCACGCGCGGGCATCCGGCGGACCGCATCCGCTCGCTCACCGTCTACAACGTGACCTTCGGGATCGCCGCCGGCGTCGCGCCCCTCGTCGGCGGGGCGATTCTCGAGCTGGTGGACGCGCACTTCTCGGCGCGCGTCTCCTACGGCACGCTGTTCATGATCGCCGCCATTCTCCGACTCTCGGCGTACCCGCTGCTGCGGAAGATGCCGGCGCCGCCGGCCGAGCGCGGGCGGTACGTGGGGGCGGTGGTCGTGCGAGCGGTGCGACGCGCGGTGCGCCGGCGAGCGGCGGGCCGCACGCGGGCGATCGGGCGGATCGGGGCCTCGCTCGGCAGCTCGCTCCTGCGGCGCGAGCGCAAGTCGAAGCTCGCCGCCTGACGGAATTCCCCGTGACTTCGCCCGTGCTCGCGCTGCTGCACGACATCCTGCCGAAGGGGCCGTCGGAGGGC
>DATFPD010000560.1:0-4179 GCA_035265005.1 Gemmatimonadaceae bacterium | reverse complement strand
GGTTCTCGCTCCGTGCCCGCTGGCGTGCCTTGCCCTCGAGCTGTCGAGGTGTGCGTGAAGTGTGCGCGGCAGTGCGGCGAAAGTCGGCGGAATCGTGACTCGCGGCGCCAACTTCGTTACGCTGTCGAGAGACAGGCGGCGAAGTCCGCCGACTTCGGAAGTCCCCCAGCGTCGACTTCTGATAACGGACGACCGCGGTTCAACCCTTGCTCCCCAGCCGCACGAGAATCACACCGCCCCGCGGCGACGCGGGCGTCCGCCAGGGACGCGCCGCGGCGCCGCGGCGGTTCGCCTCGCCCGACACGAGCGCGAGCGTCCGCTCCAGCAGCAGCTCGCGCGGCGGGGCGGGCGCGGCGGCGCCGTCGGCGAGTGGGCCGATGTCGAGCGCCGGCTGCTGCTGCTCGCCGGCCCCGCGCGGCGGGGTCGGCGTGCTGGTCTGGAGCCGCGCCCGCAGCGCGAGCGCCAGCTCCACCGCCCGCGCGATCGACGGCGCCGCCGCCGGCTCGGCGGTGAGCGCCACGATGACCAGCGCCCGGCCGCTCCCCTCGGCGCGGGCGGCGAGCGCGTCCAGGCTCACGGAGCCGCCGCTGCGCAGGTAGAGCGCGCCGGCGCGCTCGTACCCCACCACCACCGTGCGCGCCGCCTGGACCGCCGTGCCGGCGGCGCCGAGCAGCTGGTCGCGGGTCGCCGCGCCGACGGCCTGCTGCGCCGACCGGTGGGCGATGAGCGACATGTACGAGGAATCTGCGCGGCGGAGGTCCGCCATCTCGCCGGCCGAGGGCAGGCGGCCGACGCTCTCCTCGAACGCCGACGCGTCGATCGGAAGCGCCCAGAGGATCGGGACGCGACGCGCCGCCCTCGCCGCCGCTCCCGCTGCCCCCACGTCCGGCTCGGCGGGCGTCCACAGCGCCAGCGCCAGGAGGGAAAGGATCGCGCCCCACAGCACGGCGCTCGAGAGCTTCGTCTGGTGCAGCATGATACGGCGTGTGAACGACAAACGGGACCGGCCCGCGGCGTGCCGGTCCCGAGACGGCGAGCGTCAGGAGAACCGCGGTCATCTACGGTTGGGCGCGTGCCAGCGTTCTGTCAACGCTGAGGCGCAGACGCCACACGGGACGAGATGACCGGATGGTGCGGTGGCGGACGAATGCGGGACTCGGCGCTCGGGGCTCGGCACTCGGCCCGACCTCGGTCAGCCCCCGCTTCCTGAGGCGCCGCCGAGTCCCGAGCCCCGAGCGCCGAGTCCCGCGCCAAGCACCCGCCGCCCCAGCCCGTCCGCTACCCCGAGCGTCGCCAGGCCCAGCACGAGGTGCAGCACGCGGACGATCCAGTGCGAGTCCCCGGGGAGCCAGCGGAGCTGGCCGAGGCCGTGCACGGGGAGTGTGAGCGCGAGCAGCGCGCCCAGCGCCACGAAGCCGAGCGGCGCGCGGGCGCGGGCGGCCAGCGCGGCGAGCACCAGCACGGCCAGCGCGAGCACGAAGCCGATGCCGATGTGCGCGCCGCGGAGCGAGCCCGCGGGCCGCACCCACAGGACGATCCCGAGGACGATCTGCGCGAGCCCGGTGAGGCGGACGACCCACTGCATGGCGGTGGCGACGGTACGCATGGCGGTCATCCTCACTGGAAGACGAGCGTGGCCGACTCGATCTCGACCCCGTACTGCCCCGGCGCCGGGGGAGCGCCGCCCTCGTCGCGGAGCGAGAGCTGGAACCGCTCGACCTCGGGCAGCCGGAGGGCGTCGCCGCTCCCGCCGCGGCCGGCGGCCGGGCCGACCCAGTAGTTCCAGCGGCCGGGGAAGCCTAACGGGAGCAAGACGCCGCGCGCCGCCCTGAACTCCGACAGCGGGACCGTGCGCTCCGCCCACGCCGCCTCCACCGGGACGGCGGCGCTCCAGCTCGTGCCGTCGCGCTCGACCAGCGTCACGTGCAGGAGCTGACGGGGGCCGAGCCCGCGCAGGCGCAGCCGCAGCCCCGTGGCGCCGGCGAGGGCGTCCCCGCCGGCCCGCACCCGCTCCGCCACCACCAGCGACGCCGTGTAGTCGTCCGCGCCCCGGCCGCCGACGACGGGGAGCTCCAGGTGGAACGCCGGCTCGCCGGTGGCCGCCGAGGGGACCACGCGGAAGAGGCCCTGCCGGCCGGCGTCGCCGATGCGGGTGAAGTGGAGCCGCGGCACGTCCTCGGCGGCGGTGAACAGCGTGAGCGGGGTGCGCGCGGGGACCACCAGCGTCCTCCAGAAGGTGCTGCCGGAGAAGTCCCAGTCCCACGGGCGCTGCCGCTGCCCCTCGGGGAAGGTGGTCGACGCGCCGCCGCGCGCCACCGAGATGGCGTACTCGTACACGCCCTCGGCGAGCGAGTCGGCGGGGATCGTCGCGCGGTACTCGTAGGCGCCCGCCGGCCGCATCCAGAAGCGCCGGAACCAGCTCCCCGTCGGCCGCAGCCAGAGCAGCACCGAGTCGGGCGGGGCGGCGTCCACCACCCGCGCGGCGATCTCCACCGGCCGGTCGCGCCGGTAGCGGCCTAACGCCAGCGGCTCCACGCGCAGCGGCACCGTGTCCGGCGCGGGCGCGTGGAATTCGTCGAGCCCCACACGGCCGACCCAGGCCGGCAGCGTCGCCCGGTCGACGGGGCCGCTCGCGCTCAGGATGTAGACGCCGGGCGAGGCCGCGAAGCGCCCGCCCTCCGCGCGCGCCGCGCCCGACCCGCCGCCGCCCACCGGCTGGACGGCGAACGCGGCGCCCAGGTCGGGCAGAGTGATCTTCATCGGCCAGGAACGGTAGAGCGCGCGGGTGACGACCTTCTCCGGGTTGGGCATGACGAACGGGTCGCGGATCGGCACCGCGTCCGGATAGAGCTCCAGCCGCCAGACGCCGGGGCGCACGCGGTCCAGGAAGTAGACGCCTTCGCCGTCGTACTCGACCACGGGCGAGGAGCCGTAGCCGGCCACTCTCGTCAGGCGCGCGGGCGCCGGAGGCGTCGTCCGGGTCGAGCCCGCGTAGAGGAACGCGTCGGGCGCCGCGAGCTCGCCCAGGTTCTCCTCGTAGCTCACCCGGAAGTCGCCGAACTTCGCGTTCTGCGGGTAGGCGCCGTAGGACCCGCCGCGCGGCAGCCGCTTCATGGCCTCGGCGGCGACCACGGCGCTCATCGCCTTGCGCGGGGTGTAGGCGAGGCTCAGGTAGTGCGTCTGCCACCCCAGGTTGCGCGACGCCGTCCCCAGCATGTCGTACGAGAACATCGCCGCGAGCTGCACGCCCCCCGCCCGGAACGCGCGCGCCATCGCCGGATACATGTAGCCCGTGCGCAGGTCGGGCGAGTCGAACTCGTAGACGACCCGCGGGAAGCGCGCGAGCTCGGGGCTCCGCATGGCCGGGTAGTCGTCCACCGAGCGCAGGTAGTTGCCCTGGAGCTCGCGCCCGGAGTTGAGCCCGGTCGGGTACCAGCCGAAGGTGACGCCCTGCACCTTCGACCGGGCGATGGCCTGCCCGATGGCGAAGTCCTGGCTGACGTTGTGGAAGGTGATCTGCTTCGACCCCGTGCTCCGCACCGCGTCCACCAGCGCGTCGATGTACTTCACCGACCCCGGCACGTCGCCGCTGTGGTGCTCGGGCTCGTTGATCATCTCGACGAACAGGATCGCCGGCTCGTCCTTGAGCGCGGTCTTCGTGTACGGGTTGACGTGGTTCAGCAGCTGCCGGATGTAATTGGCCTGCGCCGCGATCGCCGAGTCGCGCGTGCCGAGCTCGGACTTCTTGAAGTTGC
Organism: Gemmatimonadaceae bacterium; assembly: GCA_035265005.1. GTDB lineage: Bacteria > Gemmatimonadota > Gemmatimonadetes > Gemmatimonadales > Gemmatimonadaceae > DATFPD01. The sequence goes on along the minus strand of DATFPD010000560.1, from coordinate 424 downwards.
GCGACGGGTTGGCGAAGCCGGGGAGCTTCGCGCTGGCCTGCATCGAGTCGGGCCACCCGGCGTCGTAGGTCGTGACGGGGCTGAACAGGATGTAGACCCCCCGCTCGCGCGCTTTCGCGATCAGGTAGTCCATCAGGTCCAGGTGGTCGTTCTCGACCAGGTTCCCCGCCCGGTCGGAGTTCTCCCAGTCGCCCCAGAAGGAGATGCGCAGGGCGTCCCACCCCATGCGGGCGAAGTGCGCCATGTCGACGTCGAGCAGCTTCTTCCGGTCGAGCCCCAGGTAGCCGGCGGCGCGGAAGTCGGACGCCGAGGGGAGGGTGTAGTTCGCGCCGAAGAGCGCCACCTCCTCGTCATTGTCCCGCCACCGGATCACCCCCGTGCGGTCGACGTACGCCGGGCGCGTGGCCCGCGGCGGTGTGGCGGC
>DATFPD010000559.1:0-17362 GCA_035265005.1 Gemmatimonadaceae bacterium | reverse complement strand
CGGGAACCCGACGGCGAGCGTCCCCTGGGCGGCGAAGCCGTCGCGCCAGGCGTCGCGGTCATCCCCTACCAGAAACGCCGCGCCGGCGGAGATGCCGACGCTGAACGGGTGCACCGCCTGGGCCGAGGCCGACGACGTGGGGAGCGCACAGAGCGCCGCCAGGGTCGACGAGGCAAGGAGACGACGGGAGTAGCGCATGAGATCTCCTGTGGAGGAGGCGGTCGGTAGTGGGTCAGTTCGAGGGCAGCCGCCGCGACGGCAACGGCAACGGCAACGGCCACGGCAACGGCATTTTGACAGGATGCACAGGATGGTGGACAGGATAGGTGCCCCGGGAGACCACGCCTCCCGAGCGGTCCTCATCCTGTCCACCATCCTGTGCATCCTGTCCAAGTGCAGTTGCCGTTGCCGTTGCCGTTGCCGTTGCCGTCGCAGTTGTCGTTGCCTCAAACTGACCCACTACCAGGCGGTCCGGTCCGTTGACAAGGGCTAAAGCGTTGTCTAGCTTAAGTGTCTGTGTCAAAACGCCTTCGCTGGCGGCCGAGACCCGGGTTGCATGACGCACCGGTGAGGCGCACGACCCATCGTCATTGAACAGGTCATGAGAACTTACACCGCCACGCCCGACGACATCGAGCGGCGCTGGTACGTCGTCGACGCGGAAGGGCAGGTGCTCGGTCGCCTCGCGGCCGAGATCGCCAAGATCCTTCGCGGCAAGCACAAGCCGATGTTCACGCCGCACATGGACACCGGCGACAACGTGATCGTCATCAACGCCTCGAAGGTGAAGGTGACGGGCCGCAAGGCCGAGCAGAAGCAGTACTTCACGCACACCGGCTACATGGGGCACGAGCGCTTCACGCCCTTCGCCAGGATGATCGCCAAGCACCCCGAGCGCGTCATCGAGAAGGCCGTCTACGGCATGCTGCCCAAGTCGGCGCTGGCGCGCCAGCGGCTCCGCCGCAAGCTCCGCGTCTTCGCCGGCCCGCAGCACGACCACGCAGCGCAGCAGCCCCAGCCTCTGACCTTCAAGACGGGTAGCGAGTGATGGCCGACACGCAGACGACGCACGCGATCGGGCGACGGAAGGAGGCGGTCTGCCGCGCCTACCTGACGCCGGGCTCCGGCAAGTGGAACCTGAACGGTCGGACGCTGGGAGACTACTTCCCGCGCCCGGCGCTGGTTTCGGCGATTCAGCAGCCGTTCACGGCGACCGACACCCTCGGCCGCTACGACGTGAAGGCGAACCTCGAGGGCGGTGGCTCGACGGGTCAGGCGGGCGCGCTGCGCCTGGCGGTGGCCCGCGCTCTCGTGAAGATCGACGAGGCGCACCGCCGCAAGCTGCGCGACCTCGGGCTCCTCACGCGCGACGCCCGCGCGGTGGAGCGCAAGAAGCCGGGCCGCCCGAAGGCCCGCAAGCGGTTCCAGTTCTCGAAGCGCTAAGCTTCGACATCCCTCACGCTCCCCGAGTGGGCTGCGGGTGCCGGCTTCGGTCGGTCGCAGCCCACGCCGACGGGAGCGGCGGACACAACCTCGGTACCAAGGACTCAGCACGATGGCTCAGCCCAGCCTGGACGACCTCCTGAAGGCGGGGGTCCACTTCGGCCACCAGACGCGCCGGTGGAACCCCAAGATGCGCCGGTTCATCTTCGCCGAGCGCAACGGCATTCACATCATCGACCTTCAGAAGACGCTGCGCCAGCTTGAGCTGGCGCAGAAGCTCGCCCGCGATGTCGTGATGCGCGGCGACAACGTCCTCTTCGTCTGCACCAAGCGGCAGCTCGCGGCGATCGTGCGCGAGGAGGCCGAGCAGGCCAACGCCTTGTTCGTCACCGAGCGGTGGCTCGGCGGCCTGCTCACGAACTTCCAGACCGTCAAGAAGCAGGTCCGCCGCATGAAGGACCTCGAGGCCGGGAGCGCCGAGGGCGGCGAGTTCGAGAACTACACGAAGAAGGAGCAGCTCCTGATGTCCCGGCAGCGTGACAAGCTGTCGAAGTACCTGACGGGCATCCGGAACATGGCCCGCCTCCCCGGCCTGATGTTCGTGATCGACTCCAAGAAGGAGCGCATCGCGGTCAGCGAGGCCAACAAGCTCGGCATCCCGATCATCGCGATCGTCGACACGAACGCGGACCCGGACCTGATCACGGTGCCGATCGCCGGCAACGACGACGCGATCCGCTCGGTCGAGCTGATCACGAAGGCGATCGCCGAGACGATCCGCGAGGCCCGCGAGGCCGCCCCGGCGGCGCGCCACGAGGAGGAAGAGGACGAGACGTTCAGCTCCGACCGCGGCTTCGAAGGCGGTGCCGGCGGCGCGGGCGCGGGTGCCGGTGCGGGTGCAGGCGGCGGTGCTGGTGGTGCCGCGGGCGCTGGCCGCGGCGGAGAGGAAGACGGCCGTCGTCGCCGTCGGCCCCGTCGGCGTCGCGCCAAGCCCGAGGCGATCGCGGCCCGGCTCAAGACTGGCGCCGAGGGTGGGGAAGGTGGTGAGGGCGGCGAGGCGGCGGAGGGCGGCGAGGCGGGCGGCGGCGGCGGCGGCGAAGCGGCTCCCGAGTAGCCTCGCGCCGTCAGGCGGGTGGGCACGGGCGGTGCAACGAGGAAGCGCGCCGCCCGTGGTTCCCGCCGGCCGAATGGAGTAAGATTCAACGCCGCCGGCAGTTCCGCCGGCGGCGTTCTCATGACACGTAGGTCACGTAGGAAGGGCTATTCAGATGGCGACCACTTCGTTCACGGCCAAGGACGTTCAGGAGCTCCGCCAGCGCACCGGCGCGGGCATGATGGATTGCAGGAATGCACTTCAGGAGACCGGCGGCGACATCGAAAAGGCGATCGATCTGCTCCGCAAGAAGGGACACGCAAAGGCCGAGAAGCGCGTGGGCCGGTCGGCGAAGGAGGGTCTCATTGCCAGCTACATCCACCACAACGGAAAGGTGGGCGTGCTGGTGGAGGTGAACTGCGAGACCGACTTCGTCGCCCGTACCGACGACTTCAAGCAGCTCGTCCGCTCGATCGCCGAGCACATCGCGGCCGGCGTGCCGTCGGTGGCGCTCGCGGTCACGAAGGACCAGGTCTCCGCGGACGTCGTCGAGCGGGAGCGCGCGATCTTCGCCGACCAGGCGGCGGCGAGCGGCAAGCCCGAGAACATCGTGCAGAAGATGGTCGACGGGCGCGTCGACAAGTTCTACAAGGAAGTGGCGCTCATGGAGCAGCCGTGGGTGCGCGACGACAGCCGCACGATCGGCGATCTGGTGAAGGACGCGACGGCGAAGACGGGCGAGAACATCGTCATCCGCCGCTTCTCCCGCTTCCAGATGGGCGAGGAGTAAGACACCAGTGTCCGGCGTTTTCCCGGCGATCCGGCCGAACCCGGAGCTGAAGTACCCACGCGTGCTGCTCAAGCTGTCCGGCGAGGCGCTCGCCGGGCAGCAGCGGTCGGGCTTCGACTTCGACCAGATCGACACCTTCGCGGACGAGATCGTGCGGGTGGTCGAGATGGGCGCGCAGGTGGGGCTGGTGATCGGCGGCGGCAACATCGTCCGCGGGTCGCAGCTCTCGAAGGTCGGGCTCGACCGGGTCAGCGCCGACTACATGGGCATGCTCGGCACGGTCATCAACGCCCTCGCGCTCCAGGACGTGCTGGAGCGCAAGGGTCTCGACACGCGCGTGATGACGGCCATCCGCATGGAGGAGATCGCGGAGCCCTTCATCCGGCGGCGCGCCATGCGCCACCTCGAGAAGGGGCGCATCGTGATCTTTGCCGCCGGCACCGGCAACCCGTATTTTTCGACCGACACCGCCGCCGTGCTGCGGGCCATCCAGATGAAGGCGAGCGTCATCATCAAGGCCACGAGCGTCGACGGCGTCTACTCGGCGGACCCCAAGAAGGACCCCGCGGGCGCGAAGTTCTACGAGACGATCAGCTACCGCGACGTGATTCTCCAGGAGCTGGGCGTGATGGACCAGACGGCGATCACGCTCTGCAACGAGAACCGCGTGCCCCTGATCGTCCTCAACATCCACCAGTCCGGCGCGGTCGCCAGCGCCTTGCGCGGCGAGCGCGTGGGAACCCTCGTCCAATGAGCCCAGCCCAACAGATCACGATCCCGCAGGTCATGAAGGACTGCCGCACCGGCATGGACAAGGCGTTCGAGAACTCGCGGCGGGAGTTCGCCTCGATTCGGACCGGCAAGGCGTCGAGCAACCTGCTGGACACGGTGCGGGTGGAGCTGTACGGGGCGCAGATGAGCCTCAACCAGGTGGCGACGGTCGGCGCCCCGGAGCCGCGGCTGCTCACGGTGACGCCGTTCGACAAGTCGCAGATCAAGCTCATCGAGAAGGCGATCCGCGAGTCCGACCTGGGGCTGGACCCGTCGACGCAGGGCGGCGTGATCCGGGTGCCGCTGCCGCAGATGAACGAGCAGCGCCGCAAGGAGCTGGTGAAGGTCGTGCACAAGCTGGCCGAGGAGGGGCGCATCGGCGTGCGCCACGCGCGGACCCACGCGCGGGACATCCTCAAGAAGCTCGACGGCGTCCCCGAGGACGACAAGAAGCACGCCGAGAAGGACCTGCAGAAGGCGCACGACGACTACATCAAGAAGATCGACGACCTCGTGAAGCACAAAGAGGCCGAGATCATGGAAGTCTGACGGCCCGCCTGACGACTCCGCGCCGCGCCGCATGAACGCCGCCGACCTGCTCGCCCGCATCCGCCTCAACAGCGCGGTGCCCCGCCACGTGGCCATCATCATGGACGGCAACGGCCGCTGGGCGCGCGAGCGTCGGATGCCGCGGCCGTTCGGCCACCGCTCCGGCATGAAGGCGGTGCGCGAGGTGGTCGAGGGCGCGATCGAGGTGGGGCTGGAGTACCTGTCGCTGTTCGCGTTCTCCCAGGAGAACTGGCAGCGCCCGATCAGCGAGGTGTCGGCGCTGATGTCGCTGCTGGAGGAGTACGTGGCGCGCGAGGCGGACGAGCTGGACGAGAACGGCGTCCGCGTGCGCGTGCTCGGCGACCTGGGCCGGCTGACCGCGCCGGCGGCGGCGGCGGTCGAGCGCGTCGTCAGGCAGACCGAGGCGAACGACCGCCTGATCCTCAACCTGTTCATCTCCTACGGCGGCCGCGCGGAGCTGGTGCGGGTGGCGCGCCTGATCGCCGAGGAGGTGGCCGCCGGGCGGATGCGCCCCGAGGACGTCGACGAGGAGGTGTTCCGCGCCCGGCTCTACGCGGCCGACTGCCCGGACCCCGACCTGCTGATCCGCACCTCCGGCGAGCAGCGGATCTCCAACTTCCTGCTCTGGCAGCTCGCGTACACGGAGATCTACATCTCCCGGCTGCTCTGGCCGGACTTCCGCCGCCGCGACCTCTACGATGCGATCGCCGACTTCCAGAACCGCGACCGTCGCTTCGGCCGCGTGACGGCGTAGCGGGGCGCACGGGCGAACGCGTGTCGGAGCTCGCCAAGCGCACTGTCTTCTCGGTCATCGCGGCGCCGCTGGCGGTCGTGATACTGTGGTTCGGCGATGCGCCGCTGGCCGCCCTGCTGGCGACCATCGCCGCGCTGGGCGCGTGGGAGTTCTACCGAATCGCCGACGCCGGCGGCGTTCGGTCGATGGCGATCTTCGGCATTGTCGCGTCGGCGCTCGCGCCTCTGTTCGTGCACGCCGACCGTCTGGGCTACCCGCTGCCGCCGCCGTCGGTGCTGCTGCTGCTGCCGATCGGGATCCTCGCGGCGTCCATCTGGACCCGCGGCGTCGAAGGGCGGCCGCTGTCCGCGTCCGCGACGACGCTGTTCGGCATCTTCTACACCGGCGTCATGCTGAGCTTCGGCTATCTGCTTCGGTACCACCAGTACACCGGTGTCGACCGGGCGTCCGGCGCGTCCCTCGTCGCCCTGCCGATGATCATCACCTGGGCGAGCGACACCGGGGCCTACTTCGTGGGACGCGCGTTAGGCCGGCACAAGCTGATTCCCCGCGTGAGCCCGGGGAAGACGGTCGAGGGCGCGATCGGCGGCATGGTGCTGTCGATGCTCGTCTCCTGGCTCTACGTCGAGTTCGTGCTGCGCCGCTTCGGCCAGCTCGGGATGCGCCCGCACCACGCGCTCCTCTTCGGCGCGGCGATCAGCATCGCCGCGCAGATCGGGGACCTGGCGGAGTCGCTCCTCAAGCGCGAGGCCGGCGTGAAGGACAGCTCGCGCATCATCCCCGGGCACGGCGGCATTCTGGACCGGTTCGACAGCCTGCTGTTCGTGCTGCCCACCGCGTACGTGCTGCTCACCCACCTCCGCCTGCTCGTGCCGGCGCCCCGATGACCGCCACCAGCGTCCGCCCGTTGCGCGGCCCGGCGGACCGTGCGGCGAGCCGCGGCGTGGCGGTGCTGGGCTCCACCGGCTCGATAGGCACCACGGCGCTCCGGGTGATCGAGCGGCAGCGGGAGCGCTTCCACGTCGTCGCGCTCACCGCCTTCAGCAACGCGGCCCTGCTCGGCGAGCAGGCGGACCGCTTCGACCCGGCGTACGTCGGCATCGTCCAGAGCGGCGGGCCGGAGCACCCGGCGTGGGGGCGCGGTCCGTCCTGTCTGATCGACGCCGCCACGCACCCGGACGTCGACGTCGTCATCAACGCCGTGGTCGGCGCCGCCGGGCTCGACGCGACGCTGGCGGCGCTCGATGCCGGCAAGCGCGTGGCGCTCGCGAACAAGGAGACACTGGTGGTGGCCGGCGAGCTGGCCGCGGCGGCCTGCCGGCGCGGCGGCGGCGAGATCGTTCCGGTCGACAGCGAGCACTCGGCCATCCTCCAGTGTCTGAGCGGGCGCTCGCGCGGCGAGGTGCGGCGGCTGATCCTCACCGCCTCCGGCGGCCCGTTTCGCGGGTGGACCGCCGAGCGGCTCCAGCGCGCGACCGTCGCCGACGCGCTCCAGCACCCCACGTGGCGCATGGGGCGGAAGATCACCGTGGACAGCGCGACCCTGGCCAACAAGGCGCTGGAGGTGATCGAGGCGCACTTCCTGTTCGGCCTGCCGTACGAGCGAATCGAGGTCGTCGTCCACCCGCAGAGCGTCGTGCACTCCATGGTCGAGTTCGTGGACGGCAGCGTGCTTGCACAGATGGGAGTGCCGAGCATGGAGCTCCCGGTGCTGTACGCGCTCACGCACCCCGAACGTGTGGCGGACACGGGTGTACCACCGTTCGACCCCGTGGAGATGTCGCCGCTGACGTTCGAGCCCGTGCGGCCGGACGCCTTTCCGGCGCTGCGGCTCGGCGTCCAGGCGGGTCGCAACGGCGGCGCGGCGCCGGCCGTCTTCAACGCGGCCAACGAGCAGGCCGTCGCTTTCTTTCTGGAGGGTCGAATTACCTTTCCGCAGATCCCCGAGGCCATTGCGTCGGCGCTCGACGCGCACGGCGCGGCCCGGCCCAGCGACACGCGCGACGCGCTGCTCGCGGCGGACGCCGCGGCGCGCGCGCACGTGAGGCAGATGTTCGGATGCTGAGCGGAATTCTGAATCACGCGCCGTGGCTGGCGCCGCTGGTCGTGTTCGGCCTCGTCGTCTTCGTGCACGAGCTGGGACACTTCCTGGCGGCGAAGGCGATCGGCGTCTACGCGCCCCGCTTCTCGATCGGATTCGGGCCCTCGCTGTTCCGCAAGCGGTGGGGGGAGACCGAGTACGTGCTTGCCGCGCTCCCGCTGGGCGGCTACGTCCGCATGGCGTCGCGCGAGGACGAGGCCGTGGCGTTCCTGGAGGGCGGGAGCGAGCAGCAGCCCCGGTCGGCGCCACATGCGGAGCCGCACACGGTCGGTGCCAGCGGCGCCGAGAAGGTGCTCCCCTCGGCGCCGGAGGAGGAGCCGGTGCGGCCGAAGGACTGGGACCCCGAGGCGCTCATGCCGTTCGGGCCGAAGCCGGTCCCCGAGCATCGCTGGTTCGAGTCGAAGGCGCTGCCGGCTCGGCTGCTCATCCTCATCGCCGGCGTGACGATGAACGCCATCCTGGCGCTCGCCATCAACACCGGCGTGTTCGCGACCTACGGGCTGCCGTACCAACCGGCCGTGATCGACTCGGTGTTCCCGGGGCGCCCGGCCTCGGTCGCGGGATTCGCGAAGGGAGACAGCATCGCCGCGGTCAACGACACGGCCGTCACCCGGTGGTCTCAGGTCGTAGAGCGGATTCGCAGCTCACCCGGGCGTCCGCTCGTCGTCGACGTCGTGCGCACGGGCGGGCAGCGTCAGCGGCTGACCGTGACGCCCGAGCTCGCGCCGCCGAACTCGCCCGGCGTGCGGGACGGCGATCGCGTCGGGCTGATCGGCGCCGGCGCAGCGCCGCGCGAGGCGCGCGAGAAGGTCGGGTTCAGCCGGGCGGCGAGCTCGGGCTGGAACGAGACCGTCCGGATGGCCGGCTACGTGGCCAGCGTGCTGCGCGACCTGGCCTCGCGGCGGGTGTCGGTCTCGCAGCTCGGCGGGCCGATCGAGATCGCGCGAGTATCGGTGGAGGCGGCGCGACTGGGGCTGGAGTGGCTGCTGCGGCTCATCGCGCTGCTCAGCATCAACGTCGCGATCTTCAACCTGCTCCCGATCCCGATCCTCGACGGCGGGCAGATCCTGCTCAACATCGCCGAGTCGGTGAAGGGCCGGCCGTTCAGCACACGCACGCGCGAGTACATCCTGCGCTTCGGGCTGGCGGCGATCGCGCTGCTCTTCGTCACCGTCATGTGGAACGACATCACCCGTCTGCTGGGCGGTCTGTTCAACTGATGGGCGCGACTCGTCTGCTGCGGCTGATCGGCCTGTCGGTCGCGGCGGCGTTGGCGCTGGTCGCGCCAGGACGCGCGTCGGGGCAGAGCATCTCCGCGCGCCGCTTCGAGATCGTCGCCGTCGGCGACACGACGTTCGACTTCGCCGTGCGCGATCAGCGGTGGGTGAAGCCCAGGGCGAGGGGGATCGCGGTCGACCCTCGCCAGCGTGACGCGCTCATCGCACAATTCGAGGTGCTGAGCGTGCGCGATGGCGTCGCGACCGCCGTCGTCACGGGCGCGACGACGCGCGTGACTCTCGACCACGTGGCACAGCTCGAGCCGCCGCGACAGCGGTGGTGGCGCAACGGCGGGACATGGGCCGGGCTCGGTCTGGGGCTCGTGGCGGGAGTGCTCGTAGGCGCCTCGATGTAGCCGCGCAGGCGGGTGCCGACGGCCACCTCTGGCTCACGGGCAGATGATCCTCACGAAGAGCCGCGACCCGTTCGTCGTCACCGTGACCTCGTCGTTGAAGGCGACGCATTCCGGCACCCGGACGGAGACGGCCCAGCGTCCCACCGGCAGCACCAGAGGACTGGCGAGCGGAAGCGGCCCCTCGCGCCTGGGGACGTCAAGTCCTCCGAGCGGTCTCACGACGTAGCTGAACGGCGCCTTCTGGAACTTCTTGTTCTCGGTGCTGGCATTGATCGCCAGCGTTCCGCAGGGCAGGGGCGAGACGTTCACCCGCCGCTCGCCGGTGTCGCCGAGGGTCGCGGTGACGGTACGCTCGGCGGTCGCGCACCCCAGCAGGGTGTTGAGCGTGCCCCGGACCGTGTATCTCCCCGGCGGCAGGGTGTCGAGCCTCCACGTGCCGTTGTCCGCCGGACGGAGAGGATACCCGTTTACGCTGACGGCCACCCCGGGCGATGCCCGGATGACGAGTGCCGGCGGTGTCGGGGGAGGGGTCGGCTGGGCGCTCGCGGCAGCCGAATCGCCCGGGTTCGTGGTCGTCCCGGCCGGACGCTGCGTCCCGGCCGTGTCGGTCGGACGGGAGTTGCCGCTGGCGATCGCGCTCTGCTCCCTGCCGCGCGCCTCGCCGCGGCGGCCGGCGTAGAGTACGCTGGCGGCGACGAGCAGCGACGCGGCCCCGGCGGCGGACCAGATGAGCCGGGTGGCTCGCCGCTGACGCGCCCGCCGCGGTCCGCCGCTGACCGCGAGCCCGGTGTCCGTATCCATCGGCGGCGTGGCGAGCGTCCGGATCTGGACCGATTCGCCGCGCTCCTGGAGGATCGTCGCCAGCTCCTGGCAGAGCCGCTCGCCGCTCTCCCAGCGGTCGTTCGGGTCCTTCTCCAGGCAGCCGAGGATGACCTGCTCCATCTCCTTCGAGACGGCGGGATTGATCGAGCGCGGCTTGGGCGGCTTGTCCTCGACGTGCTGGCGCGCGATCTCGTACCAGTCCTCCCCAAGGAACGGAAGGCGGCCGGTGGCCGCCTTGTACAGCGTGATGCCCAGGGAGTAGATGTCGGCCCGCCCGTCCAGCGCGAGTCCGCGCGCCTGCTCCGGCGAGAAGTACTGCGGGGTGCCGACGACCATGTTGGTCCCGGTCACTTCGGCGTAGTTGAACGCCGCGCGGGCGATCCCGAAGTCGGCCACGATCGCGTTGCCGTGGTCGTCGAACAGGATGTTGTCGACCTTGATGTCCCGGTGGATCACCCCCTCGCGGTGGGCGTAGCCGAGGGCGCTGGCGACGTCGATCCCCATCCGGATGAGCATCGGCTCCGGAAGGGTCGTCATGACGTCGAGCCGATCGTGGAGCCCCTGCGGGAGGTAGTCCATCGCGAAGAAGACGGCGTCGTCCTCGCGGCCGACCGCGTAGATCTTGACGATGTTCGGGTGGCGGAGCCGGGCCGCGGTGGAGGCCTCGCGGCGGAAGCGCTGCTCGAACTTCTCGTCGCCGGCGTACTGGGGCTTGAGGATCTTGAGCGCGACCGGGATCTCGAGCTCCGGGTCGTACGCCTTGTAGACCCAGGCAAAGCCCCCTGTGCCGATGACCGCATCGACGCGATACTTGCCGAGATTGCGGCCGAGGTAGCGTTCAGGCACGTCGCAGGGGCTTCAAAGAGTCTTTACAGGGTGGTCGAAGTTCAGTAAATTGCTATGCTTCAACCGATTGGGCGGTCTTTTGGACGCCGTGTGTACGGGCGCAGAACATAATAATACCATGGCTTTCCAGAAATCAGCGACCATCGACAAGTACCGGGCGCACGAGACGGACACTGGCTCGACGCGCGTCCAGGTGGCGGTGCTCACGGAGCGGATCAACTACCTCACCGATCACTTCCGTACGCATGCCAAGGACCATCACAGCCGCCGCGGGCTGCTGAAGATGGTGGGCAAGCGCCGCCGTCTGCTCACCTATCTCAAGCGGACCAGCGTCGAGGAATACCGGCAGATCATTCAGGAACTTGGTCTCCGCCACTAAGCAGTCCCATGCAGGTCTCCCGCGCGGGCGCAACCTATTTGCGGCCGCGCGTTTTGTGTTCTTCAGAGGCGAAACGCGATGACGCAACGTGTGGAACGGATGTTCGCCGGGCGCAAGCTCGTAGTCGAGACGGGCCGGATGGCCAAGCAGGCGGCCGGGTCCGCCCTGGTCCAGTTCGGCGATACGATGGTGCTGGCGGCGGTCACGGTGAGCGACACGGTGAGCACGCTCCCGTTCTTTCCCCTCCTGGTCGAGTACCGGGACAAGGCGTACGCGGCGGGGAAGATCCCCGGCGGCTTCATCAAGCGTGAGGGCCGGCCGCACGACTCGGAGATCCTCTCCGCGCGCATCATCGATCGTTCGATCCGGCCCCTGTTCCCCGAGGGGTTCAAGAACGAGGTCCAGGTCTACCTGTACGTGATCTCCGCGGACCAGGAGAACGACGCCGACGTGCTGGGCCTCGTCGCCGCATCGTACGCGCTCAACGCGTCGAAGATTCCCTTCGCCGGCCCGATCGCCGGCGTCCGCGTCGGCCGCGTCCAGGGGAAGTGGGTGCTCAACCCCACGTTCGAGCAGCTCGCGTATAGCGACATGGAGCTGGTCGTCGCCGGCTCGAACGACTCGATCGTGATGGTCGAGGGCGGCGCGCTCGAGGTGAGCGAGGAGGACGTCGTCGAGGCGCTCGGGATCGCGCATCGCGGCATCAAGGAGCTCGTCGCCATCCAGGACGAGATGCTCGGCGAGCGGCGCGAGGGGAAGATGGCGTGGTCGAAGGCCGAGATGCCCGAAGGGCTCAGCCAGCGCGTCGAGAAGCTCGCCTCGCCCAAGATCCTAGAGGCGATCAACCGCGCCGACAAGCACGAGCGAATCGGCGCGGTCTCGCAGGCCAAGAAGGACGTGGTCGCCGAGCTCCTCGCCGACTTCCCGGACAACTCCAAGGACATCGGCCACCTGCTCGGAGACGTCGAGTACAGCACGCTTCGCTCGCAGGTGCTCAAGTCGGGCCGCCGCGTGGATGGTCGCGCGCCTGACGAGGTCCGGCCGATCACGATCGACACGCCGGTGCTCCCGTGCGCGCACGGCTCGGCGCTGTTCACGCGAGGGCAGACCCAGGCGCTGGTCGCGGTCACGCTCGGCACGGCGAACGACGTGCAGCGGCTCGACAGCATCGACGACGCCGGTGAGACGACGAAGTCGTTCATGCTCCACTACAACTTCCCGCCGTTCTCCACCGGCGAGGTGCGCCCGATGCGCGGCACCAGCCGCCGCGAGATCGGCCACGGGAATCTGGCGGAGCGCGCGCTCCAGGGCGTGCTGCCGGCGTTCGAGGAGTTCCCGTACACCGTGCGCATCGTCTCCGACGTCCTGGAGTCGAACGGCTCGTCGTCGATGGCCTCGGTGTGCGGCGGCTCGCTCGCCCTGTTCGACGCCGGCGTGCCGATGCGCGGGGCCGTCGCCGGCGTGGCGATGGGGCTGATCCAGGAAGGGAAGAAGTACGCGATTCTGACCGACATCCTGGGCACCGAGGACGCCCTCGGCGACATGGACTTCAAGGTCGCCGGAACGGAGAACGGGATCACCTCGATCCAGATGGACATCAAGATCGAGGGGCTCGACCTGCAGATCATGAAGGAGGCGCTGGCGCAGGCGCGCGACGGGCGGCTGCACATTCTGCGCGAGATGGCGAAGGCGCTGCCGTCGCCGCGCGCGGACCTGTCGCCGTACGCGCCGCGCATCGTCACGGTCCAGATCAGCCCGGAGAAGATCGGCGACCTGATCGGCCCGAAGGGGAAGACGATCCGCGGCATCCAGGACGAGACGGGCGCCGAGATCACGGTGGACGACAGCGGCACGGTCACCATCGCCGCCGTCGGCGGCGAGGCGATGGAGCGCGCGCGCCAGATGGTGCAGGCGATCACCGCCGAGCCGGTGGTGGGCGAGACGTACGAGGGCACGGTGAAGAGCACGACCGCGTTCGGCGCGTTCATCGAGATCCTCCCCGGCACCGAGGCGCTGCTCCACATCTCCGAGATGCGCCACGGCCGCACCGAGAAGACCGAGGACGTGGTGAAGAAGGGCGACCGCGTGAAGGTGAAGCTCATCGACCGCGACGAGCGCGGCCGCCTGCGCCTCTCGATGAAGGCGCTGCAGCCGAAGCCGGAAGCCGGCGAGGGCGGCGGCGAGGGCGAGGGCACGGGCAACGGCGACCGCGGCGACCGCGGCGGGCGCGGCCCGCGGTCCGAGGGCGGGGACGAGGGCTCGTCGCGCGAGCGCGAGGAGCGCCCCGAGGGGGGCCGCGAGCGCGCCTACGCGTCCGGCGGCGAGCCGCGCGAGGAGCGGGGCGGCGAGCGGGGCGGCGAGCGGGGTGGTGAGGGCGGCGGTGAGCGTTCCGAGCGTCGTCCGCCGCGGCCGCGTCGCGGCGGCGGCGGGGGAGGCGGCGGCCGGCCCCGGGAGTGACGGCGGTCGACCTGCGCCCGGGCGCCGGCCTGCGGCGGACCGTCCTGCCTAACGGGCTCACCGTGCTCTCCGAGCACATGCCCGGGGTTCGGTCGGTCGCGCTCGGCGCCTGGGTCCGCGCCGCCTCGGTCCACGAGGCGCGCGACCGGATGGGCGTGTCCCACCTGCTCGAGCACATGGTGTTCAAGGGCACCGCGCGGCGGACGGCCAAGGAGATCGCCCTCTCGCTGGAGCAGCTCGGCGGGTCGCTCGACGCCTACACGGCGCGCGAGCACACCTCCTACCAGGCCCGCGTCCTCGACGAGCACCTCGAGGTCGCGGCGGACGTGATCGCGGACCTCGTCTTCCGGCCGCTCCTGCGCCCGGCCGACCTGCGCCTCGAGCGCAAGGTCGTGCTGGAGGAGATCAGCATGGTCGAGGACACGCCGGACGACATCGTCTTCGAGCTGCACAACGAGGCGCTGTGGGGGACGCACCCCTACGGCTACTCCATCCTCGGCACGCGCGACACCGTCAGCGCGATGGAGGTGGAGCATCTGCGCGAGCTGCATCGGCGGGCCTACCACCCGTCGCAGCTCGTCGTGGCCGCGTCCGGAAACGTCGAGCACGAGCAGCTGCTGGACGTCCTCGACCGCACCGGGTGGGCGTCCGCGCCGCGCGGCGACGAGCGCCCGCTGGTGTCGCCGACGCCGGCCAGCGCGGCGCCCTCCACCCGGCACGTCGAGCGCGACATCGCGCAGACGCACATCGTCTTCGGCGCGCCGGCGGTGCCGTACACCGACCCGCGGCGGTACGCGCTGTCGCTCGTCAGCACGGTGGTCGGCGGCGGCATGAGCTCGCGGCTGTTCCAGCGGGTGCGCGAGGAGCTGGGGCTCGCGTACTCCGTGTACACCTACCAGTCGTTCCACGTCGACACCGGGGTGCACGGGGTCTACGTCGCCACGGCGCCGGACACCGCCCGCGACGCCGCGGCCGCGGTGCGCGAGGAGATGGCGTCGCTGGTCGAGCGCTCGCTCACGCCCGAGGAGCTGGAGGCGGGGAAGAGCCAGCTCAAGGGGCAGATCACCCTGTCGCTGGAGAGCGTCTCGTCGCGCATGTACCGCGCGGCCGGCGCGGAGCTGTACGGCGACGAGTTCCGGACGCTGGACGAGGTCCTCGCCCTCGTCGACGCGATCGACGCGCAGACGGTCGCCGCGGTGTGCGCGGACTTCTTCCGACCCGACCTGCAGACGGTCGTGAGCCTCGGGCCGACGGCGGCGGACTGAGAGTGCGCGGGACGCGTCCCCGTCAGCATTAGTTCATCATTCCGACCAACACCACCAACTTCCGACCATGCTGATCGGCGTTCCGAAAGAGATCAAGACCAACGAGAACCGCGTCGCACTCGTCCCCGCGGGCGCCGAGGCGCTCGTGTCGGCGGGACACTCGGTGCTCGTGGAGCGCGGCGCGGGCGAGGGGAGCGGCTTCCCGGACGACATGTACACGTCGGTCGGTGCGCGCGTCGCGCCCGACGCGGCGTCGGTCTGGCGCGAGGCCGAGATGATCATGAAGGTCAAGGAGCCGATCGAGCGCGAGTGGCCGCACATGCGCCGCGGGCAGACCATCTTCACCTACTTCCACTTCGCCGCCGACGAGCGCCTGACGCGGGCGCACATCGACAGCGGCGCGACCTGCATCGCCTACGAGACGGTCGAGCTGCCGTCGCGCGAGCTGCCGCTCCTGACGCCGATGTCGGAGGTCGCGGGCCGGATGGCCGTGCAGGAGGGCGCGAAGTACCTGGAGAAGCTGTACGGCGGGCGCGGCGTCCTGCTCGGCGGCGTGCCGGGCGTGCCGCCGGCCAAGGTCGTCATCCTGGGCGGAGGCGTCGTCGGCATCAACGCGGCGAAGATGGCCGCCGGGATGGGCGCCAAGGTCACCGTGCTCGACATCTCCCTCGAGCGCCTGCGCTACCTGTCCGACGTGATGCCGGCCAACGTCACCCTCATCTACTCGAACCGGCACAACATCCTCGAGCAGATCGAGACCGCGGACCTCGTCGTCGGCGGCGTGCTGATACCGGGCGCCAAGGCGCCGAAGCTCGTCAGGCGCGAGGACCTGCGGCGCATGCGACCGGGCTCGGTGATCGTCGACGTGGCAATCGACCAGGGCGGCTGCGTCGAGACCATTCACGCGACGACGCACGAGAACCCGACCTACGTTGTCGACGGCGTGATCCACTACGGCGTGGCCAACATGCCGGGCGGCGTTCCGCGCACCTCGACGCTCGCGCTCACCAACGCCACCTTCCCGTACGCGCTCCAGCTCGCGAACAAGGGGTGGAAGCAGGCGCTGCGCGACAGCGCTCCGCTGCTCAAGGGGCTGAACGTGATCGACGGGAAGGTCACCTACCCCGGCGTCGCCGAGGCGTTCGGGATGGAGTACATCGCGCCCGAGCGCTTCGTGGCGTGACGGGCGCACGCCGGCGGCCGCAAGACGCGTGAGCTTCGGCGTTCGCGTCCGCCGGCTCGCCAGCAACCCCGACCTGCCGCTTCCGTCGCGGCAGACCTCCGGCTCCGCGGGCTACGATGTGGCCTCCGCGGAGCCGGACTTCGTTCTCGCGCCGGGGGAGCGGCGCGCGGTCGGCACGGGACTGGCGTTCGAGCTCCCGCAGGGCGTGGAGATGCAGGTGCGGCCCCGCTCGGGCCTCGCGCTTCGCTTCGGGCTGACGCTGCCGAACGCGCCGGGGACGGTCGACCCCGACTACCGCGGGGAGCTCAAGGTCATCGTGCAGAACGGCGGGAGCGCCGGCGTCACGATCGCCCGCGGCCAGCGCATCGCGCAGCTCGTGTTCGCGCGCTTCGAGACACCGACGTTGCAGGAGAGCGAGACGCTTGACGACAGCGCGCGAGGGCAGGGAGGGTTCGGCAGTACGGGGCGGTGAGCGCGGCGCGACAGCGCTCCCGCCGATCCTCTGCTATCACAAGGTCGAGCCGCGACTGGAGCTGGGCGTGACGCGCATCTCCCCGCGGCGGTTCGCGCGTCAGATCGAGCGGCTGGCGCGCGGCGGATGGCGCACGCTCTCGCTCGGCGAAGTGGTGGCGTGCGCGCGCGGGGAGCGGCCGCCGGGCGCGCGCGAGCTGGCGATCGTCTTCGACGATGCCTATCGAGGGCTGCGAGACCACGCCTTTCCCGTGCTGGCGGCGCACGGCTTCGGCGCCATCTGCTCGGTGATCACCGACTACGCCGGGCGGCTCAACCGCTGGGACGTGGCGTACGGCGGCCGGCGCTTCGCGCACCTCGCCTGGCGCGACATGCGGCGATGGCAGCAGCGCGGCGTCGAGTTCATTTCGCACACCGCCACCCACCGCCGCCTCACGTGGCTGGACGAGCGCGAGTCGGCGCGGGAGCTCGAGCGCTCGGCGCGCACGCTCGCGGCGGAGCTCGGCGTGCCGGCTCGCGCGGTGAGCTACCCGTTCGGCGCGGCGAGCGCGCGGGTCTACCAGCTCGCGCGGGCGGCGGGGTACGAGGCGGGGTTCCGCATTGCCACACGCTGGGGCGGGGACCCGATGTCGATCACCACCTTTCCGGTCTACCTCTGGGCCCCGCCCCTTCCAGCCGTCGGCGCGTTGCGGCACGTCGAGTGGCTGGGCGCCGTCGCGGCGAACCGCTGCGCGGTAGGGACCACGCTCCTGCAGCGGCTTGGTGCCTCGCCAGGCGCCGAGTC
>DATFPD010000558.1:0-2063 GCA_035265005.1 Gemmatimonadaceae bacterium | reverse complement strand
TGAGCCACGCCCTCAACGAGGTCGCGAACTACGTGGAGCGCATCGCCCTGGTGGTCGAAGGCGGCTTCCGCATCGGCACCGTGGACGAGATCATGAACGAGCGCACGCTGAGCGCGATGTACGGCATCCCGGTCGAGGTGGACTCGTTCAACGGCCACCGGATCGTCGTCGCGCGCCGCGAGCCGGCGATCGGCGTGCACCACCATGCTTGAAGCGATCCTGCTCTTTCGCGACGCGCTCTACGGCGCCGTGGTGATCGGCGTCGCGTGCGCGGCGCTCGGCGTCTACGTGGTGCTCAGGCGGATCGTCTTCGTCGGCGCGGCGCTGGCGCAGCTCTCGTCGATGGGGATCGCGCTCGCCCTCTTCCTGGCCGGCCACGGGATCGCGCTCGGCGTGACCTCGCACCCGATCGCGCTCTCCCTGGTGGTGACGCTCGCCGGGGTGATGTTCTTCGCGCTCGGCGGCGGCGGACGCCCGCGCGTGTCGCCGGACGCCGCGATCGGCGTCACCTACGCGCTCGCCGCGGCGCTCGGCATCCTGCTCATCGCCAAGGCGTCCAGCGGCGAGGCCCACGACATCTTCCTCAGCGGCAACATCCTCGGGATGACGCGGCGCGACACACTGGTGCTGCTGCTCGCCGTCAGCGCGCCGGTGCTGATCATCCACGCGGTGTTCTACAAGGAGTTCCTCTTCGTCTCCTTCGACCGCGAGACCGCGCGCACGCTGGGCTACAACGTCCGCTTCTGGAACCTGCTGCTCTACCTGACGATCGGCTGGGTGATCGCGTTCGCCATGCAGTTCGCGGGCGTGCTGCTCGTCTTCAACTTCCTGGTGCTGCCGGCGGTGACGGGGCTGCTCCTGGCGCGGAGCATGGGCGCCGCGTTCTTCTGGGCGGTGGCGGCGGCGTTCGTCGCCGCGGTCGTGGGCTTCTCGATCTCCGTGCCCTTCGACCTGCCGTCCGGGCCGGCGATCATTGCGGTCTCGGGCGCGCTCGCGCTCGTTGCCTGGCTGGTGCGGATCGCGCAGCGGAGACAGTAGCCTCGTCGCCGATCCTCGGCCCAGGTTGAGGAAGCCGTTCTAGTTTCGGGCGCCCGTCGCCTCACGCCAACCGCTCTCGCGCTCGTAGCCGCAACTCGCGTGGTAGTCCCAGGCGCCGCGTGCCATCTGCCGAGCGGCAGGACAGGACCCACGATCTGTGTTCCTCAGCGCGGGGGAAGGCCACCGACGCACTGGAAAGGCTGCGACGGGGAGCGGGTGGGCACAGCTCTGGCCGCCCCCTTCGGCTCTTCCCAGGATGCGTTCACCGACGCGCGCGGTACGTTCACCCCAAATTCGTTGTCGAACGCCCTCGGACGGGGCTAGCGTGGCGCCCGTAGCTGCATGGGGCGTGAGGCTGGACATCTCCTCGGCAACCAGGGGGCTTCGATGCGTCCATTTGCGAGATGCGTGACGGCGGCCGTCCTTCGTACTCTCACGGATCGAGATGGCGGCGACCAGCCCGAATCCCGGATCCCGGGAAGGCGTCCCAGGTCCGCCCTGCGGCAGTCACTTTCGTGTGCTCTGGCCGGATCGATTCTCGTCGTGGCAGCCGCGTGCCGAGAGGCCACTGTGCCCCAGGCCGCGTCAGGCGAGCCGGAACTGGCCAAGAAGGCGCCTCCCCCGCCCACGGCGAGCTCGCTCAATCTCCGCGTGACCGGCAACACGTCGTGGAGTGCCTCGTTCGCCTGGGACGCGAAGACGGGCACCGCGTCGTATCGGCTCCGCGACAATTGGGATCGCGAGATCAGCGTGCCCGGCACGCAGACGAGCGTTACGTGGAGGTACCCCCATCCGCCCCTCCAGGCGGGGGCTACCTATTCGTTCTCGATGTACGCCGTGGACGCGGGCGGAAACAAATCGGCGAGCAGCAACACGGTGACAGTGGAGCTTCCGCCCGACAACATAGCGCCGACCGTACCCACGTTCTCGGTAACGAGCGTGGGCACGAGGCACATCTCGCTCGGGTGGTCGTCGACGGACGACAGCCCGTGGATTTCCTATATAGTGACCAAGGACGGCGTCCG
>DATFPD010000557.1:0-3368 GCA_035265005.1 Gemmatimonadaceae bacterium | reverse complement strand
GGGTTCGGGACGTCCACCACCGCGCCCGCCGAGGCGCCGCGGCTCACCCGCGACTGCGCGAAGGCGTGTCGGTACTCCGCGCCTAGCGAGAGGCGGCCGTTGTCCCAGCGGGCGCTGCCGCCGAGTCGGGCCGCCGGCATGAACGGCAGCGGGCCGCCGCTGGAGACGAAGTCGCCGCGGGTCACGTCGCCGACCGCGCCGACCACCACGTGGCGGACGAGCTCCGTCTCCACCTGCCCCTCCACGCCCCGGAGGTGGGCGTCGCGCTGGCCATAGACGAAGCGCGGCACGTCGACGGTCTCGCCCGGCTGCTCGCCCTCGATGGTCTGCGTGCCGCTGAACTGCGGGTAGATGTAGTCGTTGATCCGGTTGTAGTACGACGACAGCTGCGCGAACGTCTCGCCGGAGCGAGCACGCAGCACCGCGTCGAGCCCCTGGTTGGTCTCCACCCCCAGCCCGGCGTCGCCGACCTCGAACGAGCCGGTGGCGGCGTGGAAGCCGTTCGACAGCAGCTCCTCGACGGTCGGCGCCCGGAACGCGCGCGCGGCGCTGACGCTGAACGAGTAGCTCTCGCCGAACGGCAGGTTGAGGCCGACCGAGCCCGACACGTTGTGAAAGGTGCGACGCAGCCGCTCGTCAGGCTCCGCGTCGCCGTCCGGCTTCGTGCGGATGCTGAACTGGTCGTAGCGCGCGCCGAACTGGACGCGCGGCGTCTGAATCTCGGCGAGGCTGCGGCCGGTGAGCGCGACCTCCTGGTAGACGAACACGCCGCCGCTGGCGTTCTCGGCCGGCGGGGTCAGCGCCTCCTCTCCCGTCGGCGAGTACTGCCGGAAGAGTCCCTGCACCCCCACCGCGCCCGCCACCCGGCTGAACTGCGTGCGCGCGGTCGCGCCCGCGGTCTGCGTGCGCAGCTTGAACCGCGTGCCGATCTCGCCGCTGCTCTCGATCTCGTCGTGGTTGTACCACTGTGACGAGCCCTCGAGGCGCAGGTAGCTGACGTGGCGGTTGCGCAGGTCCAGCGCCGCGCGCGCGGACGCCTCGTGCCGCCGGCCGTCGATTCGAACGCCGGACTCTTCCGCGTCCGCCGGCGCCGGCAGCCCGTACTGGAAGTCCATCCCGCGGTACACCAGCCCGGCCGTGAAGCGCTCGCCCACGTAGCCGAGCCCCGCCACCGCGCGGGTGTTGCGCGAATCCGTGTTCGTCAGCACGCCCTCGCCGCCCGCGCGGACGTCCGAGATCCGGCGAACCCCGCCGCGCGCGGAGAGGACGAAGTGTTCGCCCGCCGGGACCGTGAGCGACGCGCTGGCGGCCCCGCCCGGGTTCACCGACTCCGCCTGTCCGCTCACGTACCCCTCGACGTGCGTCGGCACCGTGGTGGGGATGTCGTTCGAGATGACGTTCACGACGCCGCCCAGCGCGCTGTTGCCGTAGAGCAGCGACGCCGGCCCGCGCACCACCTCGATGCGCTGCGCGTCGAGCGGGTCGACCGAGAGGCCGTGGTCGGACGAGGTGGACGACAGGTCGCCGGCGCGCTCCCCGTCCTGGAGCACGACGATCCGCTCGCCGGTGAGGCCGCGAATCACCGGCGTGTTCGCCGCCGGCCCGTTGAAGCGCATCGCCATCCCGGGCTCTGACGAGAGCGTCTGCGCTACGCTCGCGCCCAGGTTGCGGGTCAGCTCGTTCCCCGACAGCTCGACGGTGGCTTGGGTGATGTTGAGCGGGTCCGTCCCGGTCGGCGTGGCGGTCACCTGCACCGACTGGAGCCGCACGATCGCCTGCACCATGGTGATGGTGACGCGCACGTCGGCGCCGCTGTCCGGCAGCACGACGACGGTGTGCCCCGGCCGGTAGCCGATCAGGATGCTGTTGAGGTGATAGGTGCCGGCCGGAAGGCCGCGCAGCACGAATCGGCCGGACATGTCGGTCGTCGTCACGCGGCTCACCTCCGTGACGATCACCTGCACGTTGGGCAGCGGCGACCCGAGCGAGTCCTGCACGATCCCCATCAGCGGCGGGCTCGGCGCCCCCTCCAGCGCGCGCGCGGGCGCGGCGGCGAAGGGCGCAAGCACCAGCAGCGCGCCCAGCAGCGGGCGCGCGAGACGTCCTGTGTCACGCATTGTGTTTCCTCACGCATGGACGAGCCACCGCCGCGCATCGGTCGCGGCGCGGCGGGCGGCCGCGTCAGTTGGGAACGACGGCGCGGCCCGCGGACGCGGGCGGCGCGCTCAGGCGGTGAGGGAGCCTGGGGGAGCGCGACTGGGCGGCTGCCGCAGCGCGGCGGCGGCGCGCCGATGCTCGGCCGGTCCGTGCGGTAGGGCGACGGCACGCTCGAGGGCGAACGGTCCCGCGTCCGGCGCGCTCGACAGGAATGGCGCCGACACGTACTGGCAGAGCGCGCAGTCGAGCGGGTGGACGCGCGGGCAGGAGCTCGACCCGTGGTCCTCGATGTGCGCCTCCCCCGAGAGCACGGGGTTCGTTGCGACCAGCCGCGCGTCGGCGAGCGACACGGCCGCGGGCGCCGCCGCCTGCACGAGAGCGAGCAGGACGACGAGTAGGCGAACGACAGCGGACGCGCGGCGCATGGCCGAAGGATATCGACGTTTCCCGCTGACGGAAGCGCCCCGGCCGGGGTTATGTCCGATATAGGCGCGGGGGCTATGTTCCGTGGGGTGGGGCCGGCTCACACCAACTCCTCAGGTTGAAATGCGTCCACACGGAGTACTCACTGCCGCGGGGCTCGCGCTGCTGGGCGCGATCGCGGCGTCGCCGGTCGCCGGTCAGCGGCCGGACACCACGGCGAAGCGCGACTCGGCGGCCCGCGCCGACAGCATCGCGCGCGCGGACTCGATCTTTCTCGCGCAGCAGCTCGCGAATACGACGCCCGCGTCGCGCGCCGGGAGCGCCGGCGCCGCCACTCCCGCGCAAGGCGGCACTGGCGCCATCAACCCGCGACTCCTCCCCGACGTGAGCGCGGTGGGCGACCTGGTGGGCGACCTCTCCCCCAAGCACAGCACGCAGGAGGACCAGTCCCGCCTCGGCGTGCGCGAGGTGGAGATCGCGGTCCAGGCGGCGGTGGACCCCTACTTTCGCGGCGACATCTTCCTCGGCCTCTCGGACGCGGAGGGCGTGTCGATCGAGCAGGCGTACCTGACCGCCACCGCGCTCCCGTACGCGCTGGAGGCGCGGATCGGCCGTTTCCTGATGCCGGTCGGGAAGCAGAACACGACGCATCGCCACGACCTGCACACGGTCGAGTACCCGTACGTCATCCAGCGCTTCTTCGGGCCCGAGGGGCTCAAGGGCACGGGCGTCTGGGCCAGCCGGATCTTCGCGCCGCTCGGCTTCTACCAGGAGCTGCAGCTCACGGC
>DATFPD010000556.1:0-16658 GCA_035265005.1 Gemmatimonadaceae bacterium | reverse complement strand
CCGGAGCTGGCGGCGGCGCGGCGGGGGGCTCGGCCACGATCTCGTTGACGAGCGCGCGGAACGCGGCGTCCGGCGCCACGGCGAGCTCCTGCTTCAACAGCTCCTCGTACAGCCGCGCGTGACGGAGCGCTCCGGCGCGGTCCCCGGCCGCCAGCAGCGACCTAACGAGACGGGCCGCCGCGCGGCCGTCGAGCGGGTCCGCGGCGGCCATCCGGCGCCACAGCGCCACCGCCGCCCCGTGCTCCCCGCGGCCGGCTGCCGCGGCCGCCAGCGACTCGACTGCCTGCGCGAAGCGGTGGTGCAGGCGGCGCCGCTGCTCCTCCACCCATCGCTCGAACTCGACCGAGTGGCCGACGTAGAAGCCGTCGAGGAAGGGGCCGCCGTACAGCGCGAGGGCGCGCTCGAAGTCGCCCGCCGAGACCGACGCGTCGAACTCGGCGACGTCCGCCGGCAGCACCTCGCGGTTGAGTCGCAGCTCGGTGGTGCCGACGATGAGCTCGGGCGACCGGAGGTCGCGCCGCAGCGCGTAGACGGTCTGCTTGAGAACGTTTCGTGCGCGCCCTGGATCGCTCTCCGGCCAGAGGTAGCCGACGAGCTTGTCTCGGCTGATCCCCGCCTCCCCGGCGGCCGCGAGCAGGGCGAGCAGCGCCAGCGGCCGCCGCTGCGTGGCCGCGCCGCCAGGCAGTGGTGCGTCGTTCGACTCGACACTCAGCCCACCGAGCGTTCTCAGCCGCATGCGTCCCGACCGTTGACGCGTGTCTGACCAGAAGTTTACCGGCTCCGGCTACGCTACGAACCGTTCGGGACGCGCGCAAGCCGCCCCCGACGCCTGACGAGCCACCCGCGCCACCCGCGCCACCCACGTCGAGCGAGCCGTGAAGCTGCACACCCTCGGGGGTCTGTCGGTCGACCGGAGGACCGGCGCACCACTGACCGGCGCCGCGCGCCAGCGGCGCCGCCTGGCGCTGCTGGCGGTGCTCGCGGCCGCCGGCCCGCGGGGCGTGAGCCGGGACCGGCTGGTCGCGCTCTTCTGGCCCGAGAGCGACGAGACCCAGGCGCGCCGGGCCCTCAACCAGGCGATCTACGCGCTCCGCCGGGACATGCGGGCGGAGGAGCTGCTGACCGGCACCAGCGAGCTGCGCATCAACCCGGACGTGATGACGAGCGACGTCGGCGACTTCCTTCGAGCGCTCGAGGCCGGCGACGACGCGCGCGCCGTGGAGCTGTACGGCGGGCCGTTCCTCGACGGCATTCACATCGAGAACGCCGAGGAGTTCGAGCGGTGGACCGAGGCCGAGCGCCAGCAGCTGCACCGACGGTTTTCGGAGGCGGCGACGCGCCTCGCGACCGCCGCCAGCGAGCGGGGCGACCCGCGCGAGGCGGCCGAGTGGTGGCGGCGCCTCGCCGTTGCCGACCCGCTCAACTCGCGCGTCGCCTACGAGCTGATGCAGTCGCTCGTCGCGGTCGGCGACGTGGCGGGCGCGCTTCAGCACGCGCGCGTGCACTCGGCGCTGCTCGAATCGCAGCTCGGCATCAGCGCGGACCAGCTCGTCGTCGAGCTCGTCGACCGTCTGCGTGCGCAGCACGCGGTCGACGGCGGCGCCGCCGCCGAGGGACGGCGCCCCTCGCCGCCGCCGGGCGCGCCGATCCAGCCGACCGTGGTCGCGACGCTGCCGCCTGCACCGCCCGCCCCGCCGGCCGTCGCCGAGCCCGTGCGGGAACCCGTGCGGGAACCCGGGCGGGAGCCACGCGAGACGAGGGTCCGGATCGCCCCGCGGTCCGTCGCCGCGGCGGTACTGCTCGGGGTCGCTCTCGTCGCGGCCGCGTGGGCCCTGTTCCGGCGGGAGCGGTTGACTCTGCCCGACGGCGTGGCGCTGGACGATGACCTCATCGCCGTCGCGCCGTTCGCGGCGCTGGAGCCGGAGCTGGAGCTCTGGCGGGAAGGGATGGTGGACATCCTCTCCCGCCATCTGGACGGTGCCGGCCCCCTGCGCACGGTCTCGCCCACTACCGTCGTGCGCACCTGGGAGGGCCGTCCCGACGTCGCCTCGGCGACCCAGCTGGGGCGGCGCACGGGCGCGCGGGTGGTCGTGATCGGCCACCTGCTGGGCGCGGGACGCGACAGCGTGCGCGCCGAAGTCTCGGTCGTCGACGCCGACTCGGGCGTCGAGCTGGGCGCGATCGAGCGCCGCGAGGCCGTCTCGCGGATGGACCTGCTCAGCGACTCCCTCACCGTCGACGTGCTGCGGCAGCTGAACGCGCGCCAGCCGGTCGGCGCCATCCGCCGCTCCACGGTGCCGGTCGCCAGGTCGCTGGACGCGCTGAAGGCGTTCCTGCGCGGCGAGCAGGCGTACCGCCGCAGCCAGTGGGACTCCGCCCAGGTGTACTACGAGCGCGCGGTCGAGCACGACCCGACGTTCACCCTCGCGCTGCGTCGACTCGGCAACGTGCTGTCCTGGCGGCGCGTCGTGATGGACTCGCTCTCGGTCGCCTACCTGCTGCGCGCCGGCGCCGGCAACCGCGGCCTCGCGGCGCGCGACAGCCTGCTCGTCGCGGCGGACTCGCTGGACGCGGCGATCAACGCGCTCTCGCCCGACGACCCGCGCGGCGAGCTGGTGGGGTTCCGCCTGACGAGGCGGCTGCTGTCGACGCTGGACGCCGCCTCGCGGCGGTACTCGGACGACGCGGAGGTGTGGCTGGCGGTGGGCGAGGCCCGCTACCACTTCGGGGTCGGGCCGGCGGTCGGGGTCAGCGAGCGCGTGGCGCTGGAGGCGTTCGACCGCGCGATCGCGCTCGACTCGGCGCTCGCGCCGGCCTACATCCACACGGTCGAGCTGGGGCTGAACGTGGGCGGCCTGTCGCTGGCCCGCCACTACGCGCGCGCCTACCTGGCGCGCAACCCCACCGAGGCGCCGCACCGCGGCGTGCGCCTCGTCGCCGCGCTGCTGGAGCCGGGCGGCGCCGGGTCGCCCGAGGTCTCGCGGCTGCTCGACACGCTCCCCCCGGAAGTCGTCGCCTCGGCGCGGACGATCCTGCGCCGCTGGCCGGACTCGACCGAGATCGCGGTTCGCCTGACGCGACTGCTGGCGGCGGCTGGCCGGCGGCCGGCGGAGGTGGCGCTGTTCAACGACCGCGCCTACCTCTCCCGCCGCCTCGCCGAGCAGCTCGCGTTCCGGGGGCACGCGGGGGCCGCCTACATGACGTTAGGCACGCGGGGCGTGCCGGCGTTCGCCGAGGTCGCGCTGCTGGGCGGGGTGCCGGCCGCGGACGCGGCGGCGGAGCTCGGCCGCTGGCTGCGCGCGGGGTCCGAGCGCGCCCGCCTGGCGCTGCGCTGGTGGGCCGAGCGCGGCGACACCACCTCCCTGCGCGCCTTCCTCGCTGCGGCCCGCGCCCGGGCGCGCGCCCCCCGGGCGGGCGACCCGGACCGGCCGCTCCGCGCCGGCTACGACACCCTCGCCGCGCTGGCGCACCTCGCGCTCGCGGCCGGCGACAGCGCGGGCGCGCTCGGGCTGCTCCGCCAGCTCCCCGACACCGTGTGCCCGTCGTGCTTCGTCGACCGCCTGACGAGGGCGCAGCTGATGGCCGCGTCGGGCGACCGCGAGGGGGCGCTGACGACGCTCCGCGAGCCGCTGGCCGCCTTCCTGACTCCCGTGGAAGTGCTGTTCGCCCTCGAGCGCGGCCGCGTCGCCGAGCGGCTGGGGCTGACGCGCGAAGCCGCCGACGCCTACCGGTTCGCCGCCGCCGCGTGGGCGAACGGCGACCCCGCCCTGCGCGCCCGCGCCGCCGAGGCGCGCGCCGCGATGCGGCGCCTGCACGCCGAGCGGTGAGCGCGCGGCGGGCGGCCGCCGGCGCCGGCCGTCATCCGCGGACGGGCCGGCGCCGGCGTCGCCCGGTTACAGCACCAGCACCGGCGTGTTCGTCCACGACGGGAATAGACCGGTCATGCCGTTGCCCAGCTCGCCGCCGCTGTAGGTCCCCCAGCAGAGGATGCGGCCGTCGGTCCTGAGGCCGCAGCTGTGGTTGAAGCCGACGGTGACCTGCGAGAACTTGTGCCCACCGACGACCGGAACGAGGGAGAGGACGTTGCTCGCGGTCCCCGCGGACGTCGGATTCCCGAGCTGGCCGTAGCCGTTGAAGCCCCAGCAGTAGATGTCGCTCGCCATCGTGACGCCGCAGGAATGGAAGGACGACGTGCCGAGGCCCGTGAAGCTCAGGCCCCCCGCGACCGCGGCCGGCGTGGCCACCGGAGTCGTGTTGCCGGTGCCGAGCTGGCCGGTGTAGTTGTCGCCCCAGCAGTAGCCCGTCCCCGAGGCGGTGATGGCGCAGCTCGTGTTCGAGCTCTCGTAGTCGCCGAGCGTCGCGAAGGCGCCCCCGCCGTTCACGGCGACCGGAAGCGTGGCGAAGACGCCGGCGCCCGACTGCCCGTTGCCGAGCTGGCCCCAGTAGCTGGAGCCCCAGCAGACCATCTGCGTGGTGCTGGCGAGCGTCCGCGGTGCGCCCGCGGCGGCGGCGGCCGCCGGATAGATCGTTTCCTTCGAGATGTCGGCGATCCCACAGCTGTGGCCGCCCCCGGCCGAGAGACTGCGGAAGTGGAGGCCTCCCTGCACCAGCACCGGTACCGGGCTCGCCGTGGTGTTGCCGGTCCCGAGCTGGCCGCTGCCGTTGTCACCCCAGCAGAACGCGGCGCCGGTCGACGCAAGACCGCAGGCGTGCGAGTAGCCCGTCGTCACCGCGATGAAGGTAACCTTGCTCTTCACCAGCACGGGCGTCGGGCTCTGCCCCCCAACCGTGCCGTCGCCGAGCTGGCCGGAGTAGTTGTTCCCCCAGCAGTAGATCTGCCCCACCGACGTCAGCGCGCACGTGTCGTTGCCGGCGGCGCTGATCGCGGTGAACGCGTAGCCCGCCACGTACACCGGCGTGGCGCTTCGGCAGAGCACAGTCCCGCTGCACGACGTGGAGGGCACCGCCGTGGTTCCGAGCTGCCCGCGGGAGTTGTTCCCCCAGCAGTAGGCGTCACCGTTCTGCCGAAGCGCGCAGCTGTGGCTGCTCCCCGCGCTCACCGCCACGTACGGGTTGCGCTGGATGTAGATGTAGATCCAGCTGATGTGGTCCCTGTAGGTCGCGGAGATCCGCACCTCGCCCACGGCCTGCATCGCCAGGATCTCGGCGATGACGTCCTCGCGGAAGAGCGGCTGTACGTGCGCGCCGCGCGGGTCGCTCACCGCCCAGTGGAGCTCATCGGGCCGAACGTCCAGGGGCTTCCCCGACGGATCGAGCACCGCCGCCTTGATCAGGAAGCTCTCCCCCTCCAGGGGCTCCCGCTGTTCGGCGCGAAGCTCGATCGTGGCCTCCCGGGGCTCCTCGCCCACCAGGCCGATCTCCGCACGTGCCTCTTTGCCCTCGCCGACCGGCTTGAGCTCGGCCTCGATGTACGGGTTCTCTCCTTCGGCGACCTTCTCCACGAAGGCTTCGCCCTCGTGGGTGACTTCGCCGTAGCGGTCGTGCCCACGGATCACCAGCCTGCGCTCGGCGCCTGCCGGCAGCGCCAGGCTCGATTCACTGCGCCCGTCCTGGAGATCCAGGTCGTAGACCAGGGCGTCGCGCAGGTCGGGGGCGGTCACTTCGACGGAGAGCATCGCGATCTCGGGAGAGGAGACGGCGATGGAGAGGTGGGGGCGGGTCGGCGCGGCGTGGCGGGGGATTCCGGGCCCCGTGGGGTCGCGGTCGGTACAGGCGGCCGCGGCGGCCAGCGCGCCGACGGCGGCAAGGCGGAGTGCGAATCTATCGAGCATGAGAGGCGTCCTCGCGTAGTCGGTGGACGTGCACGACGCGCCACGATACCGACCCCCTGTCGAAGCCCGATCAAGGGGGGGATCAGACGGAAGTGAATCGCTCGGCAGCAGGGGCGTCGTTCCCAGAAAGCGCAACGCGCTCCATGGGAAGGACAATCCGGCTGCCGAGTCCCGAGCGAGCCACCATATTGAAGCGTCCGCTCGCCCTTCACGCCCCGGAGCCGCAATGGCCACCACGCAGCCGCCGACGATCCACGAGCCCGTGCTCGACCCCGGCACCCTGGACCGCATCCCGGTCGCCGCGGACGACGCCGAGATCATGCCCTACGTCCCCGAGCGCACCGACCTGCCGGAGCTGACCGTCGGCGCGGTCGTGCTGGGGATGGCGCTCGGGCTCGTGTTCGCGGCGTCGAGCGTCTACCTGGCGCTCAAGATCGGGCTCACGGTGAGCGCGTCGATCCCGATCGCCGTTCTGTCGATCACGATCTTCCGCTGGGTCTCCGGCGCGTTCGGCGCGCGGCAGTCCATCCTGCGCAACAACATCGTGCAGACCACCGGCTCGGCGGGGGAGTCGATCGCGGCCGGGACGGTGTTCACGCTGCCCGGGCTCATTCTGCTCGGCTACCAGCTGCCGGCCACGAAAGTCATGGCGATCGCGCTCGTGGGCGGGCTGCTCGGCGTGCTGCTCATGATCCCGCTGCGGCGGAGCCTGATCGTGAAGGAGCACCGCAACCTCAAGTACCCGGAAGGCACGGCCTGCGCCGAGGTGCTGATCGTCGGCGAGGAGCGCGGGGTGCAGGCGAAGACCGTGTTCATGGGCTTCGGGCTCGGCGCGCTCTACAAGTTCCTGAACGGCGGGATGCACGTGTGGGCGGAGGTGCCGCGGCGGGTCTTCCAGCGGCTCGTCCCCGGCGGCACGCCGGAGCTGTTCGGCGAGATCCGCGCCGAGATCAGCCCCGAGCTCACCGGCGTCGGCTACATCATCGGCCCAAAGATCTCGGGCTACCTGTTCGCCGGCGGGATGCTCTCGTTCTTCGTGCTGATCCCCGCGATCAAGTTCTTCGGCGACGGCCTGACGACGGTGATCGCGCCCGCGACGACGCTGATCCGCGACATGGACGCGATGGCCGTGCGCGCCAACTACGTCTACTACATCGGCGCGGGGGCGGTGACGGCGGCCGGGCTGATCTCGCTCGTGCGCGCGATGCCGACCATCTGGGCGGCCATTGTCGGGAGCTTCGGCGGGATGAACCGGGGGGCCTTGATGAATCAAGGCACTACAGAAAGCGAAACTGGTCGCCGCACCCAGCGGGACCTGCCGATGGGGATCGTCCTCGGCGGCGTGGTGCTGCTGGCGATCGCGATGGTGCTGCTGCCGCAGATCGCGATCAACCCGCTCGGCGCCATCCTCGCGGTGTTCTTCAGCTTCCTCTTCGTCACCGTGTCGAGCCGCATCACCGGCCAGATCGGCGCCTCCGCGAACCCGATCTCGGGGATGACCGTGGCGACGGTGCTCATGACGGCGCTCATCTTCCTCGCCATCGGCTGGACGGGGGTCGAGCACCGGGTGCTCGCGCTGTCGATCGGCGGCGTGGTGTGCATCGCCGCCGCGGTCGCCGGCGCGACGTCGCAGGACCTCAAGACCGGCTACCTCGTGGGCGCCACGCCGGCGCGGCAGCAGATCGGTCTCGTGGCCGGCGTCTGCACGTCGGCGCTGCTGATCGGGTTCATGATCCAGTTCCTGAACGAGGCGAAGACCACCGTCGTCAGGCGCGAGTACGCCGGCGTCGCGGTGCCGGCGGCGAGCTTCGAGAGCGCTCCGCGGGTGGTGGACGGGCAGACGTACCGCGTGGGCCACCTCTACGAGCAGACCGGCGCCGCGCCCGCGGGGCGCTACCTGGTGGACCCGAGCGGCGCGATCCGCTTCGTCCTCGACCCCGGGATCGGCGGCCGGGAGCCGACCGACTACCAGGGGCGCACGATCGACAAGCTGGACTCGCCGAAGGCGCAGATCATGGCGCTCGTCGTCGACGGCATCCTGACGCAGAAGCTGTCGTGGGGGCTGATCCTGATCGGGGCCTTCCTCGCCGTGGCGATGGAGGTGCTCGGCCTGCCGTCGCTCCCGGTGGCGGTCGGCGTGTACCTCCCGATCTCCACGTCGGCGACGATGTTCATGGGCGGCTTGATCCGCTGGCTGATCGACCGCCGCCTCTCCCCGGCGCAGCGCGAGGGCCCCGAGGCCGACTCCGGCCCGGGCGTCCTCTTCTCCTCCGGCCTCATCGCCGGCGGCGCGATCATGGGCGTGGTGCTGGCCGCGCTCACCGTCTACAGGGTGGACGAGCGCTACAACGTCGGCGCGTCGCTCGGCGCGTTCGCCGAGAACCCGCTGGTCGCGATGGCGATCTACGTCGCGGCGCTCGCCGTCCCGCTGTACCTGGTCGCCCGCCGCGGCGGTCAGGCGGGACATTGAGGCAAGCGCGAACACGGATGAACGCGGACAGGAGCACGGATGCACACGGATCTCTCCCCGCACCATTCGAGGCTCCGGGTCGCTCGGCGGGAGGAGCTTTGATGCTGCCGGGACGCATCCGCGTGCATCCGCGCCGTCATCCGCGTTCATCCCTGTTCGGTTTTGTCGTTCTTCTCACCTGCGCGCCGACGCCGGGTGCGAGCGCGCAGGCGCTGGCGGGCTACGACTTCGCCGCCGAGCCGGCGGCGCGGTGGGAGATGCCGAAGCG
Source organism: Gemmatimonadaceae bacterium (assembly GCA_035265005.1). Taxonomy (GTDB): domain Bacteria; phylum Gemmatimonadota; class Gemmatimonadetes; order Gemmatimonadales; family Gemmatimonadaceae; genus DATFPD01. The sequence goes on along the minus strand of DATFPD010000556.1, from coordinate 8,128 downwards.
GCTCCGCGAGATCTCCGGGCTCGCCGTGTCCGACGACGGGCGCGTGTTCGCGCACGACGACGAGCGCGCGATCGTCTACGAGCTGGACGCGCGGCAGGGCACCGTCGTGAAGGCGTTCGCGCTCGCCGACGCCGGCGGGAAGACGCTGCACGGCGACTTCGAGGGACTCGCGATCGCCGGCGGGCGCTTCTACCTCATGACGAGCGACGGCGTCCTGTACGAGAGCGCGGAGGGGCGCGCGGACGAGCACGTCGCGCCGACGGCGTACGACACGAAGCTCGGCGCGCGGTGCGAGCTGGAGGGGCTCGGCGCCGACCCGGCGGCCGGGGTGCTGCTGCTCGCCTGCAAGACGCCGCGCGAGCCTGCGCTCGCCGGCCAGCTGACGGTGTTCCGCTGGTCGCTCGCCACCCACGCGCTCGACCGCGCCAGCCCGTCGATCGCCGTCCCGCTCGCCGAGATCGCGCGCGCCGGCGGCCCGCCGCACGCCTTCTCCGCGTCAGGCATCGACCGCGACCCGCGCACCGGCAACTACGTCCTCGCCGCCGCGCGCCAGCACGCCCTGGCCGAGATCACCCCCGCCGGCCGCGTCGTCTCCGCCACCCGCCTCCCCGCCGCCCGCCACCCCCAGGCCGAGGGCCTTGCCTTCGCGCCGGACGGCTCGCTGTTCGTGGCGGACGAAGGCGAGGTGAGAGGGACGGTGGCGGTGTACAGGAGGAAATGAGCGAATCGCGCCGCGCGAATCGCGCGGCGCGAATCGCTCTTCAGCATCCCGACCCGAACACTCGCTTCGCCACCCGCTCGTTGTTGAGCGTCTTGTAGAACTCCTCGAGGTAGCGGATGTCGTTCTCGCCCGCGCGGCGGTCGAGGAGGGTGGTGTCGCGGAAGAGGGTGTAGATCGAGTCGCGGCGGGCGTTGAAGCGCCCGGCGAGCGTGACGATCGACGGCAGGGGGAGGCAGCCGATCATGAAGACGCGGTCGTAGATGGTCTTCGTGCCGAACTTCGGGTTGGGGCGGGCGTAGGGCGCGCCGACGACCCCCGACCAGTCGAAGTCGTACGGCACCGGGAGCACCGCGTCGCCGGTGCGCACCAGCCGGATGTTGTGCAGCGCCCCGATCGACCAGTCGGTGTTGCCCACCATGTACTGGAACATCACCAGCGGCTCCAGCAGCGCCATGTGGAGGTCCCCCGGCGCGGCGCCCTGGTCGGGGAGGATCTTCCCCCCGATCCGCTCGGCCATCCGCTCGTCGTCCTCGATGAAGAACGCATAACGAGTCACCGGCTCCGCCTTCGCGTCGCCCCGGTCGACGTAGGTCACCCGCGCCAGGCGCACGCGGAAGCTGGTGTCGGTGATCGCGTTGTAGCTGCGGTAGACGAGGTACTCCTCGACCACGTTGTCCTCGAACTCCCGCCCCGGCTGGCAGTGGGTGACGAGCTTGAGCTTCCGCTGGCCGGCGAAGGGCGTCCCCGCCAGCTCCGGCGCGTCCTTGGCGAAGCGCACGCGGAGCGGCGGCATGGCGCAGGTGCTGCGCCGGAGCCGGTAGTGCCCGCGCGTCTGGAGCTGCGCCGGGAGCGCCCGGTCGACGCCCGCCATGGTGATGGTCGCCGGGTACGGCTTCCCCTCCTCCCCCCGCTCCTTGAACACGTTCCGCAGGTCCGCCTCGATCCGCAGCTCGAGCACGCTGTCGCTGGCGAAGAGCGGCTGCGGCGGGCGCTGGGCGGCCGCTGGCGTCGCCAGGAGGAGAGCGAGTGCGATGCGTCTCATAGCAGTTCGGCCCCGATGATGTCCTTCCCCCGCCGCAGCTCGTCGAGCAGCAGCCCGGGCGGCGTGGTCTTCTTGAGCACCACCCCGTACTCCAGCGTGTGGCTGCCGTCGGCCTCGTGGACCACGCCGCCGAATCGCCAGCGCTTGAGGTGGTCGGGGAGCATCCCCTCCGCGGTGGCGCGCGCGGCGTCGATGTCCTGAGTGTGGACGCGGAGCAGCTTCTCGAAGCTGACGCGCTCGCTCTCCCCGCGCTCGCCCTCCTGCCCCACGAGCACGTTGCCGACCGGGGTCAGGCGCAGGCCGTCGGTCGTGCTGTGCTCGGCGGTGGACTCGCCAGTCGTCGTGACGCCCGCGGCCGCGGCGAGCTTCTTCCGCCGGCGCCAGGCGCGGTCGGCCAGCGCGTCGAGCTGCTCGGGCGCCATGGACTTGAGGATCTCCTCGTCCAGCTTCGCCACGAACGTCCCCGTGCGGCTGGCGACGGAGAGCGCGCGCTCCAGCCGCCGCTGCGCCTCCTTCCCCTCGAGCCGCCCCGGCGACCGGCCGAAGTCGCTGCGCCAGAGCAGGTAGACCACGAGGTTGAACGCGACCGAGATCACGACCGCCACCGGCAGGTGCACGCCCGCGGCCAGCCCGATCGCCGTCGCGAGGAAGATGTACACCGCGTCCTTGCTGTCCTCCAGCGTGTTCCGGAACTTCACCGCGGCCACGATCCCGGCCAGGCTGAACGCCAGCGCGAGGCTGTTCTTCACGAGGACGACGATCCCGGCGACGACCACCGGGAGGACGATCAGCGTCTGCACCACCGACTGCCGGTAGCCCTTCTTCTGGCGCGTCAGGATGTAGATCCACGCGACCGGCAGCGAGAGCAGCACCGCCGCGACGATCGCCATGCCGGTGCTGGCCGCCACCCGCAGCGGCCCGGCCGCCGCCACCTCGGCCGCCGCCTCGGCGGCCAGCGCGTTGCGGCTCGGGTTGCCCGTGAAGAGCTCGCCGCCGAGCGGCATCGTGTCGAGGAGCGCGCGGCGCGAGTCGTCCCAGCGCCAGAGCAGCGCCACCGCGCCGGCCAGCGCCAGGTAGTAGAGCGCGACCCGCAGCGCGTGGTCGTCCCGCAGACGCGTGGCGAATCCGTTCCCGCGCCGCGTGTCGGCCACGGCATCCTCCAGTGCGCTGTTGCGCCGCTGTGCACGGCGATTGCTTGATGCGACTCGGACCGTTACCCTGACCTACCTTCTGCGTTACACCGCTGGCCGGCCGGTTGCACCGCTAGATACGAACCCCGGGGATCGGCGTCAATGACCTCGCGCAGACCATCACGATTGGCGACAGGACCCCTCGGCGGCGCGCGTGGCTGACGGCCCGGACTTCGAGGCGTTGATCGAGGAGGCGGGGCGGCTCCAGCAGATCGGGGAGATGGAGTCCGCCATGGAGTGCCTGCGCCAGGCCGAGGCGGCCGCCAGCGGCCCCGCCGAGCTCTCGCTCGCCATCCGGCGCCAGGCGGTGCTGTTCTTCACCCGCTCGGAGTGGGACCGGGCGCTCGAGACGGTCCGCCTGGCGGGCCAGGTGGCGAGCGAGTCGGGGCTCCAGGACCTCTACGCTGAAGCGTGCAACGTGGAGGGGGTGATCCTCCAGGGGCGCGGCAACTTCCCCGGGGCGACTGCGGTCTTCGAGCAGATCCTCGGCATGACGAGCGACGCGAAGATCCGCGGCCAGGTGCTCCAGAACCTGGGCGCGATTGCGGCGCAGCAGGGGAACTGGGAGCTCGCGCGGCGGCGCTTCCAGCAGTCGGCGAAGAGCTTCCAGCGCGCCGGCTACGTGCGCGGCGAGGCGATGACGCTGAACAACTTCGGCCGCGCGGCCGTGGAGTTCGGCAACGTCGCGCTCGCGGCCGACCTGCTGGAGCAGGCGCGCGGCGCCGCCCGCCGCGTCGGCGACATGGAGCTGCTCGCCATGGCGACGATGAACTACGCCGAGGCGATCACCGGGCAGGACCGACTCGGCGAAGCCGAGGAGCTCGTGCGCTCCGCGCTCTCCTACTTCGAGGACTCCGGCAACGCGTGGCGCCGCGTGGAGTGCCTGCGCCTGTGCGGCGACATCGCCCTCAAGCGCGGCGACCGCGACGGGGCGCTCGAGACCTATCGCAAGGCGCTCGAGATCGCGAAGGGCATCGGCGCGGAGGCGGAGGCGGGGATCCTCGCCGAGCGGGTCGCGAGCGTGGGATGAACGCGAGCGGGGCGCCGTCACCTGACGGCGCCCCGCTCGATGTGTCCGGACTAGGCTGCGGTCGCGCTACTCCTGCGCATTGCCCTCGCCGTTCTCGTGCCCCTCGGCGTTCCCGTTCCGGTACGCCAGGGCGTAGCCGGAGAGGTGGGTCGTCTCGAAGGTCACGGTGCGGTTCGGGCGGTCTTCCGCGCCGCCCATCCACTCGAGCATCGACTTGCTCTGCGTGTCGATGTACCAGGCGCCGAGCGCGAGCGACTCGTTCTTGCGGGTGCAGCGGCGGTACGAGAGCTGGACCTCGACCGGGCGCGCGAAGGTGTAGTGCTCCTGGCCCGCGGCGCGCATGTCGACCTCGAGGTACTGCGAGGCCGGCACCGTGACCGTGAACTCCGTGGGAGCGAGCACCGCGCCGGCGGGAATGCGCAGCGTGGCGCCGCCGACCTTGACCAGCCCGCCGCGGGCGCCAATCACCCGGCTCGCGCTGAACGACATCGTGGACGGGCACGAGAGCAGGCCGTCCGACGACGCGCCGCTCACCGCGACCTGCGAGAGCGCGGGAGCGCCCGATGACGAGGGCGCGAGCGGCGAGGCGTCCGAGCACGCGGCGAGCGCCGCGACGCCGAGGAGCGCGGCCCAGACGCGCATCGCGCGCGGGCGGCTGGAGCGAACAAAAGACTTCGGCATGCAGTAGCTCCACTGGTGAGCCGGGAGGGCAAAGCGTGACTCCCGCCCGGGCGACGGACTTCGAGCGAACGAAGACTCCATCTCTCTCCAGACGCGCGAGTCACGGGGTTGGTAATGCAGCGCACTGCCACGCAGACAGTCAGTGTGACTGTACGCTGCCGTGCTGACGCCGAACGATACAGCAAGATCGCCCGGGCGGTCAGCCGCGGGGGGCCGGCGCCTGCACCGGCGGCGGGGCGCGGAAGCGCACGTCCACCGTGTAGCCGTTGACGCCGAGCATCGTCTGGAGCAGCTGGGTGGCGCTGCGGTTGGCGTGCTCGGTCAGGTTCAGCTCCTGCGCGGCGCGGCGGAGCTGGATGCGGACCCGCGCGTAGATCGCGTCGCGGTCCTCGGGCTCGAAGGGGTTCCAGAGCCCGCGCTGCTCGTCGTAGGTGCGCAGTCCGAGGATGTCCACCGCCAGCACGCTCGCCGGCGGGAGCACGATGGTGATGCGTCTGGCCGCGTCGTCGATCTGCACGTCGGCGCCGGGCGGGGCCTGCAGGTCCATCCCCGCCAGCACGCGCCCGGTGGCCACGACGATCGAGCGCTTGGTGGAGCCGAGGCGCGTGTTCTCGTACGTCACCACGTCCCGCACCGTGGTCTCGCTCGTCACCAGCTTCGCGACCGCGCGCACCTGCTCGACGACGATGTCGTGCGTGACCGTGGTGCGCCCCTCGAGCTGCTCGCGCAGCGCGCCCCTGACAGCGCCCACCTGCCGAAGCCCGAATGCGACGACGAGCGCCGTGGCGGCGAGCGGCAGCAGCCAGGGGCGCAGGGAGCGCGCGGGGGGAGTCGGGGTCGGTTGTTCGGGCGCGGTCATTGATGTGAGACGGAGCAGCATCGGTGCCGGATTGCGGCACTCGGCCATCGGGACTCGGCGCTCGGCACTCCGCATGGGGGCATCCTGGGGTACTCACTGGTGGGCCCTTGATTCATCAAGGGCCCACTGCATCCCGGTCAGGCAGGCTGTGGCCCTTGATGAATCAAGGGCCCACCACTGCCTGGCATCCAGCCGAGCGCCGAGCGCCGATGGCCGAGTCCCGATGCCCGAGTGCCGTCATTTGCAAGGGGCCGGTAAACCTTCTTATGGGATGACCGTATCCAACCGTGTGGTCGATCCTGTAGCGGGCGCGCCGCCAAGCATCGTGCCCCGACCACTACGCCAACACACTGGGACAGCAGAGGCCCTCATGTCCGGGATTCCGCGTTGGAGCGAGCTGACTCGTACGCTCGGCCGCGCCGCCGCCGTCGCCGCGATCGCCGCCGGCGCTACGGTCGCGACTACCGCCCCTGCCGCCGCGCAGGGCTCGACGCTCGTCGAGATCCGCAACCTCTCCGCGCACGAGCTGCGCGTCGACGGGTTCGTGCTCAACGAGTCGCAGGAGGTCTCGGTCGAGGCCGTCGGCGCCGACGGGCGATTCCGCCAGCCCGGCAAGTGGCGGACGTGGGGCAAGAAGAACGACCGCGACGACCGCGACGACGATGACGACGATCGCGACGACGATCACGGCGTCAGCGGTGAGCTCGACTACTGGCGCGGCAACGCCTGGATCCTCGACGCCCGCACGCGGCGCGTGGTCTGGGAGCTCGCCGAGACGCGCGCCGAGCGCGGGAAGGACGGGCTGCGGTCGTACGACGGCTCCGTCCGCCTCCCGGCCGGCACCTACGAGGTCTACTACTCGTCGTACAGCGTCCCCTTCTCCGGCCAGGGCGTCTTCGACTGGATCTCCGGCAAGGACAAGGACGACAGCAAGCGCCAGTACGACGACGACGGCTTCTCCGAGGAGTTCAAGCTGACCGTGCGCGGCCAGGGCCGCCACCTCGACAAGAGCGACATCGCCCGGGCGCGCGAGGAGTTCACGCGCACCGCGGTCGTCTCCCTCACCGGCGTCGGCCAGGAGAGCTCGAAGAAGATCGGCTTCGAGATCACGCGCCCGACCGAGGTCGAGATCTACGCGCTCGGCGAGGCCCGCGACCAGTCCGCGTTCGACTACGGCTGGATCATCAACACCGAGACGCGCCAGCGCGTCTGGACGCTCGACTACGACCGCAGCGACCCGGCCGGCGGCGCCGACAAGAACCGCGAGGCGCGTGTCGTCAAGACGCTCCAGCCCGGGAAGTACGCCGCGTTCTACGTGACCGACGACTCGCACGACCCGGGCGACTGGAACGCCGGCCCGCCGCACGACCCGTCGTTCTGGGGGCTCACCGTCCGCGTGACGAACCCGCGCGACAAGGACGACGTGCGCAGCTTCGCCTACTCGAACCTCCCGCCCGGCAACGCCATCGTCGCCCTCACCGGCGTACACGACAGCGAGACGCGCGAGAAGGGCTTCACGCTCAACCGCCCGATGGACGTACGCGTCTACGCCCTCGGCGAGGGGCGCGACGGCCGGATGTTCGACTACGGCTGGATCACCAACGAGTCGACCCACCGCAAGGTGTGGACGATGGACTTCGACGAGACCGAGCACGCGGGCGGCGACGCGAAGAACCGGCTGGTGGACGACGTGCTGCACCTCGAGGCCGGCAGCTACATGGTCCACTACATCACCGACGACTCGCACTCGTACGAGGACTGGAACGCCGCCGCCCCGATCGACGGCGAGATGTGGGGGATCAGCCTCTACCCGGCCAAGGGCGGCGCGGTGGAGTCGGGCGCGGTCTCGGCGTTCGTCGAGCGCCCGGACCCGGACGTGATCGCCAGGATCTCGAAGGTCCGCGACGACGAGGACGAGCGCGTCCGCTTCTCCCTCGACCGCGACGCCGACGTCCGAGTCTTCGCGGTCGGCGAGGGCACCGGCGGCGAGATGTACGACTTCGCCTGGATCGAGAACGCGAAGACCGGCCGCACGGTCTGGGAGATGACCTACCGCAAGACGACCCACGCCGGCGGCGCCAGCAAGAACCGCCAGTTCGACGACACCGTCTCCCTCCCCGCCGGCGACTACATCCTGCATTACGAGACCGACGGCTCGCACTCCTACGGCAGCTGGAACGACGCCCCGCCGGACGACCCGACGGCCTGGGGTGTGACGATCTTCCGGAAGAGATAGCCGAACGATAGTGCGAGGTGCGAGGTGCGAGGTGCGACGTGCGAGAAGTGCCCCGGGAAGCAGGAGCCTCCCGGGGCACTTCTCGCATCTCGCATCTCGCACCTCGCACCTCGCACCTCGCAACGCCGCTATCGTCTCGCGTACACCGCCACCTTCCCCGCGCGGTCGAAGCTCAGCACGTCGTAGTGGTCCGGCGTCCGGCCGGGTACTTCCATACCGGGGGAGCCGACGGGCATGCCGGGGACGGCGATGCCGGCGATCTTGGGGCGCTCCCGGAGCAGCTTGTCGATCAGCTCGGCCGGGACGTGCCCCTCGACCACGTAGCCGCCGATCACCGCGGTGTGGCAGGAGCCGAGCTGGCGCGGCACC
>DATFPD010000555.1:0-7086 GCA_035265005.1 Gemmatimonadaceae bacterium | reverse complement strand
GCCGGCGCCGGCCTGACCGTGGCCGGGACGTCCTTCAGCTCGGGCAGCTCGGCCAGCGTCCCGGTGTCGCCGCCGACCGCGAGCGTCAGGTCGCGCTCGAGGGAGGAGTCCGCGCCCGCCCCCGCGTTGGCCGCGCGGTCGCGGCAGGCCGCGAGCGCGAGGGCAACAACGGCGGTGAGCGTGAGCGAGCGCGGCGTGCGTGTCATCGGCTGATGGTGCTGAGGTTCCGGGAAAATCTCTCTGGACGAACGGCGATCACGTGGGTACACGCCGTTCTACCCGCGCGCGGGGCGGCGGTTCGCCGGCAGCACCTTGCGAATCGCCCGACCGACCGGGAAAATCACGGCGCACCGATTCTACTGCAACTTGTGCGCGCCACGCGCCGCCGCGCCCCCACTCGACCGCAGGAGCTTCGCCGCATGCCCCGTCCGATCCCACGCCTCGGCCGCCGACCGATTGCCGCGCTCGCCGCGCTCGCCGCGGTCGCCGCCACCGCGCTCTCGCTCGCCGTCGGCGCGAGCCAGGCGCTCTCGCAGACCGAGGAGTCTACCGCCGCCGGAGTCGCCGCGTCCTCGCCCGCCCCGCGCTCGCCGGACCCGCGCATCGACCGGCTGAAGCGGGAGGCGGTGGCCGACATCGACGGGCGGCAGAAGATGGTGCAGGAGATGGTGGACATGATGTTCAGCTTCGGGGAGCTGGGGTTCCAGGAGGTGGAGACGGGCCGCTACCTCACGGGCATCCTGCGCCGCAACGGCTTCGCCGTGCGCGAGGGGGTGGCGGGCGTCCCGACCGGCTGGGTGGCGACGTGGGGGTCGGGGAAGCCGGTGATCGCGCTCGGATCCGACATCGACGGCATTCCGCAGGCCTCGCAGAAGCCGGGCGTCGCCTATCGAGACCCGCTGGTGGACGGCGCGCCGGGGCACGGCGAGGGGCACAACTCCGGGCAGGCGGTGATCGTCTCGGCGGCACTGGCGGTGAAGCGCATCATGGAGCGCGAGAAGCTGCCCGGGACGATCGTGATCTGGCCGGGCGTCGCCGAGGAGCTGCTGGGCGCGAAGGCGTACTTCGTTCGCGACGGGCTGTTCAAGGACGTGGACGTCTGCATCTTCACGCACGTCGGCTCCAACCTCCAGGTCTCCTACGGCTCCGGCGGCGGCTCCGGGCTGGTGAGCGCGGAATTCTCCTTCCTCGGCGAGGCGGCGCACGCGGCCGGACTGCCGTGGCGCGGACGCAGCGCGCTCGACGCCGTCGAGCTGATGAACGTCGGCTGGAACTACCGGCGCGAGCACCTGCGCCTCCAGCAGCGCTCGCACTACGTGATCCGCGACGGCGGCGACCAGCCGAACGTGGTGCCGCGCACGGCGACGGTCTGGTACTACTTCCGCGAGATCGACTACGCGCACATCAAGGAGCTGTTCGAGATCGGCCAGCAGGTGGCGCAGGGCGCGGCGATGATGACGGGGACGAAGCTGGCCGACGTGCGCGTGCTGGGCACCGCCTGGCCGCGCCACTTCAGCCCGCCCATCGCCAAGGCGATGTACGAGAACATCAAGGTCGTGGGGCTGCCGACGTGGAGCGCGGCCGACCAGACGCTGGCGCGCGCGGTCCAGCGCGAGGTGAACGTCCCCGCCCGCGGGCTCGACACCGCGCTCTCCCGGCTCGGCACCGGCGTCCCCGAGTCGTCCAACTACGGCGGCCCGTCGGACGACATCGGGGACGTGTCGTGGGTGGTGCCCACGGTCACCCTCAGCTACCCGGCGAACATCCCGAGCCTGCCGGGTCACAGCTGGCCGAGCGCGATCGCGATGGCCACGCCGATCGCGCACAAGGGCTCGGTCGCCGGCGCGAAGGCGACCGCGATGACGATGCTCGACATCCTCACGACCCCCGCGCTGGTGGACAGCGCGTGGGCGTACTTCCGCAACGTGCAGACGAAGTCGGAGAAGTATCAGCCGCTGATGCGCGCCGAGGATCGGCCGGCGACCTACCTGAACGCGGCGACGATGGAGCGCTTCCGGCCGGCGATGCGGAAGCTCTACTACGACCCGTCGAAGTACGCGACGTACCTCGAGCAGCTCGGGATCAAGTACCCCACGGTGCGGGGGCAGTGACGGCGCCCCGCGTCTGACCCGGATGCCCTGGCCCCAGACGTACGATCCGTTAGGCAGCCGGGTGCTGTCGACGCTCGTCGCGGCGCTGCCGGTGGTGGTGCTGCTGGGCGCGCTGGCGTCCGGCCGGGTGAAGGCGCACTGGGCGGCGCTCCTCGGGCTCGCCTCGGCCCTGGCGGTGGCTACGGCGGTGTTCGGAATGCCGGCCGGGGCGGCGCTCGCGTCGGCGGCGTTCGGCGCCGCGTACGGCCTGTTCCCGATCGGCTGGATCGTCGTCAACGTCATCTTCCTCTACCAGATCACGAGCGAGCGCGGGCTGTTCGCGGTGCTCCAGCGCAGCATCGCGTCGATCACGGCCGACCGCCGGCTGCAGCTCCTGCTCATTGCCTTCAGCTTCGGCAGCTTCTTCGAGGGCGCGGCCGGCTTCGGCACCCCGGTCGCCATCACGTCGGCGCTGCTGATCGGCGTCGGCTTCTCGCCGCTGCAGGCGTCCGGGCTCTCGCTCATCGCCAACACGGCGCCGGTGGCGTTCGGCGCCATGGGCACGCCGATCGTCGCGCTCCAGGGGGTGACGGGGCTCGACCTGCACGCGCTGAGCGCGACGGTCGGCCGTCAGCTTCCGGTGTTCTCGCTCATCGTGCCGGTCTGGCTCGTCTGCGCGTACGCCGGCGCGCGGCGTGCGCTCGAGGTGTGGCCGGCGCTGCTCGTCGCCGGGGTGTCGTTCGCGCTGCCGCAGTTCCTGGTCTCCAATTACCACGGGCCGTGGCTGGTGGACGTCGCCGCCGGCAGCGTGTCGATCGCCGCGCTCGCGCTCTTCCTGCGGGTCTGGCGCCCGCGCGGCGCGGCCGAGCCAGCGCCGCCCGCTGTACCCTCCGACGCGCCGGCCGAGGACCGCCGGGCCGTTCGGCGCGCGTGGCTGCCGTGGGCGGTTCTGACCGCGTTCGTGTTCGTGTGGGGGCTGCCGCCGGTGAAGGCGGCGCTCAACGCCATCTCGCTGCCGACGTTCGAGGTGCCCGGCCTGCACCGGCAGGTCCTGCGCGTGCCGCCGGCCGTGTCGGCGGCGCAGCCGGAGGCGGCCGTCTTCGCCTTGAACTGGCTGTCGGCGACCGGCACCAGCATCCTGCTGGCGGCCGTGGTGGCCGGCCTGCTGGTGGGGTGCACGCCGCGTGAGCTGGCGGCGACCTACGGCCGGACGCTGCGCCTCGTCAGGCACTCGCTGCTCACCATCGCCGCGATGCTCGCCCTGGGCTACACCAGCCGCTACGCCGGCCTCGACGCGGTGCTGGGGCTGGCCTTCGCCGGCACCGGCGTGCTCTACCCCTTCTTCGGCACGCTGCTGGGCTGGCTGGGCGTCGCCCTCACCGGCTCCGACACGTCGTCGAACGTCCTCTTCGGGAGCCTCCAGCGCATCACCGCCGAGCAGCTCGGCCTGAGTCCCACGCTGATGGCGGCGGCGAACAGCTCGGGCGGCGTGATGGGCAAGATGGTCGACGCCCAGAGCATCGTGGTCGCCAGCACGGCCACCCGCTGGTACGGCCACGAGGGCGCGATCCTGCGCTACGTCTTCCTCCACAGCATCGCGCTGGCGACGCTGGTGGGAGTGTTGGTGATGCTCCAGGCGTACGTGGCGCCGTTCACGCGCATGGTGAAGTGACGGGACGCGGGATGCGGGACGCGGGATGCGGGACGCGCAGGGGATGGTCGCGTCGGCGGTGGGACGGTTCACGATCGGGATGCCGGAGGGGCGTCGCGCGCGACGCCCCTCCCACGTCCCGGCCACGTCGCCCGCATCGCACCGCGCAACCGCCCCCGCGCGTCCCGCATCCCGCGTCCCGCGTCCCGCATCCCCTCATCCCGCCGTCCCGCCATCCCCCCTCAACCGACGGACGATCCACTCCCCCGCGAAGCGCACGATCGCCGCGAGCCCCAGGAACCGCACGGCACGCCCGGCGACGATCGCGACGACGAACGCGGGGATCGGGACGCCGAAGGCGCCGGCCGCCATGCACACGATCTTGGTGGGCAGCGGCGAGACCGCGCTGAGCGCTACCAGCCACGCGCCGTGACTCTCGAAGCGTGCGCGCTGCGCCTCCACCTTCGCCGCGCCCACGCCGACGACGCCGAGCATCCACTGGCCCACGGTGTCGAACGCGAGCGCGCCGATGGCGAAGGCGATCAGCGCGCCCACGGTGGAGCCGGCGGTCGCCCAGAGGGCGAGGCGGAAGGCGCGCGGCGGGTCGGCGAGCCCGAGCGGGACGAGCAGCGCGTCGCTCGGACCGGGGACGACCGACCCCTGCATCACGCCCCACGCGCCGGTCGCGGTGCCCGCCCATCCCGACTCCGCCCAGTCGTGCAGGACGCCGATGAGGCGGCGCAGCCTCCCGCGGGCGACCTCGTGCGACGTCACTGGTAGCCGGCCGCCTGCATCTGGAAGAGCTCCGCGTACAGCCCGTCGCGCGCGGCCAGCTCCGCGTGCGTCCCCTCCTCGACCACCTCGCCGCCCCGCAGGACGATGATGCGGTCGGCCATCCGCACGGTTGAGAACCGGTGCGAGATCACGACCGCCATCCGCCCCGCCATCAGCTCGTTGAAGCGGACGAACACCTCGTACTCCGCGCGCGCGTCGAGCGCGGCGGTCGGCTCGTCGAGGATCAGAACCTCGGCCTCGCGCATGTAGGCGCGCGCGAGCGCCACCTTCTGCCACTCGCCCCCCGAGAGGTCTACTCCTTCCTCGAAGCGGCGGCCGAGCATCTGCTGGTAGCCGCCGGGGAGCCTCGGCAGCAGCGCCGACGCCAGCGACTGCTCGGCGGCCGCGGTGATGGGCGTCGCACTCGGCGCTCCGCCGTTCGTCCTGTTGCCATCCAGGTACGGCCGCGCCGCCTCGATCTCGCCGACGCCGATGTTCTCGTCGAACCGCATGTCGTAGCGCACGAAGTCCTGGAAGATCACGCCGATCGCGCGGCGGAGGGACGCCAGGTCGTAGTCGCGCAGGTCCACGCCGTCGAGCAGGATCCGACCCTCGCTCGGGTCGTAGAGGCGCGCCAGGAGCTTGGTGAGCGTGGTCTTGCCGGCGCCGTTCTCCCCCACCAGCGCCAGGCGCTCCCCGGGGCGGAGCTGGAAGCTCACGTGGCGCACCGCCCACCGCTCGCTGTCCGGGTACTTGAAGCCGACGTCCTCGAACACGAACCCCTCGCGCACCGGGCGGGGGACCGGGCGGGCGCCGGGGCGCGAGGCGATGGTCGGCCGCATCTCGAAGAACAGGAACAGGTCGCGCAGGTAGAGGCTCTGCTCGTGGACGTCGCTCGCCGCCAGCAGCAGCCGCTGGATCAGGTCGCGGCTGCGGCGGAACGACTCGCCCAGGAACGCCAGCGAGCCGAGGGAGATGGCGCCGCGCACCGCGCGCACCAGCACCGTCGCGTACGCCCCGTAATAGCCTAACGTGCCGAGTATGGAGAGGAGCGCGCTGACGATCCCCTTGCGCACCGAGAGCCGGCGGTTCTCCGCGTAGTAGCGGTCGGAGAGCGTGCGGTAGCGCTCGGTCAGCCAGGGCGCGAGCCCGAACATCTGCACTTCCTTCGCCGTGCGGTCGCTCGCGCCGACGAAGCGCAGGTAGTCGAGCAGCCGCCGCTCGGGCGTCCAGCGCCAGAGGAGCGAGTAGCCGAGCGCCGCGAAGTGCGTCTCGCCGATGAAGCTGGGCAGGATCGCGGCGGTGAGCAGGAGCAGCAGCCACGGGTTGTGGGCGAGCAGCGCGCCGGTGAGCGTCGCCAGCGTCAGCGTGTCCTGCGCCATGCCGAGCATCTGGCTGAGCAGCCCGAGCCGGCCGACCGTCTGCCGCCGCGCGCGCTCGAGGTGGTCGTAGAAGGTCGGGTCCTCGAACTGGGCCAGATCGAGCGACGACGCGTGCTCCATCAGCCGCACGCTGATCCGGTTCGAGAACAGGTCGCCGAGCAGACTCTCGACCAGCACCGAGGCGCGCGCCAGCACCTCGCCGACCACGACGACCGCGATCTCCAGCGCCACGAGCCGCCACAGCCGGGACAGGTCGGGCGCGCTCTGCTGTCGCAGCGCGACCACGGCGTCGATGATCAGCTTCGCCACCCACAGCGACGAGATCGGCACGAAGCTGCGCACCGCGCGGAGCGCGATCATCGCGGCGGTGAACGGTCGGTGCGTCTCCCAGACCAGGCGGACGAGCGGGGGCACGTGCCGGAGCGCCGCCACGCGCTCGCGGATCGAGGGCCGCTCGGCCTGTGAATCGGGCGGGCGGCGGGGGGCGTGAGGTCGAACGGATGCAGCCATGGCTGAAGAGTGGACTCCGCGCGCCGCCCGTGGTAGCCGGCCGGATGGGCGGGTTAAGTTCAGGGCTGGAACCCTTCAACCTCGCCGCCCGTTGCCCCCTACCGCCGGCATCATCACCCTCGTGCTCGGCGTCGCGCTGCTGGTGGCGTCGTGGGTCGAGCGCGGGGTCGTGCCGCGATGGATGCCGCGGCTCGCCGGCGGCGTCACGTCGCTCGGCGCCAGCACGCTCGCCATCCGGCGGGGCGGCGACCTGTGGACCGCCGTCTCGATCGCGCTGAGCGCCCTGGCCATTGCATTGCTGCTCAGCGTGATCGTCGAGAACCTGTGGCGCGGGCGGCGGCGTCGCGGCTGACCGACTTCGCCGCGCGAACCTGGCACCTCCTGTCTTCATGACTTCCACCCGGATCCCGGACGGCGTCGCGATCGCCGGCGCGTCGTCGGCGAGCGTCGAGCGCGTGCTGACGTCGCCCGCGCTCGAATTCGTCGCCGGCCTGCACCGCCGCTTCGACGCCACGCGCCGCCGGCTGCTGGACGCGCGCGTGGAGCGCCAGGCGCGGCTCGACGCCGGCGAGATGCCGCACTTCCTCGACGCCACGGCGAGCGTGCGCGCGTCCGACTGGCGGGTGGCTCCCGCGCCGGCGGACTTCGACGACCGGCGCGTCGAGATCACCGGCCCGGT
>DATFPD010000554.1:0-9176 GCA_035265005.1 Gemmatimonadaceae bacterium | reverse complement strand
GGGTGCACGGTCACGAGCGGGTTCGCCGACTCCAGGTCCGCGCCCGAGGCGTAGACCACCGTGCCGGGCGCGCGCGGCGCGGGCGCGCACGCGAGCGCCGCGAGGAGAACGGCGATCAGTGCGAATCGTCCCTTCTCAGCGGTGGTGCGGGCCCGCATCATCCACCCGTGCGTACGCTCCTACGGCGCCTCGGCGGCGCGGTGCTGCTGCTCTGGCTCGTCGTCTCGCTCACGTTCCTCCTCCTGCACGCGGCCCCGGGGGACGCGGCGGCACTGCTGGTCCCGCCCTCGGCGACGGCAGCCGACGCGGCACGCCTCCGCGCCGAGCTGCGGCTCGACCGCCCGCTCGCGGTGCAATATGCACGGTGGATGGGCGCGGTGCTCTCCGGCGACCTGGGGGAGAGCTTCGCCTCGCGCCGGCCGGTGTCGCGGGTGCTGGCCGAGGCGCTGCCGGTGTCGCTCGCGCTCGGGGTGACGTCGCTGGCGCTCACCTTCGTGATCGGCGTCGCGGTCGGCATGGTGCAGGCGGCGCGGAGGGGGCGCGCGACGGACACCGCGCTCACCGTCCTGAGCACCGCGCTCTACGCGGCGCCGAGCTTCTGGCTGGCGCTGGCGCTGGTGGCGGTGTTCACGTACGGCGCGACGACGTGGGGCTTCCCCGCCTGGCTGCGGCTACCGGCCTTTGGGGTGCGACAGCCGGCCGCGCAGCTCGCGGGATGGGACGCGCTGGTGGACCTCGTCAGGCACGCCGTGCTCCCGGTGACGGTGCTCGCCGCCGTCGGCGCGGCGGGCATCGCGCGCTACTCGCGGTCGACCGTCGCCGACCTCCTCGCCACCGACTGGACCCGCACGGCGCGGGCGAAGGGGCTCTCGGCGTGGCGCGTCTACTCGCGGCACGTGCTCCGCAACGCGCTTCCGCCGCTGGTCGTGCTGCTCGCGCTCGCGCTCCCCGGCGTGGTCGCCGGTTCGGTGTTCGTGGAAAGCGTGTTCGCGTGGCCCGGCATGGGGCGGGCGATGCTCACGGCCATCGCGGCGCGGGACTTCCCGGTGGTCATGGGCGCGACGCTGCTGTACGCGACGCTGGTGATCGGCGCCAACCTGGCGGCGGATCTGGTGGTGCCGCTGGTGGACCCGCGGAGAGCGGAGTGACCGTGGTCGCGCCGTGAACCGGACCGAGAAGCTGTGCACGGCGCTGCTCGCACTGATGGTCGCGGGCGCGGTCGTCGTGCCGGCGGTCGCCCGCTCCGACCCGCTGGCGATCGGCGACGTGCTGGCGACGCGGCTGCTCCCCCCCGGCGGCCGGGACGCGCTGGGCGGCTGGCACCTGCTCGGCACCGACCGGTTCGGCCGCGACCTGTTCGTGCGCATGATGCTCGCCGCGCGGATCTCGCTCGCGGTCGGGGTCGCGGGGTCGCTGCTCGCCGGCGCGATGGGCACGGCGGTGGGGGCGGCCGCCGGCTGGGCGGGCGGCGCGGCGGACCGCCTGGCGATGGCGGTGAGCGACGCCCTGCTCTCGGTGCCGCGGCTGGTGCTGCTGCTCGTCTGCGCGGCGCTCTGGCAGCCGGGCGCGGCGACCGTGGTCGTGGTGCTCGTGGCGACGGGGTGGATGGGGGTGGCGCGGCTGGTGCGCGGCGAGGTGCAGGCGGCGCGCGCGCAGACCTACGTGCAGGCGGCTCAGGCGCTCGGCGCCCGGCCGGCCCGGGTGCTCTGGCGGCACGTGCTGCCTAACGCCGTCGGCCCGGCGATCGTGGCCACGACGCTCGGCGTCGGCAACGCGATCATGCTCGAGAGCGGGCTCTCGTTCCTCGGCCTCGGCATCCAGCCGCCGCGCCCGAGCTGGGGGAACATGATCGCCGGCGGCCGCGACCTGATCGTCACCGCCCCGTGGGTCGCGGTCGCGCCCGGACTCGCGCTCGTCGCCACGGTGCTCGCCTGCACCCTCCTCGGCGACGCCCTCCGCGACCGGCTGGCGGGGGAGCGGGACGAGTCGCTGCGGGAGCGGGTGTGAGCGTGGTTGCTGCCGCGCGCCCCGGCCTCACCGCACGAGTACCGTGATCACCCCGCGCGGTCCGGCGCGGAAGTGGGCGCGGTCGCCGTCGGCGGGGAGCTCGTCCAGCGGGGTCTCGTCGAGGCGGGCGAGGACGGCGCGCGAGATCGGGAAGCCGAGTCGCCAGGCGGCGTCCACGGGACGCTCGAGCAGGTTCACGCAGCGCAGCACGAGCCACTCCCCGTCGTCGCTCTCCTTCGCCGCGCCGAAGGCGAGGCCCTCGCCCTCCAGCTCCAGCCCCCGCGTGGGGTGCGGCAGCGAGAGCGCCGAGCGCAGCGTGGTGCCGCGGAGCGGGAGGAGGAAGTCGTCCGCGCAGCGCTCCACGTGCGCGATCGTCTCGCGCTCGCGCGCGCCGTGCGGCAGGACGGCCAGCTCGGCGGCGAAGGGGCCCAGCGACTGCGCCTCGGGCGTCGGGACCGGCCAGCCGGCGTGCCCGGGGCGCTCGGGCAGGTCGTTGCGCGACAGCTCGCCGACGGCCCGCACCACCGTCACCGCGACGTCCCCGGAGTCGGTCGCCTCGTACTCGGCGAGCCCGTCGCTGAGCACGGTCACGCCGGCGCGCTGGCCGAACAGGGAGACGTAGCGATGGAGCGGCGCCGTCGCCGGCGGCGTCTCCGCGGCCCGGTCCTCCGGCGGCACCTCGATCGGGACGCGCTGCACCGGTCCGAAGGCCGCGTCGGCCCAGACCTCGGCCGCCTCCATACCCGTGCGGACGACGATCCGGAGGCGGTGGTCGCGCGCCCGGTTGTCGCCGCTCACGCGCAGTCGGACGAACGGGCAGCCGGCGTCGAGCACGACCCGCACGGTCATCTCGAGCTCGACGTGTCGCGCCGTGCGCGCGCCCCGCGCGGCGGGCCGGCGGCGCGCGGAGGCGCCGCGGTCGCCCGCGTCAGGCTCGGCGCGGGCGATCGGCACGCGCATCCGCCAGCGCAGCTCCAGCTCTCCGCGCAGCGGGCCGGCGTGCACCGTCCGCGCGCCGCCGAACCAGGTCGAGCTGGACGGGGCGCCTAGGGGCGAGTGCGTGTACAGGTCGCCGCGGTCGCCCACGTCCTCGAAGCCCACGAGGTCCGGGATGTCGACGCCGAGCGCCGCGCTCGTCAGGCGCACCGCGCCCTGCGGCCCGACCTGGACGCGCAGGAGGCCGTTGTCCAGCACGTTGTCGGCGGCCCGCACGGGCGCCACGCCGTCCCGGCCGGACAGCGGTTCCGCCGGGTCGGCGTGCTCCGCTTCGATCGCGAACGCGCGCGTTCCGTAGCCGGCGACTTCCGGCACCCACGCCACGGCGCGCACGGCTTCGACGAGGTCGTCGTCCGGGTAGTGCCGCGGCGACTCCGTCCGCTCGTGCCGGAGCTGCCGCCCCAGCACCTGAAGCGGCACGCCCGGCCCGAGCGACGCCGGGCGGCCGACGTGCGACGAGGTGTCCGCGCCGGCGCGCGGCGCCGACCCGGGCCCGACCGGCACGTCGCGCGCGAAGAGCGACAGCGTCACCTCGGTCACGCCGGAGCGCGGCCGCGCGGCGGAGTTGCGGACGATCATCACCGGTCGCCAGCGGTCGCGCCTCTCCCGCGCCACGACCGGATCGTGTCCGACCACGTCCAGCAGCGCGTCGAAGCGAGCGCCGCGGCCCTGCGCCACCACGTCGTCGAGCCGGGCCTCCATCGCGCGCGCCACCTCGTCGGTCGAGCAGCCGCAGAGCGTGTCGTGCGGGTGGCAGAGCAGCAGGGTGCGCCAGGCGGCGTGCAGCAGCGGCGCGCGGCTCGGCGCGTCCGCCACGAAGCGGGCGAGCGCCGACCACGGCTCCGCCTCGCGCGTCAGCAACCGCTCGGCGTGCGCGTTGCGCCGCTTCTGGTGCGCGCGGGTGGCGAACGTCCCCTGGAGCGTCCACGTGTAGCCGTAGGAGTCGCGCAGCTCGCCTCGGACGTCCGGCAGCGGCGTTCGGTACGCCCGCACCAGCACCTCGCGCGCGAACCCGGCGAGCGACCCGCGGTGCACGCGATGGGGGCGCGCGGCGCGGGTCAGCTCGTCGAGCGCGCGCTCCAGCGAAAGCTGGCGCGCGTGATGGTCGGCGCCGTTCTGAAGGAGCAGCAGGCCGAGGGCGGAGCGCGGCGCGAGCACCTCGCACATGCGTGCCCATCGCCGCTCGGCGCCGTCGCGGTCGGCCGGCAGGTTCGACGCGAACTCGTAGCCGTCGGGCGGCAGATGAAAGACCACGGCGTGGCTGCCGTCGGGCGCGCGCCAGCGGAACGCGTCGCCCGCGGGCCAGCGCCGGCCGCCGTAGCCGCGCCAGAGGATGATGAGCGGCAGCCCGAATCCCACCGCGAGCGCGGGGAGCGCGGCCGGGTGACCGAACGTGTCCGGGCAGTAGAGCACCGGCGGCGCGGCGGCGCCGAGCGCCTGGAGCGCGCGCCGGCCGGCGAGCAGGTTGCGGACGAGCGCCTCCGCGCCCGGGATGAGCTCGTCCGCGAGCACGTACCACGGCCCGGCCTCCAGCGCGCCGGCGCGCAGCCGCGCCGCCAGCTCGCTCGCGCGCTCCGGGCGGACGGCCAGGTAGTCGTCGATCACGACTGCCTGCCCGTCCAGAAGGAAGCTCGGCTGCGGCGAGTCCGGGCCGGCCGCCGGCGGCGGATCGTCCAGCAGCTCGTCGACCAGGGCGACGAGGCGCTGCCGGAAGCGCCCAGCCGGGTGGTACCACTCGCGGTCCCAGTGGGTGTGCGAGACGACGACGGCGTCGAGCGGCCGCCCCGCGGCCGCCTCCCGTTCCGCGTCCTCCGCCGGGGCCCTAGCGACCACGTTAGGCGGTCGGCTTCCGCCCGCGGATGAAGTGCATCACCAGGGCGACCACCGCCACCAGCAGGAGCAGGTGGATGAGCGCGCCCGCGACCTTGAACACGAAGCCGCCGAGCACCCAGAGCACGATGAGAACGATGGCCAGCGCGAGCATGGAGCCTCCTGGAGTCAGTGCGAGTGGTGCGCCCGCCGGGACGGTCGCCGGGCGGGCGGCGGGGCGGCGGCGGCGGCGGACGCCTCGGGCGCGGCGCCACCGAAGAGCTCGCCCTGCTGCGCGTCGTAGTGCACGTGGCGGTCCACCACGCGGGCGAACGACGTCAGCCTGTGGGCCGAGGTGCCCGAGTCGAGGATGTGCACCACCTCGTTCCCGCGGGCGACGAGTGCGTCGCTCAGGAGCGAGCGGTGGCAGCGCCAGGGCACCGCCTCGGCGCACATCACCGTCGTCGGCTCCGATGCCGCCGCATGCTCGAGCCGGTCGATCGCGTCGCGGAACTCCGCGCTCTCCATGTGGTCCGCGTAGCCGCGGAAGCCGTCATTGCGCCACGCCGTGTTCTTCGAATCGCGGCGCGGCTTGCGCAGGCCGCCCAGCGCGGGCGCGTGCTCGTACGCGATGCCGCGCCGCTGGAGCGCGGCGGCCAGCTCGTCGCGGTTGAAGTGCGGATGGCGCCGGGACGCGGGGTAGCTGCGCACGTCCACCAGCCGGCGAATCCCCTCGCGGTCGAGCAGGGCGATGAAGTCGTCGAGCGCGCGCGTGGAGTGCCCGATCGTGTACACGCGCGCCGGGTGGCGGCCGTCCGTCACCCGCTCCCCTCCGGGTGCCGCGCGCCGCCGCTCCCCGCCGACGCGTCGCCCATGCGCGCCGAGCTCCCGGGAGGAGTGGCCGACGTTTCGCGCCCCTGCATCAGCTGATGCACCGCCTGGCGCCCGAGCAGGATGCGCGTCGCGCGGACGTCGTGTCCAACGTCGATGAGCAGGATCGCGAGGTCGCCGACGCCCCACAGCAGTCCTGCCAGCACGATCAGCCGGCTCCCTTCGGCCAGCAGCGTGGGGATGGCGGCCTTGCCCTGCGTGTAGAACCCGGTGATGACCTCGGCGAGCAGCAGCAGGATCAGCACGATCGCCATCAGGCGGAACAGCTTGGACAGGTAGCGGAGCCCGATGTAGGGCTCCATGTCGCTCGCGCGCACCTGCATCCGCGCGTCGTCGCGCCGCGGCACCTCGCCGGTCGGCGGCCGCGCCGGCTCCGCCGGCCCGAGCGGCGGCGCGCCGCAGTTCGGACACGGGGCCGACGCGTCCGGCCGGTCCGCGCCGCACGCGGGGCACTTCCCCTCGGCGACGGCGACCGTCTCGCGAAGCTCGGCGGAGATACGGCGGGGGGGAGAGGTCATTCGATCAATCGTGGAGTGTGAGTGCGAGCTCGCGGACGACACCTGCGAACTACACCTGCGACTACACCTGCGACCTGCGAGCTGCGAGCTGCGACCTGGCTGCCTCGGGAGGCTCCTGGCGTCCCGAGGGGGTCAGGTCGCAGCTCGCAGCTCGCAGGTCGCAGGTGTAGTTCAACTGTCCCCCGCCCCGCCCAGCCATCTCGCCCGGTAGCCGCGAGTGTCGATGTGCACGAAGGGGCCGTGGCCGCCCGTCGCCGGGTAGACGCCGCAGCCGCCGACGAGCGCGGGGTGCGCCTGCTCGACGCGGCTCACCGCCGCCTCGATCACGCGCGCGTCGCGGAGGTCGGAGCGGCGGTCGCGGTTCAGGTCGTCCATGCGCTCGTTCCGGTCGGCGTCGATGTAGATATCGGCCGCGTCGCCGTACATGTGGCGGCTCAGCGTCGCGCGTCCGCGCGGGTCGCCGCCCCCGACGTTGTACTGGGGCGTTCGGAATCCGCTCATCACGCGCACGCGGCTGACGTCGATCCCCTGCGCCTTCAGCTCGTCGAGCACGAGCTCCAGCTTGTCCACCAGGCGGGTGTCGACCACCAGATACTTGGGCCAGACGTTCTGCTGGTCGTGCGTCAGGAAGTCCTGCAGCGTGAAGTGCTCGGAGAGCGGGGTGTCCTGGTTGTCCGGCGTGACCTCTATGAAGCCGGCCGGCGGCGCGTACTTCGGGCGCGTGTCGCGGCTGCGCCCCTCGGTGGGCCAGCTGCCGATGAAATAGAGCCCGATGCGCCCGCGCCGCTTGGCCGAGAAGGGCGTCATCGTGATGACGTTGAAGTCGGTCACGGGCTTGATCGCGCTCCCCACCCTCACGGCGAGCTGCCACACGCCCTGCCGGGACGGCGCCGCCGCCGGGGCCGAGTCGGCGACCGCGGTGTCCGCGAGCTCGCCGGGGGAGTACGTGAGCTGCGCCCCCGCCGGCAGCGAGTCGGCGATCGGGACGCCCTGCGGCTGCACGCTGGCGCGCAGCTTCCCGCTCTCGCCCCGCAGCGGCGTGAGGGCGGTGAGCACCGCGTCGGTGAGGTACGCCGCGGAGGACGCGTTAGGGTCGGTGATGGCGCTGGCGATCGCCGCGGTGGCGCTGGCGCCCTCCTCGTCGTCCGCGTCCGCCGAGCGCGCCGAGGCGATCGACCAGGTCCACCCCGTCGTGAGGAGGATCAGGACGAGGGCGCCGACGGCGTCCAGCACTCGCTCCCCGCGGCGCCCGATGCCGGCGCGGTGCCAGCGGCTGCGCGGCGGCTCCGGCAGCCGGAGCACGAGGTCCACACCGTGCAGGAAGGAGTGCGCGGCCTCGACGACCGCGTGCTCGACCTGGTCGACGACCTCCGACATCTGGTCGAGCGTCGAGTGTGCGGGCTCGCGCGCGCTCACGTCCCGATTGACCCCGCACCCGCGCGCGCCGATGTTCCACGCTTCGGCCGGCGGTCCATCGATTCGGTCATGACTTCTCCAACGACTTGATCCGCGTTCATGCAAGAGCTCGCTGACCTGATCCACAAGCTCCGAGACCTGCCGGCCCTCATCCAGTGGGCCGGCTACGTCGGCCTCACCGCGATCATCTTCACCGAGACCGGCCTGTTCTTCGGCTTCTTCCTCCCCGGCGACTCGCTGCTCGTGACCGCCGGGCTCCTCTCGGCCCAGGGCTTCGCCCTCGAGATCTCCACCCTCGGCCCCCTCCTGACCGCGGCCGCCATCCTCGGCGACAACACCAACTACTGGATCGGCCGCCTGACGGGTCCGCGCATCTTCAACCGCGAGGAGTCCCTCTTCTTCCGGCGCAAACACGTGGACCGGGCCCACGCCTTCTACGAGCGGCACGGCGCCAAGACGATCATCCTTGCGCGGTTCATGCCAATCATCCGGACTTTCGCCCCCCTGGTGGCCGGGGTGGGGCAGATGAACTATAGGACGTTTCTCACCTGCAGCGTGGTGGGCGGCGTCCTCTGGATCTGGAGCATGCTGCTCACCGGCTTCTGGCTGGGCCGCTACGTGCCCGGGGTCGAGCGCCACATCGAGAAGGTCATCATCATCGTCATCTTCCTCTCGATCCTCCCCGGTCTCATCAGCGCCTGGCGCGAGAAGCAGCGCGCGAAGGCGGAGCAGCAGGCGGCCGCGGGCGCGAAGTAGCGGCCGCCCGGGCCCGGAACGCGCGACGCCAGGCACCCCTTTACTCCATCGTCGGGCCGATCAGATTCCTGCGGCGTTCGGCGAACGCCGTGCAGCTCACGGTTCCAACTTTCAATCCTCATGGCTCACACTCTCCCGCCCCTCCCCTACGACCCCGGCGCGCTGGAGCCGCACATCGACGCGCGCACGATGGAGATTCACCACGGGAAGCACCACCAGACCTACGTCAACAACCTGAACGCCGCGCTCGAGAAGGCGCCTGACGCGCAGAGCAAGTCGCTGGAGGAGCTGCTGCGCGACCTGAACAGCCTCCCGGAGGCGGTGCGCGGCCCGGTGCGCAACAACGGCGGCGGCCACTGGAACCACTCGCTCTTCTGGCGGCTGATGGGGCCGAACGCCGGCGGCGAGCCCACGGGCGCGGTCGGCGACGCGATCAAGAGCAGCTTCGGCGGCTTCGACAAGTTCAAGGAGCAGTTCACGGCCGCCGGCGTGGGCCGCTTCGGCTCCGGGTGGGCCTGGCTCATCAACGACGGCGGGAAGCTCCGCATCACGAGCACGCCGAACCAGGACAACCCCCTGATGGAGGGCGTCGACCCGCGCGCCGTCCTCCTCGGCGTCGACGTCTGGGAGCACGCCTACTACCTCAAGTACCAGAACCGCCGCCCCGATTACCTGAACGCCTGGTACAACGTGGTGAACTGGGAGGAAGTGGGGCGGAGGATGGGAGGCAAGTAGGAGCTGCGAGTTGCGAGGTGCGAGTTGCGAGCGGGGCCCCGGGCAGCC
>DATFPD010000553.1:0-9338 GCA_035265005.1 Gemmatimonadaceae bacterium | reverse complement strand
GGCATCACGTACCCCGAGATCACCGAGATGCAGGGGCGCGCGATCTTCGAGGCGGCCGTGCGCGTGATGCGACGCGGGATCAGCGTGCAGCCGGAGATCATGATCCCGCTCGTCGCGACCGCGAAGGAGTTCCGGAACCAGCGCGCCATCCTGGAGGCCGTGGCCGACCGCGTGCTGCGCGCGATGGGCGAGCAGATGCCGTACCTCATCGGCACGATGATCGAGCTGCCGCGGGCCGCGCTCACGGCGGACGAGATCGCGGGCGGCGAGGAGGGCGCGCAGTTCTTCTCCTTCGGCACGAACGACCTCACCCAGACGACGTTCGGGCTGAGCCGCGACGACGCCGGCCGGTTCCTCCCGACGTACGTCGAGCGCGGGATTCTGGAGGAGGACCCGTTCCAGGTGCTCGACGAGCGCGGCGTCGGGCGGCTCATCCGGATCGCCGTCGGCGAGGGTCGCCGCGTCCGCCCGGAGCTCAAGGTGGGCATCTGCGGAGAGCACGGCGGCGAGCCGCGGTCCGTGAAGATGTCGCACCGGATGGGACTGAACTACGTGTCGTGCTCGCCCTACCGCGTGCCGATCGCGCGGCTCGCCGCCGCGCACGCCACGCTCGAAGCGAAGGGCGGCGGCTGAAGCGGCGCGCGCTGCACGCGGCGGTCACGGTCGCCGCGCTGGTGCTCCTCGGCGTGCTCGCTCGCCGGGTGCACTGGGAAGAGACGCTGCGGACGCTCCGCACCGCGTCGCCGCTGCTGCTCCTGCTGGCGACCGGGATCAACTTCGGCAGCCTCCTGCTCAAGGGCTTCCGCTGGTGGCTGCTGCTTCGCGCCACGCTCCCGGCGCTTCCGGTCGCACTCGCGCTGCGCGCGGCGGTGGTGGCGTCCGGGCTCAACAACCTGCTCGTCGCGAACGGGGGAGACGCCGCGCGGGTGCTGCTGGTCGCCCGCGCCACCGGCGCGCGCCGGGGCGACGTGCTGGCGAGTCTGCTGCTCGACCAGCTGCTCGAGGTGGTCGGTTACGCCGCGCTGCTGCTCGTCGCCACCACCGTGCTGCCGGTACCGCCGACACTCGCCCGCTGGCGCGCGCCGGTCGCGCTCGTCCTCGCGGTTGCGGGAGCTGCGCTGACGCTGCTCGTCAGGCGGTCGCGGCGGTCGCCCGGAGAGAGGGCGCCCGGGCCGCAAGCCCCCGACGCCGCCCCGGGCGCACTGGCGCGGCTGACGGCCCTGCTCCGCCGCTTCCTTCACGCGCTGGCGGCCGCCGCCACCGGGCCGAGGCTCGGGCAGGCGCTGCTCGTGACGGCGTTCGCCTGGATGCTGCAGCTGGCGACCTACGCGATGGCGGCGCGGGCCGCGCACCTGTCGCTCCCGCTGGCGGGCAGCGTGGCGGCGCTCGTCGTGGTGAACATGGGGCTGCTCGTCCGGGCGACGCCGGGGAACGTCGGGATCTTTCAGGCGCTGTACGCGCTGGCCGTGGCCCCGTTCGGCGTCGCCGCCGGGAGCGCGATCGCGGCGTCGGCGCTGATCCAGGCGCTACAGATCGCGCCGGTGACGGTCGCCGCGTTGCTGCTAGCGCCGGAGCTGGCGTCGCGTCGCCCCCCCGCCGACGCCGGCGCGGACGCCGCCTGACCGCCGAGCATCAGGGGCCGGATGCGAGACGGGCCTCGCGACCGGAAAGCGTCGCGAGGCCCGTCAGGCAGTTCAGTGGAGGCGCGGGGAATCGAACCCCGGTCCGAGACAAGATCGACCACAGCGTCTACGTGCGTAGTCCACCAATTGATGTCTCCGACGGCTGGTCGGTGGACAACCCACCGCCGGATGAGCCTTCTAGAATTTCGCCCGCTGCCTGAAGGCGCGACCGCAGGCTAGCCCAGATTTGCGATACCCGTGAGAACGCCCCGGGCGGGCTTCCTCTCGGGCACTGCTGAACGTACTAGGCCGAAGCCTAATTACGCAGCAAGAGCCAGGTTGTTGTTGGCTGTTGTGGTTTTCCCGAGTGTTTTACGAGGATCCCGAGGACCTCGGCACGCTGCCACGGCTTCACCAACCCCGTCGAAGCCAGTCGCCCCCTGAAGGACAACGTGCTCAATCTAATCTGCCGACGGCCCAAAGTCAACCGGCAGAGAAACAGATGTCCCTAGCGCAACTGCTTGTGAATCACCGGGTTGAACACATCAGTCCGGTGGGAAGGGATAGGTGAAGCGCACCGTCGCCGACCCTACCAGGCTCCCGCTGAGTCCCTCGGACCGTACGGCCAGCCGGACTATGTAGTCGCGGCCGGGGAGCAGCTGTGCGGCCGGCGTCGGCTCACGTGCGCCGTCAGGGGCCGAGCCATAAGTGATCGGAGGGAGCAGGCCGTTCGCCGGCCCCTCCGCGGTGCCGAACGTCGCCGTCACGACGTCCCACTGCGGCCCGGACGCCGTAGGTATCCCCACGCCCTCGACGATCAGCTCGCTGACTCGGCAGCGCGGCGACCAGCTGAACACCGGCGCTATGCCAGCAGTCACCGCCACGGAAAGCTCGGGCCCGGACGTGCAGGCCTCGGGCTCAGTGGGAGCCTCGTCGGAGCACGCCGCCGCGAAGATGGCCGCGAGCGCCACCGCGCCGCGACCGGCGCGCGACCACGGGCGGACTGGCCTCCTCGGCTCCTCGCGCTCCGCCGACACTCTATCCATGGACAATCCTCGACGCGGCCACCGCCGCGCCGAAGCCGTTGTCGATGTTCACCACCGTGACGCCGGCCGCGCAGCTGTTCAGCATCGTGAGCAGCGCCGCGAGCCCGCCGAAGCTCGCCCCGTAGCCCACGCTCGTGGGCACCGCGATCACCGGCGCGCGAACGAGGCCGCCCACCACCGACGCCAGCGCCCCGTCCATCCCCGCGACCACGATCACCGCGGCCGCCGAGAGCAGCTCCTCGCGGCGCGCGAGAATGCGGTGGATTCCGGCGACGCCGACGTCCGTGATCCGGGTCGAGCGGCTTCCGTACGCCCGCAGCGTCTCGGCGGCCTCCTCGGCGACGGGCAGGTCGCTCGTCCCCGCGGTCACGACGGCCACGGTCCCCCGCCCCGCCGCGACGGGCTCGATCGGCGGCAGGAAGGCCGTCCGGGCGACTTCGTTCGTCTCGCACGCCGGAAAGCGTGCCAGGAGCGCGGCCCGCGTCTCGTCCGACGTGCGCGTCGCGAGAAAGCCCCCCGCGCGCTCGGCGATCCGTCCGGCGATCGCCACGACCTGCGCCGGCGTCTTCCCCTCCCCGTAGATCACCTCGGGGAACCCCTGCCGCAGCGCGCGGTGGTGGTCGATCGTGGCGAAGGGGAGCGACTCGACGGGGTCGAGCGCCAGGCGGTCGAGCGCCGCGTCGGGCTCGATCGAGCCCTCCGCCACCCGGCGCAGCAGGTCGCGGACGCGGTCGCGAATCACCTCGTTAGGCCTCGGCCGGCTCGGCGTCGGCCTCGGCCCCCTCGTCGGCCGCCGGCGCCGGCGCCCGGTGCCACCCGGCGGCCAGGTAGTCGCCGAAGATCCCCTCGATCTCGTCGAACGACTCGACCGCGAACAGCCGGCGCTTCAGCTCGGCCGCGTTGTACATGCCCTTCACGTACCAGCCGAGGTGCTTGCGGAACTCGATCGCCGCGCCGCGCGGGTCCGGCTCGTACGCCTGCGCCATCCGCGCGTGCTCCAGCGCCACCGCGAAGCGCTCCTCCACCGGCGGCGTCGGCGGCACCGGAGTTCCGTCGAGCAGCGCGCGCGCCTGCGAGAAGATCCACGGCTGGCCGAACGACCCCCGGGCGATCATCACGGCGGCGCAGCCGGTCTGCCGCCACATCCGCAGCGCGTCGTCGGCCGTCTTGATGTCGCCGTTGCCGATCACCGGAATGTCGAGCGCGTCCGCCACCGCGGCGATCTCGTCCCACCGCGCGCTCCCGCTGTACATCTGCGCGCGCGTGCGCGGGTGCAGCGTCAGCGTCTGGGCGCCGGCGTCCTGGCAGCGCAGCGCGATCGTGACCGGGTCGCGCATCTCCTCGCTCCAGCCGCTGCGGATCTTCACCGTCACCGGCAGGTGCGTGCTCCCCTTCACCGCCCGAATGACCGACTCCACGAGCCCCAGGTCCTTCAGGCATCCCGACCCGCCGTTGCGCTTGACGACCTTCTTGACCGGGCAGCCGAAATTGATGTCGACGAACTCCGGCTGGAACACGTTCGTGACCAGCGCCGCGGCCTCGCCCATCGCCTGCGGGTCGGCGCCGAAGATCTGCACGCCGATCGGGCGCTCGTCCGGGCCGAATCGCAGCTTGGCCAGCGTCGCCTCGTTCTCCCGGCGGATCCCCTCCGCCGAGAGGAACTCCGTGACGACTACGTCCGCGCCCCACCGCCGGCAGATCCGGCGGAAGGGCGACTCCGAGACCCCGGCCATCGGGGCCAGGTAAAGGGGGACGCCGGCGGGCACGGGGAACGGGAATCGCATCGTCCCCGAAAGCTAGCGGAGGCGGCAACTGCGTGCAACGTCAGCGTTTGACACTCGTCAGGGTCGCGCATAACTTCCCGGCTCGCCAGTGGCTCACGAGCACCTCGGAGAACCGATAGATGGAATTACGCGAGTTCTTTTCGGAAGACGCGATCAAGCTGGAGCTGGAGGGCTCGTCGAAGGATGAGGTGCTCAAGGAGCTGATCGGGCTGCTGAAGCTCGACGACAAGTCCGAGGGAATGCTGTTCAAGATGCTGAAGCGCCGGGAGAACCTCGGCTCGACAGGCATCGGCCGAGGGATCGCGATCCCGCACTGCCGCTCGCTCGTCGTCAACAAGCTGCGCGTCGCGTTCGGCCGCAAGCGCGAGGGCGTGGACTTCAAGGCGATCGACGAGAAGCCGGTCTACTTCTACTTCCTGATCGTCGCCCCGCCGCTGGAAGTATCCAACCAGTACCTCCCCGTCCTCGGCAAGATCGCCCAGTTCAGCAAGGAGCCCGACGTCCCGCAGCGCCTGATGGAGATCACCGAGCCGCGCGAGTTCATGGCGATGCTGGAGGAGAAAAAGCTCTGAGCCGTGCTGCGTGCTGCGTGCGAACGGCCCCGGGAAGCCACTGCCTCCCGGGGCCGTTCACACGCAGCACGCAGCACGCAGCACGCAGCACGGCTCAGCAGCTCACTCCCATTCGATCGTCGCCGGCGGCTTGGAGCTGACGTCGTAGACGACGCGGTTCACGCCGCGGACTTCGTTGATGATGCGGCTCGAGACGTGGGCGAGGACGTCGGGCGGGAACGGGAACCAGTCCGCGGTCATGCCGTCGGTGCTCGTGACGGCGCGCAACCCCACCACGTTTTCGTAGGTGCGGTAGTCGCCCATGACGCCGACGCTCCGCACCGGGAGCAGCACCGCGAACGCCTGCCAGATCTCGTCGTACAGCCCGGCGCGGCGGATCTCCTCGAGGTAGATCGCGTCCGCGGCGCGCAGGACGTCGAGCTTGTCGCGCGAGACGTCGCTCAGTACGCGGATCGCCAATCCGGGACCCGGGAACGGGTGCCTGCCGACCATCTCCTCGGGCAGCCCCAGCTCGCGTCCCACGTTGCGCACCTCGTCCTTGAACAGCTCGCGCAGCGGCTCGATCAGCTTGAACTTCATCCCGGGCTTGAGCCCGCCGACGTTGTGGTGCGTCTTGATCGTCATCGACGGCCCGCCGAGCGGCGACGACGACTCGATCACGTCCGGATACAGCGTGCCCTGGACGAGATACTCGACATCCTGCCCTGAGCCTGCCGACGGGTCGCTGCCGACCAACTCCGCGGCCTCCTCGAACACGTCGATGAACGTGTGCCCGATGACGCGGCGCTTCTGCTCCGGATCCTCGACGCCGACGAGGGCGCCGAGGAAGCGCTCCGACGCGTCGACCACGACGAGCGAGATGCCGAGGTGCGCGCGGAACGTGCGCTCCACCTGCTCGCGCTCGTGCAGCCGCAGCAGCCCGGTGTCGACGAAGATGCAGGTGAGCTGGTCGCCCACCGCGCGGTGCACCAGCGCCGCCGCGACCGCCGAGTCGACGCCGCCGGAAAGACCGCAGATCACGCGCGCGCGTCCCACGCGCGACCCGATCTTCACCACCTCGTCGTCGATGAACGCGCCCGGCGTCCACGCCGGCGCCGCCTTGCAGACCCCGTAGAGGAAGTTCTCGAGGATCTCGCTGCCGCGCGCCGTGTGCGCGACCTCGGGGTGGAACTGCACGCCGAACAGCGGGCGATGGCGGTGCCGGAACGCGGCGACCGGGCTGTTGCTGCTCTTCGCGGTCACCACGAACTCCGGCGGCAGCTCGCGCACCTGATCGCCGTGGCTCATCCAGACCGTCGTGCGCTCGCCGCGGTCGAAGCCGGAGAACAGCCCCTCGGGCTCCGCGACCTCGATGTCGGCACGGCCGTACTCGCGGCGCTCGGCCCTCGACACGTTCCCGCCGCTCAGGTGCGCGATCAGGTTCATCCCGTAGCACACGCCGAGCACCGGCGCCACGTCCAGGATCTCCGGCGCGGCCGTCGGCGCGCCGACGTCGTAGACCGAGTTCGGCCCGCCGCTCAGGATGATTCCCGTCGGGTTCCAGTCGCGCACCCACTCCACCGACTTGCCCGGCGGGTGGATCTCGGAGTAGACGCGCGCCTCGCGCACGCGGCGCGCGATGAGCTGCGTGTACTGAGAGCCGAAGTCGAGGATCAGGACGCGACTGGTCACGCTCGCCACTCCGGCTCGGTCAGTCGAATGACCTCGACCTCGCGCGTCTCCATGTCGAGGATCGCCGCCATCGGCGTGGCGTACAGCCATCCGCACGCCTCGCCGGGGTTCACCAGCAGGGTGTCTCCCAGCGTGCGGACCTCCTGGCGGTGCGAGCATCCGTGGACGACGATCGCGTGGGCTTCGAGCGACCGCTCGTGCACGTCGCCGATGTCGTGCACCACGAGCACCTGCCGGCCGCCGAGCTCGAAGCTGTGCGGCGATTCGTAGAGCTCGATCCCGAGGCCCTGCTGCGCCTTCGCCTGCAAGCCCTGCGGGTCGCCGTCGTTGCGGCCGAAGACGCCGGCCAGCGCCATCGACGAGTCCAGAAATGGCTTGAGGCTGAAGGGCGCGCAGTAGTCGCCCGCGTGCAGGACCATCCCGACGCCGGCTTCGCTCATTCGCCGCAGGAATTCGGCGATCGCCGGGACGCGGTCGTGTGTGTCCGCGAGCAGTCCCACACGCATCAGGCGCTCCTCCACTCGGGGTCAAGTCGCTCCTGCCGCACCAGGTCTTCGTACAGCTCGCGCTCGGTCACCACCGCGTACCGGTCGCCGTCCACCATCACCTCGGCGACCCGCGGCCGCGAGTTGTAGTTGGACGACATGACGAACCCGTACGCGCCCGCCGAGTGCACCGCGAGCAGGTCGCCAGGCTGCGCGTCGTCCACCTCACGGTCGAGCGCGAAGAAGTCGCCGCTCTCGCACACCGGGCCCACGACGCTCACCACGCTGTGCCGCCCGTTGGGCGACGCCGACTCGATCCGGTGGTACGCGTTGTAGTGCGACGGGCGCAGCAGCTCGGTCATCCCGGCGTCGGTGATGACGTAGTCCTTGCCGCCGCTCCGCTTCCGGTAGAGCACGCGCGTCAGCAGCACGCCGGCGTTCCCCACCAGGAACCGCCCCGGCTCGATGAGCAGCTCGAGCCCCGTCGGCGCCACCAGCGGCGCGATCAGGGAGGCGAACCCGGCCAGGTCGGGCTCCGTCTCGTTCTCGTAGGTGACCGCCAGGCCGCCGCCGATGTCCAGGTACCGCAGCTCGTCCGCGCCCGCCGTGCGGAGCACGCCCAGCAGCTCCAGCAGCCTGACGAGTCCGAGCTCGTACGGCTCGAGCTGCGTCACCTGCGAGCCCACGTGCATGTCGAGCCCCACCAGCCGGACGTTCGGCAGCGACTGCGCGAGCCGCGCCGTGTCGAGCGCCTCGTCGTAGGGGATGCCGAACTTGTTCCCGCGCTCCCCGGTCCGGGTGTACGGGTGCGGCGTCTCGACCGACACCTCGGGATTCACCCGCAGCGCCACCGGCGCGGGTCGCCCCAGTCCGCCGGCCACGCGGTCGAGCAGCCGCAGCTCGCCCTCGGACTCGACATTCACCAGGAGCACGTCCGCCTCCACGGCCTCGGCCAGCTCGCGCTCCGTCTTGCCGACGCCGCTGAACACCACGTCGGCGCCCGTGAAACCTGCCATCCGCGCGCGATATAGCTCGCCCCCCGAGACGATGTCCACCCCCGCGCCGAGCTCGCGCAGCAGGCGCAGCACCGCGAGGTTCGAGTTCGCCTTGACGCTGTAGTGTACCCGGTGCCGAACGCCGCCCAGCGCCCGCGCCAGCCGCGAGAACTGCTCGCGGATCGCGGCCGCGCTGTACACGTAGGCGGGCGTGCCCACCGCCTCCGCCAGCCGCGCGGCGTCGACGCCGTCGCAGCGGAGCCGGCCGCCCTCGCGCGACCAGCCCGCGCCACCAGCCTGCCCCGCAGCAGCCTGCCCCGCTGCCGGGCCGGCGCCGGAGGCGCCAGGCTCGGGGGTCGGGGTCGGGGTCGAGGGGCTCAGTACGCCTTCGCCCATAGCGCCTCGTGCTTCGCCCCGCCGCCGCACTTGAGGCAGGCCGTCGGCGGCTCCGCCGACTGGAACTCCTCGTCAGGCAGCACGCGGATCGTGGCCTTCGTCTCCTCCTTGATCTCCGCCTCGCACTTCGGGTCGCCGCACCACCCGGCGTACACGAACGCGCCCTCCCCGTCCATCACCTCGCGGAACCGGTCGTACGTGATCCGCCCGCGGATGCTGTTCTTCTCGCGCCGCTCGCGCGCCGCGTCCAGCATGTCGTTCTGGATCTGGTCGAGCAGCTCGGCGACGTCCTCGCCCACCGTGTCCAGGGAGCCCGGGCGCTTCTCCCGGGTGTCGCGCCTGACGAGCACGGCCTGGTTGCTGTCCAGGTCGCGCGGACCCAGCTCCATCCGCAGCGGCACGCCCCGCAGCTCCCACTCGTAGTACTTCGCGCCCGGCTTCAGCCCCTCGCGCGCGTCGACGTGCACGCGCAGGCGGCCGGGCTCGCGGTTCTCCCACTCCAGCAGCGACGCCTTGATCCGGTCCGCCGCCTCCAGCACGCGCGCGCGCTCGTCGTCCTTGCGGTAGATCGGGACGATCACCAGCTCCGTCGGCGCGAGCAGCGGCGGGAGCCGCAGGCCGTTGTCGTCCCCGTGCGTCATCACCAGTCCGCCGATCATGCGCGTCGAGACGCCCCAGCTGGTGTTCCAGGCGTACTCGATGTCGCCCGACTCCGCCTGGAACTTGAGGTCGAACGCCTTGGCGAAGTTCTGCCCGAGGTTGTGCGA
>DATFPD010000552.1:0-3901 GCA_035265005.1 Gemmatimonadaceae bacterium | reverse complement strand
GCCGAGTGGACGCTCGCCACCGCCGACGGCCACGCCGCGGTGGTGGTGGCGCAGCGCGCGCTCGTGGGGGCCGGCGCGTGGACGCTCGCCTGCCCCACCTGCGGCGCCGCGCCGCCGGAGGCGTTCGTCGTCTGCCGCGAGGACCACGCCGGCTGCTCCGCCTGCGCCACCGGGTGCTCCGTCTGCGCGACCGGCTTCTGCCGCGACCACGGCCTGCTGGCGTGCCACGTGGACGGCGCGCCGGCGTGCGCGCCGCACGCGCGCACGTGCGCGTCGTGCCGCCGGCGCCACTGCTCGGCCCACGAGGGCGCGTGCGCCGACGGCGGCCACCCGGCGTGCTCCGCCTGCCTGGCGGCGTGCGCCCACTGCGGCCGCGTGGTGTGCGAGGCCCACGCGACGTCCACCCATCCCGAGTCCGTCCGCGGCCGGCGCCGCCTCTGCGCCGAGTGCGTGCGGTACTGCGAGGGCGGGACGGGCGAGGTGGTGGGGCCGGACGAGGTGGCCCGCTGCGCGAGCTGCGACCGCGTCGTCTGCGCCAGGCATCAGACCCTCTGCGCCGTGGACGGCCAGCCCCACTGCTCGCGGCACGTGCGGCGCACCGACCGCTCGCGCCGGCTCGTCTGCGAGCACGACCGGGCGTCGTGCGCCTTCGAGCCTAACGCGGTCTTCGCCCGCGACGAGGTGGGCCCGTGCGCCACCTGCGCGGCGGCCGCCTGCGCCGACCACGGCGGCGCCTGCGTCGAGGACGGGCGGTTCCACTGCGCGGCGCACCTGGTGCCGCTGCGCGACCGGGCCGGCGAGCGCGCGTGCGCGGCCCACCACTCGGTGTGCCACGTGGACGGGGTCGCGTTCTCGCTGGCTGGCACCGAGGACTGCCCGGTGTGCGCACGGCGGGCCTGCGCCCGACACCGCCGGGACTGCGTGCGCTGCGGGCGCTCGGTGTGCGCGCCGGACCTGGACGCGGCGGCGGGCGGACTGTGCCGCACCTGCCGGCAGCTCGCGCCGCTGGAGGACCCCGACGACCTGGTGCTGCAGGCGGCGAACGCGGTGCTCGGCGAGGGGGCGCGGCCGAAGGAGTGGCGCCTGGCGCGCGACGCGACGCACCGGGTCGTGGAGCTGGACCTCGGCTGGACGCGGCGCGTGGTGTTCGCGCTCCGCCACGGCTCGGAGACGCCGGAGGTCGTGATGCGCCACTCGCTGCTCGGCAGCCGGCGGGACGCCCCGCGGCGCTGAGGCCGCCGGCCGCGCTCGGCGATGGTGGTCCGCTGGCGCCGACTAAGTCGGGGCAGGAGAGGCGAAGTCAGCCGCTTCGTTCAAGCCGCGCAACCCTCGCCGGGATTAACCTGACGCCGCGTTCACGAGAACGCGGCGTTCTTCATCTACGGTCAACCCCAGTGAGGTCACCATGTACTCCACTCGCACGCTTTCGGTCACTTCGCGCGCCCTGCGCGCCGCGACCATCCTGTCGCTCTCGGCCGCGCTCGGCGGCTGCATGATGTTCGCCCGCCCGCCCAGGGAGCTGGACTACGGCCGCACGCGCGCGAGCGAGCGCGGGCTGTACCGCGCGACCATCCGCCCGCAGGGAGACTCGGTGCCGCAGGGGCGGCTCCACAGCTGGATGCTGCACCTGGAGACCACCGGCGGCGCGCCCGTGGACCTCGCCGACGTCGCGGTGGACGGCGGGATGCCGCAGCACGGCCACGGGCTCCCGACCAGGCCCCGCATCACGCGCCACCTCGGCGGCGGCGACCACCTGGTCGAGGGGATGAAGTTCAACATGGGCGGCTGGTGGGTGGTGAAGTTCGGCGTGCGCTCGGACGCGGGGAGCGACACGCTGGTGTTCAACCTGAAGCTCTAGCCGACGATGCGCCCCACGCATCTCGCCGCGGCGCCGGCCGGCGCGCTCGCCCTGGCGCTGCTGACCTCGGCCGCGGTCCACGCGGTGTCCGGCGCGCAGTCGCGCTGGACGCCGCAGGAGCGCGACCGGCTGCGCGCGCTGTCCCTGACGAGTCTGGGGCCGCTCCCGGCCGACCCCTCCAACCGCTACGCGGACGACAGCGCCGCGGCCCGGCTGGGGCACCGGCTCTTCTTCGACACGCGGCTGAGCGCGACCGGCGAGGTCTCCTGCGCCAGCTGCCACGTGCCTAACCAGGACTTCCAGGACGGCCGGCCGCGGGGCGTCGGCGTGGGGACCGCCGCGCGGCGCACGATGCCGGTCGCCGGCACCGCGTACGGCGCCTGGCAGTTCTGGGACGGCCGCGCCGACAGCCAGTGGGGACAGGCGCTCGGCCCCCTGGAGAGCGCGGTCGAGCACGGGGGCGACCGCACGCAGTACGCGCAGCTGGTGGCCGCCGAGTACCGGCGCGAGTACGAGGCCGTGTTCGGGCCGCTCCCCGAGCTCGCGGGGCTGCCGCGCCACGCCGGCCCGGTGGCGGACGGCGCGCGCGCCGCGGCGTGGGCGCGCGTCCCGGCCGCGCGGCGCGAGGAGGTCACGCGCGTCTACGCGAACCTCGGCAAGGCGATCGCCGCGTACGAGCGGCGCATCCGCTTCGCGCCGGCGCGCTTCGACCGCTACGTGGACGCCGAGCTGGCGGGCCGGCCGCACACGCCCGAGAGCGCCTTCTCGCGCGACGAGGAGGCCGGGCTGCGGCTGTTCATCGGCAAGGCGAGCTGCATCAACTGCCACAACGGGGCGCTGCTGACGGACGACCACTTCCACAACACCGGCGTGCCGGTCTCCGCGACGGCGCTGCCGCCGGACAGCGGGCGCGCCACCGGCGTCAGGCAGGCGCTGGCGGGGGAGTTCAGCTGCACGAGCCGCTACAGCGACGCCGGCCCCGACGACTGCCAGGAGCTCCGCTTCGCCGTCACCGAGGGCGAGGAGCTGGTGCGTGCCTACAAGACGCCGTCGCTGCGCAACGTCGCGGGCCGCGCGCCGTACATGCACGCCGGCCAGCTCGCCTCGCTGCCTGACGTGATCGCGCACTACGACCGCGCGCCGGCGGCTCCGTTCGGGCACAGCGAGCTCAAGCCGCTTCGCCTCTCGGCCGCCGAGCGCCAGCAGCTCGAAGCCTTCCTGCGCACGCTGAGCGGCCCGCTCGACGCGCCGCCCGGCTACCTGGAGCGCCCGCATCACCTGTCCCGTTGAGCGTCGCGGTTACCGTGACAGCAGGGACACGGATGAACACGGACGACGGCACGGATCAACACGGCTGAGAAGTATCCGTGTTCATCCGTGCCGTCGTCCGTGTTCATCCGTGGTAGGCTGTTCTCGTATCGGCGGACTTGGAGCGGTGCGTTATCTTCCCGCGACCATGACCCGCGCTCGATGACCGCATCCGTCAGCCACGCCCCGGCCTCCGAGCGGCTCGCCCGAGAGGTGGAGCCCGGGGTCTTCCTGCTCGACCATCACTTCCGCGGCTCGCCGCGGGTGATCGCGTCGTACCTCATCGCCGGCGACCGGGACGCGCTGACGCTCGTCGAGGCGGGGCCGGCGAGCACCACCGACACGCTGCTCGCCGGCGTGCGGCAGGCCGGGTTCGATCCGGCGCGGATCGAGCGCGTGATCGTCACCCACATCCACCTCGACCACGCGGGCGCGGCGGGGACGCTCGTGCGCCGGCTGCCGAGGGCGCGGGTGTACGTGCACCCGGTCGGCGCGCCGCATCTCGTCGACCCGTCGAAGCTGATGGCGAGCGCGACGCGAATCTACGGCGCGCTGATGGGGCCCCTCTGGGGGGAGATGCTCCCCGTGCCCGAGGAGCGGCTGGTGGTGCTCGCCGACGGCGAGACGGTCGACGCCGGCGGGCGCGTGCTCCGCGCGCACGACACGCCGGGGCACGCGAACCACCACCTCGCGCTGCACGACGCCCGGAGCGGCGCGCTGTTCACCGGCGACGTG
>DATFPD010000551.1:0-16371 GCA_035265005.1 Gemmatimonadaceae bacterium | reverse complement strand
GCCGACGGTGAAGCCGAGGTCGCCCGACTCGGCGGCGCCGGCGATCTCGGGGGCCCAGGAGAACGAGCCGGCGGGGAGGCCGTCGAACAGGGCGGCGATCTCGTCGGGGCCGAAGGCGAACTCGATGGCGCCGCCGGTGTGCACGCCGTCGGGCGCGGCGAAGGCGGCGAACGCCGCGCTGACCGTCGTCACCTGCGCCAGGTCGCTGAAGGCGACGTCGGCGGCGCGGACCTGCGCGACGGCGTCGGCGGCGGTGGTGTTCGGGAAGTGGCGCCGGTGCTTCTCGTCAGGCGTCTCGAAGCCGGTGGGCGGCGTGAGGCGGACCGCGCCCGGCCCGCGGCCGACGCGCTTGTAGGCCGCGACCTTCCACGAGCCGTCGGCCTGCTTCTCCCAGTACGACTGGTACTTCACGGGGACCACCGCGCCGCTCGGCAGCGTGACGTCGCCGTAGCCGTAGGTGTAGCCGTGCGTGCCGTCGGAGGAGACGTCGCCGCGAATCGGCGTCCAGCTCCACTTCGAGAGCGGGTTGTTCGGGTTCGCCATCAGCACCGCGCGCGCCTGCGCGGGCCCGACCGCGAGCCCCGGGCCGGGCGCGACGAGCACGGCGTTCGGCGCGAGCGTGCCGACGATCGCGTCGACGAGGTTGAGCCCCTGCGAGGCGGCCGAGTAGGCGCGGTCGGCGGCGAGGAGCGCCTCGCGCTCCGCGCGGAGGTCGAGGTGCGCGTTGGCGGACGCCTCGTCGCCCTCGCCCTGCACGGACGAGAGTCGGACGAGGGCGGTGGGGCCGGTCGACGCCCGGTCGGCGCAGGCGCCGGCGAGCATCAACAGGGGGAGTATGAGCAAGCGGTGCTGCCGCATGGACGGACCTCGCGCGAGTAGTTGGCGGCTCGGGCCGACGACCGCCGCCGGCCCGCACCGTGGGGGCGGTGTGCGCGCAATGTGACCGCGCCCCGACCGGCCGACCACGAGTGAGTGACGAGGCGCTGCGGCGCGTGAGCGGTGCCCTCCGAGAGTGACGGAGCCCGAGACGGGGTGGGCTGCAGCGGCGACGGCAAGAACAACTGCTTTGACAGGATGCACAGGATGCACAGGATGGTGAACAGGATGCGGGCCGCCCGGGAAGCATCCGGGGGCCCGCATCCTGTTCACCATCCTGTGCATCCTGTGCGTCCTGTGCATCCTGTCAAAATGCCGTTGCCGTCGCCGTTGCAAATCGCCCTCGCAGCCCTCTCCAGCTCATCACTTTGTCTGCCCTGCCCGTGAGCCCGGATCGACAACGGACACGCGTGGTCCCATATTCGCCCCGCGAGGGGAGTCGCCACCAACCAGGCACCAACCAGGGGGTGCGCGGTGCAAGCCGAGGCGTACGACGCGATCGTGGTGGGGTCCGGGATCTCGGGCGGCTGGGCCGCCAAGGA
Organism: Gemmatimonadaceae bacterium; assembly: GCA_035265005.1. Lineage (GTDB taxonomy): Bacteria > Gemmatimonadota > Gemmatimonadetes > Gemmatimonadales > Gemmatimonadaceae > DATFPD01. Next base: position 14,953 of record DATFPD010000551.1, on the reverse strand, counting down.
GCTCACCGAGAAGGGGCTGCGCGTCCTGCTGCTCGAGCGCGGGAAGAACATCGAGCACATCAAGGACTACGTGAGCGCCACCAAGGCGCCGTGGGAGTACCCGCACCGCGGCGGGCGCACGCGGGAGATGGAGCGTCGCTATCCGGTGCTCAGGCGCGACTACGCGCTCAACGAGAAGAACCTGGACTGGTGGGCGTCGGACGAGGAGTCGCCGTACACGGAGGTCAAGCGCTTCGACTGGTACCGCGGGTACCACGTCGGCGGGCGGTCGCTGATGTGGGGGCGCTGCAGCTTCCGGTGGAGCGACTTCGACTACGAGGCCAACGCCCGCGAGGGGATCGGCACCGACTGGCCGGTCCGCTACGCGGACATGGCGTCGTGGTACAGCCACGTCGAGCGGTTCGCGGGGATCGCGGGGTCGGTGGAGGGGATGCCGCAGCTCCCGGACGGCGAGTTCCAGCCGGCGATGCCGCTCAACTGCGCCGAGCAGCTGGTGGCCGACCGCCTGACGAGGCTGTTCGACGGGAAGCGGCGGCTGATCTCCAGCCGGACGGCGAACCTGAGCCAGCCGCTCCCGGGGCGGGGCGCGTGCATGTACCGCGACGCCTGCTGGCTGGGGTGCCCCTACGGCGCCTACTTCAGCACCCAGTCGTCCACGCTCCCGGCGGCGGTGGCGACGGGACGCCTGACGCTGAAGGTGTTCGCGATCGCCAGCGAGGTCCTCTACGACCGCGACCGCAAGCGGGCCACCGGCGTGCGGGTGCTGGACGCCGTGACCAACCAGACGACCGACTACACGGCGAAGGTCGTCTTCCTCTGCGCCTCGGCGCTCAACTCCACGTGGCTCCTCCTCCGCTCGGCGACCGACGTCTGGCCGGGCGGGCTGGGGAGCAGCTCGGGGGAGCTTGGGCACAACCTGATGGACCACCACTTCCGCGTCGGCGCGGCGGGGCGGGTCGAGGGGCTCGACGACAAGTACTACTACGGCCGCCGCCCCAACCCGTCGTACATCCCGCGCTACCGGAACCTGTTCGGCGACAAGCGGCCGTACCTGCGCGGCTTCGGCTACGAGGGCGGCGCCGGCCGCGACGGCTGGTCGCGCGCGGTGGCCGAGCTGGGCGTGGGCGGGGACTTCAAGGAGCGGATGGCCGAGCCGGGGCAGTGGACGATCGGCGGCACCGCGTTCGGCGAGATGCTCCCGAACCACGACAACAAGATCACGCTCGACCCGGCGAAGAAGGACAAGTGGGGGCTGCCGGTGCTCAAGTTCGACTGCGCGACCGGCGAGAACGAGCGGCTGATGCGCATCGACATGGCGAACGACATGGCCGAGATGCTGACGGCGGCCGGCGTGAAGGACGTCCAGACGTACGACGAGCCGTGCTTCCCGGGGATGGGCATCCACGAGATGGGGACGGCGCGCATGGGGCGCGACCCCAAATCGTCCGTGCTCAACGCGCACAACCAGGTCTGGGACGCCCCGAACGTCTTCGTCACCGACGGCGCCTGCATGGCCTCCTCGGCGTGCCAGAACCCGTCGCTCTCCTACATGGCCTTCACCGCGCGCGCGGCGGATTTCGCGGTCAGCGAGCTGAATCGGCGGAATCTGTGAACGACAGAGGGAAGGGGGACGGGGGATGGGGGATGAATTGCCCCGGGACATCCCGAGCGGCTGTACATCCCCCATCCCCCGTCCCCCTTCCCTCCTCGATTCGCGGAGAGGGCGACCTGAGCGAGGACAGCGAATGTCGACACCGGAGAACGACGAGCAGATGATGATCGACCGCCGGGAGGCGATCCGGCGGGTGAGTGCGTTGTTGGGCGGGGTGGCGATCGTCGGCGGGAGCGCGCTGTGGACGGGGTGCCGGGCGCCGCGGAGCGCCGGCGCCGAGCCGTTCGTGCCGTTCGCGCCTGACGAGGTCGCGTTCCTCGACGAGGTGGCGGACACCATGCTTCCCGACACCGCCAGGTCGCCCGGGGCGAAGGCGGCGCGCGTCGGCGCGTTCATGGCGCTGATGGTCACCGACTGCTACGACGAGGACGACCAGCGGGTCTTCCGCCGGGGGATGCGCCGGCTCGACGAGGCGAGTCAGGCCCGCAGCGGCGCCCCCTTCATGTCGGCCACGCCGGCGGCGCGGCTCGCGCTCCTCGAGGCGCTCGACCGCGAGGCGAAGACGTACATGGAGGCCCGCGACGTGGCGCGCGCCTCCGCGGCCAAGAAGGCCGAGGCGCAGATGAAGGACCAGCGGCAGGAGGCCGCGCCGAACTCCAGCGCCGGCGCCGGCGGCGCGACCGCGATCACCGCCGACGCGCCGACGCACTACTTCCGCATGATGAAGGAGCTGGCCCTGCTCGGCTACTTCACCTCGGAGATCGGCTACACGAAGGCGCAGCGCTACGTCGAGGCGCCGGGCGCGTTCGACCCGTGCGCGGAGTACCGGCCCGGGGAGCGGGCGTGGGCGCCGCACGCGTAGGGCGATTGCGAGGAGGGGGCAGACGCCGTCCGCCCCCCGGACCCGGCCTAACGTTTCGGCGCACCCGCGCGGGCGCGCGAGGGTGCGTACTCCTGAGACTTCTTCACGCCGGCCTTCGCCGTCCGCCGGCGTGGGGCCTTCGCGGCCGCCGTCGGACGGCGCTTCACCGGCTCGCGCGGAAGCAGCATGTCGGCCGGGATGCGCAGCAGGTCGCGCAGCTTGTAGATCTGACCGAGTGACAGGTCGCGCTTGCCGTTGAAGAAGTCCGACACGCGGCTCCGGCCGCCCATGAGCTCGGAAAGGTCCGCGCGCGCCATGCCGCGTTGCTCGAGCATGAAGTCCACCATCTCCTGCGGCGTCGCGGGGTCGTCCTCGCCGAAGCGCACGTGGTTGATGTCGTACCAGTGCACGAGTGCCGTCAGAAACTCGAGGCGGTCGTCCTCCGGCGTGCCAGGCTCCGGGGCGCGGTCGAGGAGCGCCAGCATCTCCGCCGCCGCGGCATCGTGCTCCGCCTCGGTGCGGAGGACGTGCGGAGTCGAGAGGTCGAGGGTCGTCTCGGTCATCGGGGTCGTCTCGGTCGTGATGTAGACGCGGCCGACGCGTGACCGCTCGTTGACGTACCTGACGTTCGCACTGATCCGGTAGTTGTTGCCGCCGATGTCGAACACCACGATCCCGCCGAGGAGAAAGTCCGTCGCCGGCAGCACGGCGAGAATGTCGTGCGTGTTCGTGAAGTGCGCCGCACGGACCGCCTGCGTCCACGCCTTCAGCGGGATGCGCGATATGGTAAAATACGCCCGGATTCAAGAGTATTCTTCCACACACACCGACTACCCGGCGGCGCCGGCCGCGTGGGACAGAGCCGCCGGTGTCAACACGACCGTGTGCGCCCGGTCACAAAGTGCAGCTGATCTGTTCCCGAATCCCTGTGACGTAAGGCATTCATTAGCGTCTTCTACTTGTGAAGACGCTGCTTGCCGTCCGCCGCACCCTCGCCGCCGGGTTCGTCGCGTCGGTCGCGCTGGCTACGGGCGCCTGGCACATGTTCGCCGCCCCGCCGGCCGCCGCCGCGCGGCCGGTTCCGGCCGTACCCGCCGCCAGGCCCGCCGCCGCCTCGGCGGTCTCGGCCCCTGCGCCGAGCTCCACGGCGAGCCTGGCCGTGGCGCTGAGCCTCGCGTTCGACGCCGGCACCGCCGACGGGCTCGGGCACAGCGGGAGCGTGTACCTGCGCGTGCTGCCGCAGGAGGACGCGCCAGTTCCGGCGGCGCCCGGCATCTACGAGCTCCCGAGCCCCGGCTCTCCGGCGGCGGTGGCGGTACTGGCTCCGTTCGCCCGGAAGGTCGGGTCGCGGGTGGGTGGCTACGACGTCGGCTACTGGCCCGGCGAGCTGCGGACCATCCGCTCCTCCTCCGCCTACGCGAATCCAAACGGCTTCATCGTCGTCGACGAGGAGGACCGGGACACACCGGTGTCGCGCCACTTCCGGCTCGGCGACTTCGTGACCCACGACCGGCAGCGGAACACGTGGCCCAAGGTCGTGGTGCTGGAGGAGGCGCTGCTGGACAAGCTGGAGCTCGTGCTCGCCGACCTCGAGCGCCACGGGGTGAAGGCCGACCGCGCCGTGATCCTCTCGGGCTTCCGGACCCCGGCCCACAACCTCGCCCTCGGCGACGGCTCGGGTCGGGCGCGGGAGAGCCGCCACCAGTACGGCGACGCCGCGGACCTCATCATCGACGTGAACGGCGACGGGCGCATGGACGACCTGAACCGGGACGGCCGGGTCGACCCTAACGACGTCCGGGTGATCGAGCGGGCGGTGAACCGCGTCGAGCGCGCCTACCCCGACCTGGTGGGCGGCCTCGGGCTCTACCGCGGCGAGGGCCCCGCCGGCCCGTTCGCGCACATCGACGTGCGCGGCGACCTGGCGCGCTGGGACCGCACCCGCGCGCGCCCGGCGGCGAAGCGCGCCGCGCGCGGTGGCAACGCCCGCTTCGGCAGCTGCACGGCGCCGCCGCAGTTCGCGGCGCTCTGCGGTCGCAAGCGCGGGTGAAGGGCGCCGCTCAGACGCCGGCGGTGACTGCCGCGGCGCGCGGGGCCGCGACCGCGGCTTCCCCCCCGCGCCGCTCTCCCACCTGCTGGCGCCACATCGCGTAGTAGAGGCCGCGCTGGTCGAGGAGCTCGGCGTGCGCGCCCGCCTCGACGATGCGGCCGCGCTCCAGGACGTAGATCCGGTCGGCGTGCATCACCGTCGACAGGCGGTGCGCGATGAGGATCGTGATCCCGTCCTCGGCGCGCGAGACGGTGCGCACCGTCTGGGTGATCTCCTCCTCGGTCAGCGAGTCGAGCGCCGACGTCGCCTCGTCGAACACCAGGAGCTGCGGGCGGCGGAGGAGGGCGCGGGCGATCGAGAGCCGCTGCTTCTCCCCGCCCGAGACCTTCACGCCACCCTCGCCGATCACCGTGTCGAGCCCGCGGTCGGCGCGCGCGAGCAGGCTCCCGGCGGCGGCGCGGCGCAGCACCTCCAGGCACTGGGCGTCGGTGGCGTCGGGGCGGACGAAGAGCAGGTTCTCGCGGATCGTCCCCGAGAAGAGCTGCGTGTCCTGCGTCACGAGCCCCATCCGCTCGCGGAAGCGGTCGAGGTCGACGCGCGTGCTGGGGTGGCCGTTGTAGCGGATGAACCCCTCGCGCGGCTGGTAGAGGCCGACGAGCAGCTTCACCAGCGTCGTCTTGCCCGAGCCCGACGGCCCCACGAACGCGACCGTGTCCCCACGCCTGACGCGGAAGGAGATGTCCACCAGCGCCGGCGCGGACGCCGTGCGGTGCGCGAAGGTGACGTCGTCGAACTCGAGCTCCTCCAGCACGTCCACCGCCACCGGGTCGGCCGGCTTCGGGTCGAGCGGCATCGCCAGCACCGCCTCGAAGTTCGCCATCGACGCCTCGGTCTCGCGGTAGATGTTGATGACGTTCCCGAGCTCCTGGAGCGGGCCGAAGATGAAGAACGAGTAGATGAGCAGCGAGAAGAACTGCCCCACCGAGATCGACCGGTTGTAGATCAGGTAGAGCATCAGGAAGAGGATGCAGGTGCGCACGAAGTTCACTGCCGTCCCCTGGACGAAGCTCAGGCTCCGGAGGTAGCGCACCTTCTTCAGCTCCAGCTTCAGGATCTTCTGCGTCGTCCCGTTGAGTCGCTGCACCTCCTGCTCGGCGAGCCCGAGGCTCTTCACCAGCTCGATGTTGCGCAGCGACTCGGTCGTGCTCCCGGCGAGCGCGGTCGTCTCGGCGACGATGACCTTCTGGATCTGCTTGATCCGCTTGCTCAGCACCGAGCTCAGCGTGCCGAGCAACGGCACCGTCAGCAGGAACGCCGGCGCGATGGCCCAGTGCACGTTCCAGGCGTAGATCATCACGAAGATCACGCCGACGAGCGTCGTGAAGACCAGATTGATCGAGGCCTGGACGAAGCGCTCCGAGTCGGAGCGCGCCTTCTGGAGCTTGCCGAGCGTCTCGCCGCTGCGCTGGTCCTCGAACACCGAGTACGGCAGCGCGAGCGAGTGGCGGATGCCGTCCGAGTAGAGCTGCGCCCCCAGCCGCTGCGTGACGAGGTTGACGCAGTAGTCCTGGAAGTTCTTCGCCACCCGCGACACGAACGCGACGCCGACCGCGGCCAGCAGCAGCAGCGCCACGCCGCGGAAGAACTCGCGCGTCGTGTACTCCGCGTAGCGCGTGGCGTAGCGGTCGATGATGTGGCGGAAGATGAGCGGGTCGAGCAGGGAGAAGATCTGGTTGATCGCGGCGAGGGCCAGGGCGACCAGCACCAGCTTCCAGTACTGCTTCAGGTAGCCGAAGAGGAGCGGCATGCGCGGGGATGGTGGCAACGCTGGTGAAGAGCGGACACGGATGAACACGGATAGAAGCACGGATGAACGCGGATGCCTCCCGGCAGCGTCAAAGGCCCACTTGCCTGAGCGAGAGGGGCTTTGAATTGCGCAGGGAGAGATCGGTGCTCGTCCGTGCCCCGGTCCGTGTTCATCCGTGTCCGCTCCCGGTTCGAGGTCGATCGACCGAAAGCTCGCTCGCGGCGCCGTGTTCTCCAACTGGCTAATCGGACGGGTGATGCGATAGCGCCAGCCGCGGCCCGCCGCCCGCTAGTCGTCGCGGCGCGGCCGCAGCAGGAGCCGAGCGACCTGCGCCGGCACTTCCTCGTGCGGAAAGTGCCCGACGCCGGCGAGATGCTCGACGTGCAGCAGATGCCCCAGCGCCGCGAGCGCCTCGACCTCGCCCGGGTCGGGCTGCGAGGGGTGTGGCACGTCGCCGAGCAGCACGGTGACCGGGACGTGGACGCGCGCCACGACCGCCGGGATCGAGTCCGGCTCCCGCGCCTGCGCGAGGCGCCCGGCCATCGCGACGACCTGCGTCGAATGCGCGAAGACGGGGTCGGTGTAGAGCCGCTGCGTCGTGCTGTCGAGCCACTCCTGGTGCGCGGCGTTCTGCCGCAGCCGCCGCAGGAACTGCGCGCGCACGAACGCCCGCCCGCCGGGGATGCGCACGACGTACGGCAGGAGTCGCAGCGAGGCGGAGAAGACCTTCGTGCGGTTCGCCGCGAGCGCGCCCACGTCGAGGAAGTAGAGCGCCGAGACACGCCGCGGATGGTTCGACGCGAGCCGCAGCGCCACGCCCGCGCCGTGCGCGTGACCCACCACCCGCGCGGAGTCCACGCCGTAGTGCGCGAGCACCGCGTCCACGCGGCGCGCGAGGTCGGCGAACGTGACCGCCGTCGAGTCGACCGAGAGGCGGTACGGGTCGACCACGATCACGCGCTGGCCACTCTCGACGAGCACCGCCCGAAGGCGACGGAAACCGGCGACGCCTCCGACGAGCCCGCTGATCAGCACGTACGTCGCGGGACCGCTCCCCGCCACGCTCACCGCCGCGGAGTCGTACGCAGCGGGCTGTGCGACGGCCGGCGCCCGTGCCGCCGGGACCAGCAGCAGCGAGAGCGCCCACGCGCGAAGCCCGGCAGACCGAGAGGGGATCGTGGCGATCATCGGACGGAGAGTGCGCTGTCGCACGAGGCCTGTAAAGTCGCGCCTGTCATCGATGGAACAGGCCCGCGACCGTCCAGCCCCGGCCTGTACCTGATCGCGAGCGGGGTGTTAAGGTTCGCTTGCCGTACCAACGCCCCCGCGCTTCCGCCCCAGCCCGCAGCCGCTTGTCCGCCCCCGACGTCGCGACCGGCCCCCGGCCGGCCGATCCGCACCGCGAGGAGAGCGAGCTGCTCGCGCGCATCCGCGCGGGCGACGAGTCGGCGTGCGAGACGCTGTACCTGGCCTACCACGAGCCGCTGTGGAAGTTCGCCTACGGCTACGTGCGCTCGCGCGACGTCGCCGAGGAGCTGGTGCAGGACGTGTTTCTCACGCTCTGGCGCGACCGCGCGGGCTGGGACGTGCGCGCCAGCGCCCGCGCGTGGCTCTACGCCGCCGTGCGCAACCACGCGCTCAACCACCTGCGGCACGAGCGCGTGGTCACGCGCCTGACGCCGGAGTGCACGGCCGCCCGCTCGGGCGAGTACCCGGCGGCCGTCGAGCTCACGATGGGCGCCCCGGCACCCGACGCCCACGCCGCGGTCGAGGCGCAGGAGCTGGACGACGCCGTCTCCCGCGCCCTCGGCACGCTCCCCGAGCGCCGCCGCATGGCGATGGTGCTGCGCTGGAAGCACGACCTCTCCCCGGCCGAGATCGCCCGCGCCCTCGGCACCACGCCAGAATCCGTGCGGGTTCTCCTGACTCGCGCGCGGCAGGAGCTGGCGGGGCTGATAGGGAAGAGATAAGCAAGGGGATGCGAGAGGGGCCCTGGGACGTAGCCGCTTGATGAATCAAGCGGTCCACAGTCCCGGGGCCCCTCTCGCATCTCGCATCTCGCACCTCGCACCTCCGTGTAACGCTTTCCCCTTTCGCGGTACATAGCATCGCAGCCACCCACGAACCCCGCACCTGTCCTCATGCCCGAACGCCCTCCACCAGACGGAATCGACGGCGAGCTGCTGGGTCGCTATCTCGCCGGCGAAAGCTCCGAGGCCGAGACCGCGGTGGTGCGGCGGTACCTCATGGCGCACCCGGAGGCCGCGCAGATGCTCGCGCGCTACCTCGGCGGGCTCGACGGGGCGGCGGGTCGGCCGGCGGCTCCGGACGGTGCCGCGTCGTGGAGCGCGCTGCGGCGGCGGATGCACGAGGGCGATGCGCGGGCTGCGGCGGCGCGGACGTCGGGACCCGTGGGCCGGCGGCGGCACGTGGCGGTGCTGCCGCCGGCGTCGCGCGGGGCGGGGTGGCGGCGGGGCGCGGCGGTGGCGGCGTGCGCCGCCGGCGTGCTGCTGTGGGCGACGTACGAGGCGCGGCGGCCCGGCGAGCCCGCGCCGCCCCCGCCCGCCCCGCGCACCTACACGACGGGCGTGCAGCAGCGCGCGGACGTCCGGCTGTCGGACGGGACGCGGGTGCGCGTCGCGCCGGGGAGCCGCCTGCGCGTGGCGGCCGACTTCGGCGCCGAGCGGCGCGACGTCTACCTCGAGGGCGAGGCGTACTTCGACGTCGCGCACGACTCGGTGCGGCCGTTCACCGTCTACGCCGGGAACGCCAGCGCGCGCGACATCGGCACCGCGTTCGCCGTGCGCGGCTACGCCGAGGACAGCGCGGTGCAGGTGGTGGTGCGGGAAGGGGAGGTGGCGCTGAGCGGCGTCGGGCGGCTCGGCGCCGGCGACGTCGGACACCTGACCGCCGAGGGGAGGGCGAGCGTGCGGCGCCGGACGGACGTGGACGCGCTGCTCGGCTGGCTCGACGGGCGGCTCGTCTTCGAGGACGCGCCGCTCGTCCGCGTACTCGGCGACGTGCGTCGCTGGTACGGCGTGGAGGTGGAGCTCGCCGACCCCGCGCTGGCCGGGCTCCCGTTCACCGGCTCGCTGGTGGGCGTGCCGCCGCGCGCGGCGGTGGACCTGGTCGCCGCCACGCTCGGGCTCCGCGTCCGGCGCGAGCCCGGCGGGCGGGCGACGCTCGAGCGCCGGGCGGGCCGCACGCCGCGCGGCGGGGGAAGCACTCGTTAGGGAAGGGAGACGTATCAGACGTATCCGTCAGTCCAGAACCCTGCTCGGAGGCCGTCGTATGTCGTTACCTCGTCCATCGCGCCGCGCCCGCAAGCCGCGCGGCTTCCCGCCGGCGGGCGTCGCCTCGCTGGCCGCGGCGGGTGCCCTGGCGGGCGCGCTGCTCATCGCCGCCGCCGGTACCGCCGGCGCGCAGCAGCCGATCGCCGCGCACCACCGGGCGTCGGTCGTGCGCTTCGCGTCCCACGCCGTCGTCGACCTGGACGCGGTGCCGCTGGTGCTGCGCCAGCCGGTCACGATGCGGCTGCGCAAGGTCTCGGTCGAGCGCGCGCTCCAGGAAGTGATGGCGCGGGCGGGCGTGTCGCTCACCTACAGCCGCGCGGTGGTGCCGCTCGACCGGGTCGTCTCGCTCGACGTGGAGAACGAGACCGTGATCGAGGCGCTGCGCCGCGTGCTGGCCGGCGCGAAGGTGGACGAGCAGGTCGAGCTGTGGATCTCGGCCGAGGGGCGGATGGCGCTGGTGCCGGGCGAGCCGGCGCCGCGCGAGTCGCGGAACGCGCCGGCCGGGACGATCTCCGGGCGCGTCACCGAGGCCGAGTCCGGGGCGCCGCTGCCGAACGCCACCGTCACCGTGGCCGGCACGCGGCTCGGGACCACCAGCGGGCCCGACGGGCGGTACACGCTCGCGGGCGTCCCGAACGGGTCGCAGCTCCTGTACGCGGCCCGCATCGGCTTCGGCCGCGACAGCCAGCGGGTGACGGTGGCCGAAGGCCAGACCGCGACCGCCGACTTCGCGCTGAAGATGCTCGCCGTGCGGCTGACCGAGGTGGTCACGATCGGCTACGGCGAGACCGAGCGGCGCACGCTCACCGGCGCCGTCTCGTCGGTGTCGGCGGAGGAGATCGAGCGGCAGCCGGTGACGTCGCTCGACCAGGCGCTGGTGGGGCGCGCGCCGGGCGTGCAGGTGGTGACGTCGAGCGGGCAGCCGGGCGCGAACGCGGTGATCCGCATCCGCGGCGGCAACTCGATCTCCGCCGGCAACGACCCGCTGTACGTGGTCGACGGCGTGCCGATCCTCGCCAGCGCCGGCGCGGCGAACACCAGCACCCTCCAGACGCAGGGGGCGAGCGGGCTCAACCCGGTCGCCGCGATCAACCCGAACGACATCGAGTCGATCGAGATCCTGAAGGACGCCTCGGCCACCGGCATCTACGGCGCGCGGGCGGCGAACGGCGTCGTGCTGATCACGACCAAGCGCGGGCGCGCCGGCCGCAGCGCGGTCACCTTCGGCAGCTACTACGGCGTGCAGTCGGTGCGACGCCGGCTCCCGGTGCTGAACGCGACCGACTTCGCGCGGGTGGTGAACCAGGCCTACGCCAACGCCGGGCAGACGCTGCCGTACACCGACGCGCAGATCGCCGCGCTCGGCGCGGGCACCGACTGGCAGGACGCGATCTTCCGCGACGCGCCGGTGCGCAACTACGAGCTGTCGATCTCCGGCGGCGACCAGGACACCAGGTACTACATCTCCGGGAACCTGCTGCGGCAGGACGGCATCGTCATCGGCACGAACCTCGACCGCGGCGCGTTCCGGCTGAACCTCGACCAGGACGTGAGCTCGAAGTTCCGCGTCGGCAACCGCCTGACGCTGAGCCGCTCCGAGGGGCAGGTGCTGCCGAACGGCGGCGCCGGCTCCGAGGCGTCGTCGGTCGTGCTCAACGCCATCACCGCGCCGCCCACGCTCCCCGTGCGCACCGAGGGCGGCGACTACTTCATCGGCCTCAACACGCTGACCGGCCGCCCGTTCTCCAACCCGGTGGCGACGGCGCTCGACATCACGAACGAGGAGCAGCAGAACCGGATCATCGGCAACGGCTTCGCCGAGTACGACCTGACGGGCGCGCTGCGGCTCCGTACGACGCTCGGCGTGGACTACCTGACGTCGCTCCAGAACTTCTACTCGCCGTCGAACACCTACCCGGGGCGCACCAACAACGGCTTCGGGAGCCGCGGCACGCGGCAGACGACGACCTGGCAGAACGAGAACACGGTGAACTACCGTGCGGCGCTCGGCCAGATGCACGACCTCGACCTGCTCGGCGGGCTGAGCCTCCAGCGCATCAACTCCGAGAACGTCTCCGGCACGGCGCAGGGCTTCCTCACGGACCGGCTGGGCGTCAACGGGCTGAACACGGGGAAGACGTTCGTGGGGGTGTGGACCGGCGCCCCGCACTCGTCGCTGCTCTCGTACTTCGCGCGCGCGAACTACAACCTCGCCGACCGGTACCTGTTCACGCTGACCGGGCGCCGCGACGGCTCGTCGCGCTTCGGCAAGGGGAACCAGTACGCCTTCTTCCCCTCGGCGGCGTTCGCCTGGCGCGCGTCGGAGGAGGGGTTCGTCAGGCAGCTCGGCCTGTTCGACGACCTGAAGCTGCGCACGAGCTGGGGGCAGACGGGGAACCAGGACATCGGCAACTACTCGTCGCTGGCCACGCTCGGCAGCCGCGTCTACGTCTTCAACGGCGTCCGCTCGATCGGCTTCGCCCCCGACCGACTGGCGAACCCGGACCTGAAGTGGGAGACGACCGACCAGTTCGACGCCGGCATCGACATCGCGGTGTTCCGCAGCCGGCTGGCGGTGACCGCCGACTACTACAACAAGAAGACCAACGACCTGCTGCTCGACGTGACGGTCCCCGCAACGTCGGGGTTCGGCAGCTCGCTCCAGAACATCGGCAGCGTGCGCAACCGCGGCTTCGAGCTGGGCATCAACACGGTGAACCTCGAGGGCGCGTTCGGCGGCGCCTTCGGCTGGACGAGCTCCCTCAACCTGGCCTGGAACCGGAACGAGGTGCTCAACCTCGGGAAGGACTCGATCAAGGTCGGGCCGACCGGCGTCGGCGCCGGCGCGGTGCAGAACCCGACCGTGCTCAAGGTGGGCGAGCCGCTCAACTCGTTCTACGGCTGGGTCTACGACCGGATGGAGAACGGGCAGCCGGTCTACAAGGACCTGAACGGCGACGGCGAGGTGACGCCGGCCGACCGGGCGATCATCGGCAACGCGCAGCCCAAGTACTCGGGCGGGTTCGCGAACCGGTTCACGTTCCGGAACCTCGAGCTCTCGGCGTTCATCCAGTTCTCGGTCGGGAACAAGATCTACAACATCAACCGCTCGCTGCTGACGAACGTGGCCGGGAACGCCAACCAGCTCACCGACGTGCTGGGCGCCGGCGAGAACGGGATCCCGACGCCGAAGATCGGCAACACGTTCAACAGCCGCGAGTCGAGCCTGTTCGTGGAGGACGGCTCGTACGTGCGCGGGAAGAACCTGCGCCTGGCGTTCCGGGTCCCCGAGCGCTGGCTGGGGAGCACGCGCGCCGCGCGGCTCTCCGGGCTCAAGCTCTACGTGAGCGCGCAGAACTGGTTCACCAGCACCGACTACACGGGCTTCGACCCCGAGATCAGCGAGTACGCGCTGAACAACCTGGCGCAGGGCTTCGACTTCGGCACGTACCCGCAGGCGCGGCAGCTCACGTTCGGGTTCAACGCCGGCTTCTGACGCCTCTGACACGGAGCAGCGACATGACGAATACAGTGTGGCGCACCGTCGGGCGGAAGCTCGCGGTGCTCGCGGGTGCCGGGGCGCTCGTCCTGGGCACATCATGCAGCGACTTCATCGATCCGGACCCCAGCGACGTGCTGGCGCCGGAGAACTTCTACAAGACCGGCTCCGACGCCGTCGCCGCGGTGAACGCGGTGTACGAGCAGGTGAAGTGGTCGCACTGGCTGGCCTACTGGTACCTGACCGACGTGGCCTCGGACGACATCGTGGCGAGCGCCAACTTCGGGTCGGACGGGCACCGGATGGCCGACTACACCTTCGACGCGACCGAGTGGGTGTTCGGCGACAGCTGGGGGAGCTTCTACGTCGTGATCAACCGGGCGAACGGCGTGCTGGACCGCGTGCCGGCGATCGGGACGATGGACGAGACGCTCAAGGCGCGCGTCCTCGGCGAGGCGCGCTTCCTCCGCGCGCTCGCGTACTTCAACCTCGTGCGCTTCTACGGCGACGTGCCGCTGATCGACCACGAGATCCGCACGCTCAAGGACCTCGAGGTCGCGCGCTCGCCGATGGCCGACGTGTACGCGCTGATCGAGAGCGACCTCACGGCGGCGGCCGCCGCGCTCCCCGCGTCGTACAGCGGCAGCGACGTCGGCCGGGCGACCAGGGGCGCCGCGCAGGCGCTGCTGGCCAAGGTGTACCTGACGCAGCAGAAGTGGACGCCGGCGGCGGCGACGGCGGGGCAGCTGATCTCGTCAGGCACCTACCAGCTGCTTTCCGAGTGGCGCGACAACTTCAAGGTGTCGGCCGAGCTCACGAACACCGAGAGCATCTTCGAGATCAACTACGACGGCATCCTCGACCCGGGCGCCGGCAGCGTGCAGACGCTGTTCAGCCTCCCGCAGAACTACCCGGGCGGCGACGCCTACGGGCTGATGTTCATCACGCCGGGGCTGGACAGCACCTTCGCGACGACCGACAAGCGCGGGGACCACGGCACCTTCATGCGGTCGCCCTACACCGACCGCGCGGGACGCGTGGTGAGCTGGGCGATGCCGCCGGGCCCGGCGTTCGCCAAGTACCTGGACGAGACGAACGCGCAGAACATGAACTCGCGCGCCTGGGCGAGCCAGGCGAACAACTGGATCGTGCTCCGCTACGCCGACGTGCTGCTGATGTACGCCGAGGCGGTGAACGAGGGGGGCGCGGCGGGCGCGATGACGAAGGAGGCGGCGCTCAACGCGGTGCGCGTGCGCGCGAACATCGGCGCGCTGGGGACGCTCTCACAGCAGGCCTTCCGCGACTCGGTGCGCACCGAGCGCCGCCGCGAGTTCGTCTTCGAGGGGCAGCGCTGGTTCGACCTCGCGCGCTGGGGCACGCTCAGCGACGCCATCCTGGCCAAGACGACGTCGATCGCCCGCATCGCCCCCGGCGAGACGACCCCGCACCGCCCCAGGGGCCCGCTCTTCCCGATCCCGCAGGGCGAGCGCGACATCAACCCGCGGCTGACCCAGAATCCGGGGTTCTGAGACAGGCAAGGGCGAGTGCTACCACATGCTACCACAGAGGCACAGAGGGCACAGAGGACGGGCACACGGGAGGGAGTCCCTCAACCCCGAGGTAGCATCTCCTCCCGGCGGAGGGACATTCTCCATTGTGCCCTTCCTCTGTGCCCTCTGTGTCTCTGTGGTAGCACTCGCCGTTGCCCGATTCATCGAGATGCGTTGAGCAAAGGGACGACATGAGAATGCTGGGTGCGAAGTGGCTCGCGAAGGTCGCGGTCGCGATGCTGGTGGCGTCGGCGGCGGCCGGGGCGCAGCAGCAGTCGGT
>DATFPD010000550.1:0-10721 GCA_035265005.1 Gemmatimonadaceae bacterium | reverse complement strand
GAGGAGGACGCCGAGCGTCTGGCCGGCAGCGTAGTAGTTGAAGAAGAAGACCGGCGGGGGGTCATATCCGAGCCAGGACGACACCGACGCATCGGCGGGAGAGATGTACCGCCGCGCCTCCACTTCCTCGACATAGCCGACGCCGTCTCCGAGCACGTTCAGGAACGGTACGGGCGCTTCGATCCCGGACCGAAAGAGACTCAGGTTGGCGTAATAGTTGGAAACACCTTCGGAGAACCAGAGCAGCGGCGACTCGCGCTCGCGCGAGTAGTCGTAAGGCCACATCTCCGCCGGCCGGATCCGCTTGACGTTCCACAGATGGAAGTATTTTCGCGCGCTGTCTTCGGGAAGTGCGCCCGACGGCTGCACCACGAGATAGTGCGGTTTGCCCAGCACTTCGAAGCGTGCGACGTCGAAGCGTCCGAGCTGCGCGGGCGCGTCCACGAGGACGTCATAGTTGGCCGCGCGGAACAGGAGCGAGTCTGAGGTCTGGGCCAGCGGGGACATCACCTTCCATCCCACCGGCAGCTCGAAGCGCACGGTGGACGGCCGTGCTCGATGGCCCACCGGCTCAAGAAAGAGTTGGGTACCGGTGATGAACCCGCTCGTCGAGTCGAGCTCGGCCTGGTCCAGCCCCGGCCGGTCGGCCAGGTAGTCGAACGTGACGCGTACCCGGTCGAGCCCTCTCGTGTCCACGCGCCACGTCTGCTTGCGCACTCTCGTAAACGGTGCGGGGTGGCCCGCGGCCCCAGTGATCGTGAAGCGCAGGACATTCCTCGCGTAGTTCTCGACGCTGTACGTCCCCGGCGTCCACGTCGGCAGCGCGAGGTCCAGCGTGGGCTGCGCGAGGCCGCTGAACTCCGCCGCGACGTGGATGAGATGCGTCGCGGGGTCGGTGACGGTCACCGTATACTCGGCGCGGAACCCGCGGGACTGCGCACCGGCGGCGGACGCGGCGAGCAGCAGCAGCGCGGCAAGCGGAATCCGATGACGCATGATGACCTCCGAGGAGAGGCGCGTTCTGCATCGGCAGACTGCCAGCTCCCGTGAGGGCGGGCTGCTTCGACAAGCTGCACCCGAATGCCCGGCCAGGCCAGACGGCAACCTTCCGCCGGCCAGCTCTGTCTACCTATGTAGACTTCTACCCAACCCCCCCTCCACCATGCCGCCTCGGCTCACCTACCCCACCGCCATCGTGCTCTACGCCATCGGGCGCGGCGTGCGCTACGGGTTCGACATCATCGACGCCACCGGACTGCCGAGCGGCACGGTGTACCCGCTGCTGCGGCGGCTGGAGGGGGCGGGGCTGCTGCGCGGGTCGTGGGAGCGGGTGCAGACGGCGCGCGAGGAGCAGCGCCCGCCGCGCCGCTACTACCAGCTCACCGGCGCCGGCGCCGAGGCGGCGCGCGAGGCGCTCGCGAAGTATCCCGGCGTCGCCAACGCGCTCGCCCGCCCGGCCGGCGGCGAGACGGCACCGGCATGAGCACGCCCGGGGTCTCCCTCGTTCGCCTGATCGCCCGCCTCGTTCCCGAGGCTGAGCGCGACGCGTGGGTCGGCGAGTGGGAGGGGGAGCTCGACTACTACTGGAGCGCGATCGAGCGGCAGGGGGCTGACACGCCTCTCGCACGCATCGCGCTCCTCGCCCGCTGCCTGGGCGCCATTCCGGACGCGCTCTGCGTCCGACGCCGTCACGGAGGTGACGAGATGCTCTCGCTGCTCGCGCGCGACCTGCGCTACGCCCTGCGGACCCTCGGCAAGCGGCCGGGCTTCACCGCCGTCGTCGTCCTCACCCTCGCCCTCGGCGTGGGCGCGAACGCGGCGATCTTCAGCGTCGCGAACGCGGTGCTGCTCCGTCCGCTCCCCTACCCCGGCGCCGAGCGGCTGGCGGTGGTGTGGGGGACGCCGACCGACAACGACTCGGTGAAGGTCGGGACCTCGTCCTCGTTCCCCGACTACGCCGACATCCGGGACGCGGCCCGCTCGTTCGAGCAGCTGGCCGCGTACTCGCGCGAGCGGCATACGCTCACCGGGAGCGGGGAGCCCGTGCTCGTCCCGGCGGCGCCGGTGACCGCCAACCTC
Source organism: Gemmatimonadaceae bacterium (assembly GCA_035265005.1). Lineage (GTDB taxonomy): Bacteria > Gemmatimonadota > Gemmatimonadetes > Gemmatimonadales > Gemmatimonadaceae > DATFPD01. Next base: position 8,642 of record DATFPD010000550.1, on the reverse strand, counting down.
TTCGCGACGCTCGGCGTCGCGCCGGCCGTCGGCCGGGCCATCCTGCCCGAGGAGGACCGCCCGGGCGGGACGCGCGTCGTCGTGCTCTCGTACGCACTCTGGCAGTCGCACTTCGGCGGCGACCCCGGTGTGGTGGGGCGCGCGGTCGTCCTGAACGGGAACCCGTACACCGTCGTCGGCGTGATGCCGAAGGGCTTCCAGTTCCCCCGCGACGCGCAGCTCTGGGTCCCGGCCGGCCAGATGGACCGCGTGGGCAGCCGCGGCATGCACAGCTTCCGCATCGTCGGCCGGCTCCGGCCCGGCGTCGCCCGCGAGGCCGCCGAGGCGGAGGTGCGCACGATCGCCAGGGGCCTCGAGGCGCAGTACCCGCAGGACAACGCCAAGCGCTCGGCGCGCGTGGTCACGCTGCACGAGGCGACCGTGGGCGAGATGCGGCCGGCGCTGCTGGTGCTGCTCGCTGCCACGGGCGCGGTGCTGCTGATCGGCTGCGCGAACGTCGCCAACCTCCTGCTCGTGCGGGCCGCCGGGCGCGAGCGCGAGGCCGCCGTGCGCGCCGCGCTCGGTGCCGGCCGCGGCGATCTCGTCAGGCAGTGGCTGACCGAGAGTCTCGTGCTCGCCCTGGCCGGCGGCGCGCTCGGGCTGCTGGTCGCGCACTGGGGGGTGGCGGGGCTGATCGCCTTCGCCCCGCAGAGCATCCCGCGGGCCGACGAGATCCGCCTCGACGGCGCGGTGCTCGCCTTCCTGATCGGGGTGTCGGTGCTCACCGGGCTGGCGTTCGGGCTCGTGCCGGCGCTGCACTTCTCGCGCGGCGGAACAGTCGGCGAGGGGGGCGTCATGACCGGCCGAGGCGCGGCCGCGGCCAGCCCCACCCGCCGGCGGCTCCGCCACGCCCTCGTCGTGAGCGAGGTCGCGCTGGCGATGGTCCTCGTCGTGGCCGCGGGGCTGCTGATCAAGAGCTTCAACCGGCTCCAGCGGGTGGACCTGGGCTTCGAGCCGGAAGGGCTGCTGGTGGCGCAGCTGCGGCTGCCGCCGTCGAAGTTCCCGGACGCGGACCGGGCGCGCATCCGCGGGCTCTACGCCGACGTCGCGACGCGCGCCGCGCAGATCCCGGGCGTGCGCTCGACCGCCGTCGCGCTCGAGCACCCGTTCTCCCCGGGGTGGACGTCCAGCTTCACGATCGCCGGCGCGCCCAGGCCGCGCGACGGCGAGGAGCCCGAGTCGCGCATCCGCCCGGTGTCGCCCGAGTACTTCCGCACCGTCGGCACCCCGCTGCTCGCGGGGCGCGACATCACGGCGCGGGACGTGGAGGGGACGCCGGGCGCGGTGGTGGTGAACGAAGCGTTCGCGCGGCAGCACTTCCCCGGCGAGCCGCTCCAGCGCGTGCTCGGCCGGCGCATCGACCGCTCCGCGTGGTGGGCGGGGATGCCCGAGCACTGGGAGATCGTCGGCGTGGCGGCGGACGAGCACTTCCTGGGGCCGCAGGCGGCGCCCGACCCGGCGACGTACTTCGCGTTCGCGCAGTTCACGTTCAAGGACATGTACGTCGTCCTCCGCACGGCGGGCGACCCGGCCGCGGCGGCCGCCCCGCTGCGCCGCGCCATCGCCGCCGCGGACCCGGACATCGCGATCGACAACCTGGAGACGATGGAGCACGCGCTCGGCGACTGGGTCGCCGCCCCGCGCTTCAACACCTCGCTGCTCGCGCTCTTCGCCGGTGTCGCGCTCCTGCTGGCCGCGCTCGGGATCTACGGCGTGCTGGCGTACGCGGTCGCCCAGCGCACGGCCGAGATCGGGGTCCGCATGGCGCTCGGCGCCCCGCGCGCGAGCGTGATCCGGCTGGTGGTGGGCCAGGGGATGGCGCTCGCCCTCGCCGGCGTCGCCGCGGGCACGCTCGGCGCGCTCGCCCTCACGCGCTCGCTCGACCGCCTCCTGTTCGACGTGCGCGCCACCGACCCGGCGGTGTTCGGCGCGGTCGCCCTGCTGTTAGGCACCGTGGCGCTGGTCGCCTGCTGGGTGCCGGCCCGCCGCGCGGCGCGGGTGGACCCGGTGGTGGCGCTGCGGCAGGAGTAGGGGCCGCGGCGCGGCGCGCCTCGTGAGACGTTAGGCGCCCCACGCGGCGCGGCGCGGCGGGATCGTCTCCGCCGCGCCGCCGAGCTCAGTCGCCGACGATCGCGTCGAAGAGCTTCACGCCGGCGGTGAAGCCGGCCAGGATAGCCGCGAACATGCGCGCTGGTCCGCTCGTCACGCCGCGGCGCCGCCGCCGGGGAGCTCGCCCAGGCTCCGGGCCAGCTCCCGCGCGGCGCCCAGCTCCTGGGCCATCTCGTCGGCCGTGCCGAGCCCGCTCCGCACGCGCAGGAGCGAGAGGCGGATCTCCTCGATCGCCTCGAGCGCCCGGACGCGGCCCGCGGCGGCGGCGGTGCGGGCCGCGCGCAGGTCGGCGGCGATCCGGGCACGCCGGTCGTCGAGCGTGCCGCCACCGCCGCCGGCGCCGGCCGCCGCCTCCTGCTCGACCTCCTCCAGCTCGCGCTCGCGGCGCTCCAGGGCACGGGCGGCGGCGTCGAGCCGCGCGACGACGTCGTGCACGTCACGCAGCCGCTTGCGGGCGTCGGGGGGAAGCGACTCCAGCAGCGCCGCGACCCGCTGGGTCGTCGTCGCCGCGGCCGCCGCCCGCGCCGCCCCCGCCCCCCTGTCGGCGGCGCTCGCCCGGGAGCCGCGCGTCGCCCACGCGAAGAACACGCGCCCCGAGCGACCGAGCCACACCCGGCTGCCGAACTGCGCCACCCGGCTGACCGCCCGGCGCGTCCCCATCACCCGGAGCATGAGCCCGAGGCCGAGCAGTCCGCCGCCGAACCCGGCGAGGACGTGGCGCGCCTTCAGCAGCACCGGGGTCTGGGGGAGCATCCGCTTCAGGACCAGCGCGACCGCGACGCTCGCGACGCCGCCCAGCACGCACCACAGCCACCCGCGGCCCTGCGGCGCGCGCGCCCGGCGCGCCAGCTCGACCTCGGCCTCCTCGCGGCGCAGCTTGGCGTCGCTCTCGAACGCCGCCCGCACGTCGTCGTAGCCGAAGCCCTCCTCGATCAGCGAGCGCGCGCGCATCCGCAGCTGCGCCAGGAAGATGACGACGTAGATCAGCCAGAGGACGGGGATCATCTCCGGCCGCCGCCAGATCTCGCTCGTCAGCGCCAGGAGGAGCAGCGTGACGGTGAGGAGCTGGACCGCGCTCTGCTCGCCGATCCGCTGGAAGTTGCGCACCTGCGGCGCGATCTGGACCGCCGCCGCCCCCTGCGCGCCCTGGATGGCGGTGACGAACTCCTCGCCGGTCGAGAAGCGCTGCGCCGGGTCCTTCGCCAGCAGCCGGTCCACCGCCTCGGCCAGGCGCGGCGGCAGCCCGGGGCGCGCCGAGGCCACCGGCGGCGCGGGCTTGGTGATGTGCATCGCTAGAATCGCCTGCACCCCCTGCGCGTCGAACGGCAGCTTCCCGGTGAGCGCGTAGAAGGCGACGATGCCGAGTGAGTACAGGTCGCTCCGCGCGTCCACGCGCTCGCCGGCCGCCTGCTCGGGGCTCATGTACTGCGGCGTCCCGAGCGACTCGCCGAGCGAGGTCATGGTCGCCGCCGTCTGCACGCGCGCGATGCCGAAGTCGAGCACGAACGCCCGCCCCGTCGCGCGCTCGACCAGGATGTTGTCCGGCTTGACGTCGCGGTGGATGATCCCGCGCCCGTGCGCGTACGACAGCGCCCACGCCACTTCCTGGAGGACGCGCACGACGTCCGCCACCGGCATCGGCCCGACGCGCCGCACCCGCTGCGCCAGCGTCTCGCCGTCCACGTAGCCCATCACGTAGTAGACGAGCCCCTGCCCCTCCTCCACCGCGTGGATGGGCACGATGTTCGGGTGCGACAGCCCCGCCGCCGTGCGCGTCTCGCGAATGAACCGGTCGCGCAGGTCGCGCTGCGTGGCGAACTGCGGCGGCAGCACCTTGATCGCCACCAGCCGCTCCAGCGCCAGGTCGCGCGCCAGGTACACCACCCCCATCCCCCCGCGCCCCACCTCCCGCTCGACCGTATACCGGCCGGCGAGGCCTTCCTGGAGGGAGATGAGGTCCGCGGGTCGTGCCGGCGGGGTCGCGGTTTCGGTCACGCTTCTCGTCCCCCGTCAGGCGCGGCTGGGACGCGGGACGCGGGACGCGGGACGCGGGACGAGGCCGTGGTCGACTCGCATCTCGGTGACGCTGCGCTGACGCGTCGTCGTACCGTGGAGCCACACTCTGGTCGGAGCTTCTACCGGTGTCAATTCAGACCTACCTAGATCTGGAAGTGTGGCAGAAAGCGCGCTGGTTCGTACGCGACGTATACCGAGCTACCTCGCGCTTCCCCTGGGAGGAGCGATTTGGCCTCACTTCACAGGTGCGCCGCGCCGCCGTGGCGGTACCGTCGAACATCGCCGAAGGCAATGGCAGCGGATACCGCGCAACCTACATCCGCCAGCTCTCGACAGCACACGGGTCGCTGATGGAGGTGGAGACTCAACTCATCATCGCGAGCGACTTAGGATACGTCAACCAAGCCGAGTTGTCAGCCTTGTTGACCACCTCCGGTCACGTGGGAGCCATGCTCCGGGGGCTGATCTCAGCCCTGCGCCGTGGGGCGTGATGAGGGAACAACGTCCAACGTCCCGCGTCCCGCGTCCCGCGTCCCGTTCAGTCGATCGTTTTCGCAAACCTCCGCACGCTCAGGCCGATCAGCAGCACCGACACCCCCGCCAGTATCAGCGTCTCGCGCCACAGGTACTCGAAGCCCACTCCCTTCAGCAGAATCCCCCGCAGCACCGTCAGGTAGTAGGTCAGCGGCAGCGCGGCGCCGAGCCACTGGGCCGGGGCCGGCATCGCTTCGCGGGGGAACATGAAGCCCGAGAGCAGGATGTTGGGGAGGAGCAGGAAGAAGCCGATCTGCATCGCCTGCGCCTGGTTGCTGGCGAGGGTCGAGACCAGCAGGCCGAGCGCCAGCATCGCGACGATGAAGAGGAAGGTGATCGCGTAGAGCAGCACGACGCTCCCGCGGACCGGGACGTCGAACAGCAGCTTGCCGAGGAGGAGCACGTTCGTCATCTGCGCGTAGCCGACGAGGATGAACGGGACGATCTTCCCCAGCACCAGGCTCGTCTTCCCCACCGGCGTGACGATGAGCTGCTCCAGCGTCCCGCGCTCGCGCTCGCGCACGATCGCCATGCTCGTGATCAGCAGCATCGTGAGCGTGAGCAGCACGCCGACGATCCCGGGGACGATGTAGACCGCGCTGCGGAGCGCCGGGTTGTACCACGGCCGCACCCGCACCTCGAGCGGCGGGTCCCGGCGGTCGGCGCCGGTGAGCGCCGCCGCGTGCACGGTGGCCGCGAGCGCAGCGCCCGAGATCGCCGCCGCCGAGGCCATCGGGTCGGCCGCGTCCACGATCACCTGCGCCTGCGCCGTGCGCCCGCGCCGCCGCAGGTCCGTGTCGAACGAGGGCGGCACGACGATCGCCGCCCGCGCCCGCCCGCTCTCGATCCGCTCGCGCAGCTCCTCGCGGCTCCCCACCGTGCCGACGATGTCGAAGTTCTGCGTCTGCTCCATCACCTGCACCAGCGCGCGGCTGCTCGCGCTCCGCGACTCGTCGAGCACCACCGTCGGCAGGTGGCGCACCTCCGTGCGGATCGCGTACCCGAACAGCACCAGCTGCAGCACCGGGATGACGAGGATCATCGCCAGCGTCAGCCGGTCGCGCCGCATCTGGATGAACTCCTTGCGGAGCACGGGCCAGAAGAGGGAGCGGCGGAGGCGTTGCAGTGCGCTCATGGCCGGCCCTCCGCGGAGCCGGGGGATGCGGGATGCGGGATGCGGGATGGGACTTCCCGAGGTACGTCATCCCGCGTCCCGCGTCCCGCATCCCCCTCATCCCGCCGTTGCAGTTCGATGAACACCTCCTCCAGCGACGGCAGCCCGAACTGCCCCGGGATCTCCCGCGGCGTCCCGAGCGCGATCAGCCGGCCGCGCGAGAGGAACGCCAGGCGCTGGCAGCGCTCGGCCTCGTCCATGTAGTGCGTCGTCACCAGCACCGTCATCCCGCCTCCGGCGAGGTCGTAGATCAGCTCCCAGAAGGTGCGGCGCGCCGCCGGGTCCACGCCGGCCGTGGGCTCGTCCAGAAAGAGCATCTGCGGGCGGTGCGCGGTGGCGCAGGCCAGGGCGACGCGCTGCTTCCACCCGCCGCTCAGCGTCCCCACCAGCTGCCGCGCCCGCGGCGTCAGCCCCAGCTCGTCGAGCAGCTGGGCGCAGCGCTCGCGCCGCTCGACGCCCAACAACCCGTATATCGCGGCGTAGAAGTCCAGGTTCTCGGCGACCGTCAGGTCCTCGTACAGCCCGAACTTCTGCGACATGTAGCCGATGCTCTGCCTGACGAGCTCCGGCTCCCGCGCCACGTCGTACCCCACCACCGTCGCCTCCCCCGACGTCGGCCGCAGCAGCCCGCAGAGTATGCGGATGGTCGTCGTCTTCCCCGAGCCGTTCGGCCCCAGAAACCCGAACACCTCCCCGCGCTCGATGCCGAGGTCGAGATGGTCCACCGCGACCAGCGCGCCGAAGGTGCGCGTGAGCGCATGCGTCTCGACGGCGAGACTGCCGGGATGGGGAATGGGCGGGTGCCCGCCTCCGGCGGGCGGATGGGGATGAGCGGCCTCAGTAGGCATCATCGTGACCGCTCGGCGGCGCCCCGTTCCGCGACGGCCGCGTCTTTCATCCCCCTTCCCCCATCCCCCATCCCGAGCCGTACTGTCACCGGCAGCCCCGCCTTCATCACGCCGGTCGTGTCGTCGAACTCCACCTTCACGCCGAACATCAGATCGGCGCGCTCCTCCTCGGTGAGCGCGACGCGCGGCGTGTACTCGGCGCGGTCGTTGATCTGCACGACGCGGCCGGCGAAGCGGCGCCCGGGGAGGCCGTCGAGCGTCCCGACCGCGGGCTGCCCGACGGCGAGGCGCGGCAGCGCGAGCTGCGACACGTACACGCGCACCCACGGGCGCGAGGTCACGCCCATCGTCAGCACCGGCTCGCCGCCGCCGAGCACCTCGCCGGGCTCGGCGTGGCGCCGGAGGACTGTGCCCGGCTCCGGGGCGACGAGCACGAGGTCGCTCGCCGTCGCCTGCGCCGCCGCCACCGCGGCGCGCGCGTTCTCCACCTCGGCGCGCGCCCCCTGCACCCGCTCGGGGCGCGCGCCCTGCTGGAGCAGCCGCAGCGCCTCGCGCGCCGCGTCGCGCCGCCCCGCCGCCTGGGTGGCGGCCGCGCGCGCCGCGTCGTACTGCTGCCGGCTGATCGCCTGCGACTTCTCGAGCGTGGCGTAGCGCTCGGCGTCGCGCGCCGTGCGGACCGCCTCGGCCTGGGCCACGCGCAGCTCGGCCTCGGCGCGCTCCAGCTCGGGGCGGCGGGCGCCGTTCTCCAGCTCGCGCAGCGCCGCCTCGGCCGCCGCCACGCGCGCGCGCCGCGCCTCGATGTCGGCGCGCAGCGTCGGCTGGGTGAGCATCGCCAGCGTGTCGCCGCGCCGCACGACGTCCCCCTCGCGCGCCCGCACCTCCGCCACCCGCGCCGGCACCGGCGCCGCCACGTCCACCTCGACCACTTCGACCGTCCCGGTCGCCTCGATCTCGCCCTCCCCGCCGTCACCGTCCCGCCGGCACCCTAACGCCAATGTCAGGAGAGCGAACAGCAGATGGACCACAGAGGGCACAGAGGACACAGAGGGGGCGCGCCGAGGCCGGGCCGGCGCCAGCAAAGACTCCTGCCTGCCCGTTGTAGGGGCGCTCCCTCCGCGTCCTCTGTGTCCTCTGTGGTCAATTCTCATTTGCGTCCCTTTCGACTCGCCTTACGCGGCGCGGGTTTGGGCGCCGCGAGGGCGGCGAGGGTGAAGTCGGCGGCGTGCCGGGCGAAGTCGCGCATCATCTCGGGGGTCACGCTGCCCAGTCCCCCGCCGAGGAGGATGCCGACCGCCGGGCGGGCGATCCCCATGTAGGCCACCTGCGACACGACCGAGATCGCGGCGAAGCGCGCGTCGAGATCGGTGCGGAAGCGCCCCTCGCGCTGGCCGCGCTCGATGACGCCGCAGAGCGTCTTGAAGGCGGTCGCGGCGATGTGCGCGATCTGCTCCTCGGCGTGCTCGGCGTGGAAGTCCACCAGCTCGCGGACGAGCAGCGTGGGCAGATGCGGCACGTCGATCAGGACCTCGGCCTGCATGGCGGAGAAGCGCCGCAGCGCCTCCTCGGGCGACGCCGCACCCTGCATCTGCTGGCTGAGCTGCGCGGCGAAGCGGGTCACCAGCCGCCGGAGCATCTCGCGGTAGAGCGTCTCCTTGTCGGCGAAGTAGTAGTAGAGCAGCGCCGTGTTGACCCCCGCCTCGGCGGCGAGGTGCTTGATCGTCGTCGCGGTGAAGCCGCGGCTGGCGAAGGTGCGCTCCGCGGCGTCCAGAATGGCGTCGCGAGTGCTGGCGGTCGCCGCGGTGGCCGCGGCTGTGTCTGCTCGTGCAGTCTCGGGCGGGGTCATGGTACTGGTTGATCGTTCAGTTAAATTAATCGTTCAGTTAAGAACGTCAAGTGTCGTGACTCGCGTCCCGGTCGGCGGG
>DATFPD010000549.1:0-5356 GCA_035265005.1 Gemmatimonadaceae bacterium | reverse complement strand
AGCCGCCCGAGCACGGTGTAGAGGTTGCCCGGCAGCAGCCGCACGCTCCCCCCGCTCTCGGCCTCGATGTCCTGTACGATCCCGTACCCGTGGCGCTCGCCGTCGGCGAGGACGAGGAGGACCAGGAAGTCGACGGGCTTGAGCGGGAGGAGGGCGTCAGGTTCCATGCGCGGCTCGGGTGACTATGCTAATTCTTAGTATACCAGGCTCTCGTAATGGTTGCCATGCAGGGTGGGCGCCCGGTGCCGGCGTGACCGCCTCTGCCGATCGGTCGTCCTAGTAAGCGCATTGCGCGGCTCCCCATCGACGCAGGCGGGGGGCGCGTGCGCGAGAGCTAGGACGGATTGCCGAGAATGGCTGTTGTAACACACCGGGGCGCCAGATCGGTCGCCTTTAGAGCGTGATCAAGCATACACGGACTGCGTTCTCCCTTACTGCCGGGCTGCAGCTGTTGGCCGCGGCTTCAGCGTGGGGGCAGCGGGCCGGCGACTCGACCGCGCTCGATTCGATCGACCTAGCGAATCGCGCGGCCGCTGTTCGGCGCTGCGTGGAGGCGAGGCGCACCGTCGAGCGTGGCGTGGACGCCCCGGGCTTCGCGCCGGCGCTTCACCTCGCCGTGCGGTGTACGGAGGAGGGGGCTACCGTGGCCGCATACCTCTGGCGCAACGCACCGGCCGACACTGGCCGGTTGAGCGCGCTGGTGGGCGCCAGTTACGTGCGCGACAGGCGCATCCTCGATGCGGTCACCGCCGTCGCGACCGACCCGGCTCGTCCGCAGCTCGTCCGTCTGGCCGCCTTGCGAATCCTGGCGATATACGGCGACCCGCACCTGCTGCTCGAGTGGAGCGATCTGGAGCCACCGCCGGTCATCGGTGGCCTGGTCCAGGGCCGCAACCTGCCTCATATCGGGCACCCCTATGCTCCCGACGGCCCCCAGCCGTTGACGGCTGCCGATGCGCAGGCGATTCGTCAGTCGCTCGATCTGCTGTCGCGTAGCGACGCCGACGAGCGAGTTCGCGGTGCGGCGGAATCCATCATCTATGCCCTGCGGCTGTACGATCGGGCCCGAGAATAGGGTCCCATGCCTGAGCATGGCGAAGGTGCGGGATGCGAGAGGGGCCTCGGGAGGCGAGCGCTTGATGAATCAAGTGCCTACAGCTTCCCGAGGCCCCTCTCGCATCCCGCACCCCGCACTTACGCGACGGCCGCCTCCTTCACCCGTCTCCTCGCCTCCCACTTCTTCATCTCGTCGCAGGCGTCGCAGTTGTCGCACGTCCAGTCGACGTCGACGTCGGTCTCGCCGAAGTACTCGAGGATGAAGCGGGTGCGGCAGGTGGCGGTCTGGCAGAAGCGGACGATGGCGGTGAGCTTCTCCTGGTCGCGGGCGCGGCGCTCCTCGTAGTCGGTGAGGTCGGCGCTCAGGTCCACCCGCGTCAGGCGGTCGGCGAGGCGCTCCCAGGTGCCGCCGCGGTACTCGCGCACCAGGCCGTGGCGCTTGAGGAGCATCAGCACGATGCGCGTCTTGCGGTGCGCGACGCCCGAGCGCTCGGCCAGCTCGTCGATCGGCACCGGCGTGCGCGGCGGGTACTGCTCCAGCAGCAGCGCGACCTTCGCCGCCTCCTCCACCTCGGGGTACTTCCCGCCGAGGAAGTAGCTCTGGATGCGCTTGTCCTCCACGCGGTAGAGCACCGTGCAGACGGCCGGCTTCCCGTCGCGGCCGGCGCGGCCGGCTTCCTGGTAGTACGCCTCGACCGAGCCCGGGAAGTGGTAGTGCACCACGAACCGGATGTCCTGCTTGTCGATCCCCAGGCCGAAGGCGTTGGTGGCGATGATCGCCTTGTACCCGTCGGCCATGAAGCGGTCCTGCGTCTCCTTGCGGTCGGCGGACGCCATCTTCCCGTGGTAGATCCCCACCGGGAAGCGCTCCGCGAGCTGCGCGTGCAGCCGCTCCGCCTCCTTCACCGTGGCGACGTAGATGATCCCCGTCCCCTCGGTCGACTCGAGGATGTCCTCGAGCGCCTTGTCCTTGTACGTGTTGTTGACCGTGCGCCGCACCTCGAACCGCAGGTTGGGGCGCGCGAAGCCGGTGACGGTCACGTGCGGGTCCCGCATCCCGAGCTGCCGCACGATGTCGAGCCGGACCTCCTCGGTGGCGGTCGCGGTCAGCGCCAGCACCGGCGGCCGCCCGAGCCGCTGGACGATCGAGCCCAGCGTTAGGTAGTCCGGGCGGAAGTCGTGCCCCCACTGGCTCACGCAGTGCGCCTCGTCGACCACGAACAGGCTCACCGTGCGCGTCAGCAGCCGCTCGAAGAAGTCGCGGTCCTTGAACCGCTCCGGGGTCAGGTAGAGGATGCACCCCTCCCCGTCCTCGATCTGGCGGTGCGCCTCGCGCGCCTCGGCGGCGTTCAGGTGGGAGTGCATCGCCACCGCGTCCACGCCCTGCGCCAGCAGCTTGTCGTGCTGGTCCTTCATCAGGGCGATCAGCGGGCTGACGACGACCGTCAGCCCGGGGAGCAGCGTGGCGGGAAACTGGTAGATGAGCGACTTCCCGCTCCCCGTCGGCATGACGACGATGGCGTCGCGCCCGGCCAGCACCTGCTGGATCGGCTCCCACTGCCCTTTGTGGAAATCTCTGTGGCCGAACTGTCGCGCGAGGAGCGTGCGCGCCTCGGCGCGTGAAACGGCGCCGCGTGCTGCTGTGTCCTTCATGTGTTCCGAGAAAGCACGGGTCGTGCCGTGGGGATGTCTGCCGACTACTTTTGGGTTCGCACGCGGACGGCAACCGACGCAGGAGGGCGGATGGGGGTGGACCAGCGCGAGCACGCCGAACGATTCCCGACAGGCGCCGGCGGCCTGCGGCACCACTACCGGTGGCGCCGCGTCGCGGCGTGGCTGGCGATCGGCTACGTGTGCGCGTTCGTGGTCGGCGCCACCTTCGGCTGGTCGCTGCAGCGCTTCGGGAGCTGGCACGACGGGCTGGCGTGGGAGCGCTCGCTCATGGAGAGCTTCCGCGTCGACCTCCCGCGCTGGCTCGACGCGGTCGTCTACGTCACGCCGTGGCTCGCCACGAACCTGACGCTGCTGCCGGCAGTCATTCTCATCTCCGCCTGGCTCGCCTTCATCCGCCGCCCGCGCCGCCGCGACCTGGCGCTTCATCTCCTGGTCGTGGAGCTGGGCGCCTACACGCTCAACCCCGCGCTCAAGTGGGTGTTCGACCGCCCGCGCCCGGACCTGTGGGAGAAGCGCGGGCAGTTCGCGTGGTCGTCGTACCCGAGCGGCCACGCGATCGCCGGCGTCGCCGTCCTGTTCACGATCGCCGTGCTCCTGCACCGTGAGCGCGGCTGGCGCTGGCCCTACGCCGTCGTCGCGGCGATGCTCGCCGTGAGCCTCTTCTCCCGCCTCTACCTCGGCGTCCACTGGCCGACCGACGTGATCGCCGGCGTGCTGATCGGCGCCGTCTGGCTCGCCGCGACGATCAACGCCTTCAGCCGCCGCTGCGAGCACCCGCCCTCGGGGAGCGGCGTTGAAATCGACCACAGAGACACAGAGGACACAGAGGAAGTGCACACGGGAGAGCGTCCCTCTCTCGGGACGAGATGATGACGAGCGTCGAGGGACTCCCTCGCGTGTGCACTTCCTCTGTGTCCTCTGTGTCTCTGTGGTCGATTTCTCGGAAGTATCCCGACCGAGATCCTCGACCATGATCAGACTCTCTCTCTTCGCGCTCTCTCTCGTAATGCTCGCCTGCGCGCGGTCGCAAGGCGCGCAGAACGCCGCCCCCTCGCGCACGGTCGACATCCTCATCCGCGGCGGCACGGTGGTGGACGGGTCGGGCGGGGCGCCTTACGCGGCCGATGTCGGGATCGCGGGCGACCGGATCGCGTTCGTGGGCGACGCGGCGCGCGCGCGGGTCGCCGGCACGCGCACGATCGACGCGCGCGGTCTCGTCGTCGCGCCCGGCTTCATCGACCCGCACACGCACACGCTCGAGGACCTCTCCTCGGTCGCGCGGCACGCGAACGTCGCGTACCTCATGCAGGGGGTGACCACGGTCATCACCGGCAACGACGGCGGCGGCCCGCTGGACGTGGCCGGGACGATGCGGCAGTGGGAGGAGCGGGGGATCGGCACCAACGCCGCGCTCTACGTGGGGCAGGGGACGGTGCGCCGGTCGGTGATGGGGATGGCCGACGCCGCGCCGACGCCCGAGCAGATGCGCGCCATGGAGGCCGCGGTGGTGCGCGCGATGGAGGGCGGCGCGCTCGGCCTGTCGAGTGGGCTCTATTACGCGCCGGGGAGCTACGCCGCCACGGACGAGGTCATCGCGCTGGCGCGCGTCGCGGCGCGCTACGGCGGCGTCTACGACAGCCACCTGCGCGACGAGAGCTCGTACACACCCGGCGGCCTCCTGGGCGCGGTCGCGGAGGCGATCCGCATCGGCCGCGACGGCGGGCTCGCGGTGAACATCTCGCACGTGAAGGCGCTCGGCGCGGACGTGTGGGGGCGGAGCGACTCGGTGATCGCCCTCGTGCGCGCCGCCCGCGCCGCCGGGCAGCGCGTAACCGCCGACCAGTACCCGTACACGGCCTCCGGAAGCTCGGTGGGCGCCTCGCTCCTCCCGCGGTGGGCGGAGGTCGGCGGGCGCGACTCGCTGCTCTGGCGGATGTCGGACCCGGCCACGCGCGCGCGCCTGGTGCGCGACATGGAGGAGAACCTCCGCCGCCGCGGCGGCGCCGACGCGCTGCTCATCACGCGCTCGCGCGACACGTCGCTCGTCGGGCGGCGGCTGGGCGAGGTCGCGCGCGCGCGCAACGTCGCGCCGGTCGCGGCGGCGCTCGACATCCTGCGCGCGGGCGACGCGTCGGTCGCGTCGTTCAACATGGACGAGCGCGACATCGAGCGGCTGATGCGCGAGCCGTGGGTGATGACCGGCTCCGACGGCTCGGCGGGCCACCCGCGCAAGTACGGCACCTTCCCGCGCAAGCTCGCCGTGTACGTCCGCGAGCGACACGTCCTCTCCCTCCCCGCCGCGGTGCGCGCCAGCTCGGCGCTCGCCGCCGAGACCTTCGGCTTCCGCGACCGCGGCCACCTGCGCGAGGGGCGGCTCGCCGACGTGATCGTGTTCGACGAGGCGCGGGTGCGCGACCGCGCGACCTACGAGCAGCCCGAGCTGCTCGCCGAGGGGATGCGCTGGGTGCTCGTCAACGGCACGGTGGCGGTGGAGGACGGCCGGTACACCGGCGCGCTGGCCGGGCGGGCGCTGCGGCGGGAGCCGCGGCGGGAGGTGCGGCGGCAGCCGCCGGCGGGCGGCCTGACGGCGGCGCCGCCGCTCCCCTACGACGCGATGGCCGACCGC